>JAJFLJ010000062.1 GCA_021772755.1 Candidatus Sumerlaeota bacterium
GATGAATTCCTCGTGAGGGCGTTCGCTCGGGATGCCATGCAGCACGATGGTGAAGAAGAGCGTCGCATCGCCGCCGGGACCGTGAACGAATTCGGGGTCGATCGCTCCGAAGTCCGTTGCGCCGTGAAACGAATCTCCGTCGACGAGGGTCACTTCGCGCTCGTCTGTGAACGCGAGGGAAACGGGCCGACCATCCTCGCCGATCGTCGCGGAGGAAGAGAGATCGCACCGCGCGACGTGAACGCGGAATGTGGGCCAGTCGTGTGCCCGCCCAAGCCCGGAGTAGAGAAGGAGCGCGTCGCCCTCCTCGTCGTGCCAGAGGGCGGGCCCCCAGCGGACGCCGCCTCTGGGGAGTTCGGGAAGCAGCAGCCCCACTTCCGATTCCGCGGCGGCGGACTTCATGTTCCACGCGCGCAGCCTGCCGCCGTCCATCGCAAGCAGCAGCCACTCGCCTCGCGATGGCGCGTACTGCCAGACTGTGGGGTCCTTCAACGGAGGCAGCCCTTCGAGCGCGACGGGCCCGTCCGCCGTCGCGGGTGCGCTCGACGCCACCGCGACGCAAACGGCCGCGAAGCGGCGGCGCATCCCGCGCTCCGTCAGTAGCGGAACTGCCACTGGCCCTTCTTCGTCTGCGCGGCGCCGTTCACGATGGCGAAGCGGTCCATGAACCCGAACGCGAGTCCCACGGTCTGCTGCGCGGAGGTGCTGTCGATCGTCATGTTCCTGCCCTGCAGGGAGAACGTGCCGCGCGTGCGGTCCAGTTTGACCGTCCATGTGCCGCCGGTTCCGAACGCTCCGGACGCCTGGAGCGCGTTGCCCTTGAACGTCCACTGGTTCGGCTGGATCACGACGGCGTCCCAGCCGAGGTTCAGAATGAACGTCACCCTGGGCGGGGAAAGCGAGGGCGATCCGGCGATCTTGCCGGTCATCTTCAGCGAGTCGCGCCCGCCATCCGTCAGGCGGCGCTTGATTCGCATCGAACCGACGAGGAACTCCTCGCTGGTGGGCGGCAGCCTCCGGCCCTGGTACTTCGCGCCGCGGTCGCCCCCGGTTCCTGAGAGCTGCGGCGCGAAGACGACGCCGTCGGCAAGACCGCCGGAGAGCATCGTCACCATGACGAACCGGTCGCCCTGCAGGGAGGTGAAGTCGCCGCTGGCCGCGATTCGGAAGGAACTGCGCGACGTACCCTTCTCGTTCACCACGATCTGCGCGCGGATGGAGTCGGTCTTGTAGGAGAGCTTGCCGTTGCGGCCGACGATGAACCGCGCCGGGTCGAGTTCGATCATCGCGGTTCCGTTGAAGACAAAGGAGAGTCCGTGCACGAGCGGATCGAAGTCACGGTCGGGATCGGCGATGGTACCGCTCATGGAAACGGAACCTCTCTCGGGCGAGCCGGGCTTGAGCTTGAGGCTCCACTGATCGATGCAGAGGAGCGAGGTCAGTGCGACGCGTCCCGCCTCGGCCGGCAGGATCGGTCCGGTGCTGACGAAGAAGTTGCCGAGATCGACCGGCTGCGTGTGACGCACGGACACGTAGAAGACCTGGCCCGCTTCGCCGATCAGGGGAATGACGACATAGTCGGAATCGCGCCGGGGATCGTCGACGACCTGCTGCGAGAGCACGGTCTGGCGGTCGGACGCGATCAGCCGCACGTCCGGCTTCATGGCGGCGGAGAGTCCGTGGACGCGGACGACCTGAAGGACGGGGCTGGGCGAACCCTGGGGCAGCTCGATGGAGAAGACATCGACGTCTCCGGGGCGGTCGATGGTGCCGTCGACGTCGGTGTTGTCCGACGGCAGCGGCGTGGCCTGGGAGGGCACGTTGCCGTGATCGTCGGAGCGATAGCCCTCGATGGTCACCTGGAAGGCCGTCGAACGCGTGACGGTTTCCGTGATCGGGTCCGGCACGCCCCGGGGCGCCTGGCCGCCGTTGACTGCGGGGGAGTCCATCAGACCCGTGTCGGTGAAGCGCGCGACGCCGGCCTCCGCCTCCGCCGTGACGCTGACGTTCCAGACGCCGTTGGCGTTATAGGGAACGAGGCCGGTGTAGACGCCGTCGCCGGCGATGGCGTCGGGCTCGCGACCATCGTCGTTCACGGGAAGGAACGCGCGCGTTCCGGAAGGCGTGGTGAAGACGACGCGAGTGTCGATGTCGGTGAGGGGCAACTGGTCGATGAGCCGCGCCGAGACGACGAAGGGCGCGGGATACTGGAGCAGGTCGCCGCCGGCGGAACCCGCCAGAACGTAGGAGGACGCCGTTTCGCTCGGAATGCCGTAGCCCGCATAGCGCACGACGAGATCGGGGCCGAGGGACTCGACGCGAATGGTCCACGCGCCCTCCTCGAAGTCGCCGCCTCCGATGCGGAAGACGCAGATCAGCTCCCCCGATGCGGAGATGCACGAGTCGGGTTCGTAGACCGTTCCGGAGGGCGAGACGAGACGGGGCGCGGCGTCGCCCTGCTGGCCGGCATAGCTGAGCGTGACCTCCAGGCCGACGAGACCGGAGCCCGTCGCGAAGCTCGCTTCGAGCGGCTGGTCCGTCGTGGCGGGGGCGATGCCGTCGATCAGGTTCAGCCGCGCGAGAACGTCGCGCAACGCGTCGGCGAAGGCGGCGGTGATGTCGCTGGCATTGGTCGGCGAGAAGTAGTAGCGGCCTCCCGTTTCGACGGCCATCTGGCGCAGCGTTTCCTGGTCCGCTTCGTTGCCGTAGGCGAAGGTGTAGAGCGGTGTGCCCTCGTCCTGGTAGGAGGAGATCACGGAGAGGGGTTCGACGCCGGAGTTGCTCTCTCCGTCGGAGAGAAGAAACACGACGCGGTTGTCGTCGGGGCCGGTGTTGGCGAGCAGTTCGCCGAGAGCGGCCGTCGCGGCGTCGCCGATGGCGGTCGCGCCGCCGGACTGGATTCCGGAGATCGCGAGCTTGATCTCGTCGCGCACGGCGTTGCTGGTCAGCGGCGTCAGCGGCTGGTCGACGGAGACGTCGTCGCTGAAGGAAACGATGCCGAGACTGATGGTGTCGAGTTCGGCGCTGTCGACGAGGAACCGCGCGGCGACCTTCGCGTTGGCGAGAGGCGCCCCGGCCATCGATCCGGAACGGTCGATGACGATCATCACGGCGAGCTCGTCCTGCGGCCAGATGATCGAGAGTTCGCTGCGGGCGGTGCCGGGGAGGTCGAAGGGCGCGAGGGCGCCGGGTGTGGGGGCGCGCGCCGGCAGGTCGGGCCAGCGAATGCGCTGGGGGCGAAGGAGATAGAAGATCTCGCGGGGATCGTCGTTGACGGGGCGCGCAAGCGTTTCCCAGCCGCTCGCGACGTGTTCGGTGTACTGCCACGTTTCGGCGGCTTCCGGCCCCGCATAGTGAACGCCGGTCGAGAAGTTCAGCGAATGGAGCAGGTCGTCGTCCTCTTCCCACCCGGCGGCGGCGAAGGGGTTCGCGAGAATGGAATCGCCGCCGATTCCGTCGAAATGGGTGACGACGGTACCAAGGAAGCGCTTCTCGAGTTCGTACTCCTCGTAGAGCCCGTAGGCGAAGTGCGCCCATTCGTGGGCCAGCAGATAGCCGGCGCCCTCGGGTTCGTCGAGAAGACCGACGTCTTCGAAGACGCCGCCGCCGAGATGGCGGCCGTTCTCGAAGATGTCGTTCATGAAGATCTGGCCAGGTCCGGTCCGCACGATGTCGCCATCGACGACGCGGCCGTATCCGTTGAGGTCGGCCGTGGGGTGGCCCTTCTGGCGCCAGACGATATCGGCCTGGGCCTGGAACCGACCGCGGGTGAACATCTCCACCCGGCCGATCTTGTGGGCGCCGTTGGTGGACTCGTAGACGCCGTCGGCAAATGCCTCGATGACGCGCTCGTACTGGTCGCGCTGGGGCTCGGTGATGGGATTGCCCGACACCGAAACCTTCAGGTCGAAGACCGTCCCGTCGCCGGTCGTCTTCGGCACCGCGCCGCGGGCGATTCCCGCAGCCAGCACCACCGCCACAAGGGCGGACAACATACCACGCCGAATGCCTTTCATGATCCCCTCCCGATCCGAAATGCGATCGCTCCCCCGGTCCCGCGTCCGTCCCGCTCCGTGACGGCGCCTCCTCCGGAAGGCCCTCGATCAGTGCGGGTGTAGGCGGTCCGGCCCCCGCAATCAACTCCAATCCCCGAACCGGGGAGGAATCCGCTCGCGCACCGGGGCGCGCCAGGGCAGGCACACCCCCCTCGCGCCGCCGCGCCAATCCATCCCGACGAAACCCCGCCAATCCATGACGAACGCCGAATCCGCCAAGCCCCGCACCGACTTCGTCCGCGAGATCGTTGCCGAAGACACCCGCACCGGCAAGTGGGAGGGCCGCGTCGTGACGCGGTTTCCCCCGGAACCGAACGGCTACCTCCATATCGGACACGCCTCCTCGATCTGCCTAAACTTCGGCATCGCCGCGGAGTTCGGCGGCGTGTGCCACCTGCGGTTCGACGACACGAACCCGGTCAAGGAAGAGGACGAATACGTCCAGGCCATCCGCGAGGACGTGAAGTGGCTCGGGTTCGACTGGGGCGAGAACGAGTTCTATGCGTCGGACTATTTCGACCAGCTGTACGAATGGGCGAAGCAGCTCGTCCGCGACGGAAAGGCGTACGTCGACGACCAGTCGGCCGACGACATCCGGCGCACGCGCGGAACGCTGAAGGAGCCGGGAACCGAAAGTCCGTGGCGGAACCGCGCGCCGGAGGAGAACCTGGATCTTCTGGAGCGCATGAAGAACGGCGAATTCCCCGACGGGAGCCGGGTCCTCCGCGCGAAGATCGATATGGCCTCGCCCAACCTCAACATGCGCGATCCCGTGATGTACCGCATTCTCCACGCGAACCACCACCGCACGGGCGACACGTGGCGCATCTATCCGATGTACGACTTCGCCCACGGCCAGAGCGACAGCATCGAGCGCGTGACGCATTCCGTCTGCACGCTGGAGTTCGAGGATCACCGCCCGCTGTACGAGTGGTTCTGCGACAGCCTGGGCATCTACCGGCCCCAGCAGATCGAGTTCGCCCGCCGCAACACGACGCATACGGTCACAAGCAAGCGCAAGCTGCTGGACCTGGTGCGGGAGAACCGCGTCGACGGATGGGACGATCCGCGCATGCCCACGATCGGCGGGCTCCGCCGCCGCGGGTTCACCCCGGAAGCCATCCGCGCGTTCTGTGACCGCATTGGGATCGCGAAGCGCGGCAACACCGTGGAGTTCGCGCTCCTCGAGCACTGCGTGCGCGAGCACCTGAACGCCGTCGCGCCGCGCAGGATGGCGGTTCTGAGGCCGTTGAAGGTCACGATCTCCAACTGGCCCAAGGGGAGAACGGTGGAGGTCGAAGGCGTGAACAACCCCGAGGACGAGTCCGCCGGAACGCGCATGATTCCCTTCTCCGGATCGCTCTGGATCGAGCGCGACGACTTCATGGAAGACCCGCCGAAGAAGTTCTTCCGCCTGGCGCCGGGCCGCGAGGCGCGTCTGCGGTACGGGTATTTCATCCGCTGCGACGAGGTCGTGAAGAACGACGCGGGGGAAGTCGTCGAACTGATCTGCACGTACGATCCGGAGACGAAGGGCGGCAGCGCGCCGGACGGCCGAAAGGTCAAGGCGACGCTGCACTGGGTTTCCGCCGACCACGCGGTCGCGACGGAGGTGCGCCACTACGAGCCGCTCTTCGCGGTCGAGAACCCCAACAAGGTGGCGGAAGGCGGCGACTGGCGGGACAACCTCGCCCCCGACTCCCTCGAAGTCCTCTCGCCGTGCTATGCGGAGCCGGAGCTGGCGACGGCGATGCCCGGCGAACGGTTCCAGTTCGAACGGCTGGGATACTACTGCGTCGATACCAGGATGTCGAAGCCCGGCGCGCCGGTCTTCAACCGCACGGTGACGCTGCGGGACGAGTGGGCGAAGCAGCAGCGGAAGAACGGCTGAGGGACGGAGCTCCGGGCGCTGTCCGCCAGGACGGCACCCACCGCATGAGTCGTTATGCGCGCCTGGTACGGGGCGCCCGGAGGTCTCCCCCCGGTTAACCGCGCGAGGCGAGCGCCTGTTGCAGTTCCGTGCCCGTGACCGCGAGAAAAGCGCGTTCGTACCGCGAGCCGAGTTCCGCGACGATGTCCGGCGGGAGGGCGGGCGGGGTCCCCTCGCCCGTGAAGCCCCTGGCCTGGAGCCAGTCGCGCAGGAACTGCTTGTCGAGAGCGAGCGCCGCGCCCCCGCCGTCCGACTCGAAGCGGTAGCGCGAGGAATCGGGCGTGAAGATTTCGTCGATCAGCAGCAGCGTGCCGTCGGATGCGAGGCCGAACTCGAACTTCGTGTCGAGAAGCACGAGCCCGCGCCTGCGGACCTCTTCGTAGGCGAAGCGGTAGAGGGCGAGACTGACTTCCTGCAGCCGGTCCGTTTCGCGTTCGCCGAGCACTTCGGCCATTTGCGCGACGGTGACGTTCTCGTCGTGGCCCTCTTCGTTCTTCGCGGCCGGGGTGAAGATCGCCTCGGGCAGGGCGTCGTAGCGCTTCAGTCCGGCGGGCAGCGCGTGTCCGGCGACGGCGCCGGTCGCCTCGTACTCGCGCCAGCCGCTGCCGTCGAGATGCCCGCGAACGACGCACTCGAAGCGAATGGGGGTCGCCTTTCTCGCCAGCGCCACGCGCCCGCGAAGCGTTTCGCGCTCCTTCGCGTCCGCGCCGAAAATGCGGTCCGCGCGCGTTTCGACCAGATGGTCGTCGACGATGTGACGCGTACGCTCGAACCACCACGCGCTCAGGAGGTTGAGTACCTCGCCCTTCTTCGGAACGGGTTCGGGAAAGACGACGTCGTACGCGCTGACGCGCCGGGACGTGACCAGCAGCAGAAGGTCGCCGCCGGCGTCGTAGACCTCGCGGACTTTGCCGGTGTAGAGGAGCGGTAGCGAATCGATCGGAGGAATCATGGTGTCCAGCGCAGAGTCGCGGAGACGCGAGGAGTGACGGTCGGGCGGGGCGGCTTTTCTATTCCCACTCGATGGTGGCGGGCGGTTTGCTGGAGATGTCGTAGACGACGCGGTTGATGCCGTCGACTTCGTTGACGATGCGGCGCGAGATCGAGTCGAGCAGTTCGTAGGGAAGGCGCGCCCAGTCGGCGGTCATGCCGTCGACGCTTTCGACGCAGCGGATGGCGCAGACGTTGGCGTAGGTGCGGGAGTCGCCCATGACGCCGACGGCCTTGACGGGGAGCAGCACGGCGAAGCCCTGCCAGACGCGCTCGAAGGACTCGCGGTCGGCGGCGATTTCCTCGCGGAAGATCAGGTCGGCGGCGCGGAGCAGCTTCAGCCGCTTCGGCGTCACCTCGCCCAGGATGCGAATCGCGAGGCCGGGCCCGGGGAACGGATAGCGGTCGAGGAGCGGCTGCGGAATCTCCAGCAGCTTGCCGACCTCGCGCACCTCGTCCTTGAAGAGCTCCTTCAGCGGTTCGATCACGCGGCCCTGCTCGATCAGCTTCATCACTTCGGGCACGCGGTTGTGATGCGTCTTGATCTTGTCGGAGGGCCCGCGCACCGCCACCGACTCGATCACGTCGGGATAGAGCGTGCCCTGGGCGAGCATGTCGTTCCTGTGCACTTCGGAGAAGAAGACGTCGATGAAGGTCTTGCCGATGATCTTGCGCTTGCGTTCGGGATCGGTGACGCCCTTGAGCCTGGAGAGAAATCGCGCGCCCGCGCGGCGCACCTTGAGGTTCAGTCCGAGTTCGTCCTTCAGGGAACGGAGGACCTCGCCGACCTCGTTGGCGCGCATGACGCCGTTGTCGACGAGAACGGGCACGGACCGCGAACCGATCGCGCGGTCCAGCAGCACGCCCATGACGGTGGAATCGACGCCGCCGCTGACGCCGCTGACGACGCGCCGGGTTCCGGCCTGCTCGCGAATCTCCTCCTGCGTGCGGTCGATCCAGTCCCCCAGCGACCAGTCGCGCCGGCAGCCGCAGATGCCGAAGAGGAAGTTCTCGATGTAGCGTCCGCCGTTCTCCGTGTGGTGAACCTCGGGATGGAACTGCAGACCCCAGATCCGCATCTTCGCGTTCCGCACGATGGCGTTGGGCGTCGCGGGAGAGGACGCCACGCGGGTGAAGCCCTTCGGCAGCGAGGCGACGTGGTCGCGGTGGCTCATCCAGACGCGGTGCTTGCGGGGAACGCCTTCGACGAGCGGATCGTCCTTCCGGATTTCCACGTCCGCGCGGCCATACTCGCCTGTTCCGCCGCGTTCGACGCTGCCGCCGAGATACTGCATCAGCGCCTGGTGGCCGTAGCAGATGCCGAGCACCGGCACGTCGATCTTCGAAACCAGCGCCTTCGAGAGCCTCGGCGAGCCCTTCGCGTAGAGCGATGCCGGTCCGCCGGAGAGGATCACGCCGAGGGGACCGCCCCTCAGAACCTCCGCCGGTTTGTCGTGGCACGAGACGATGCGGCTGAAGACGCCGAGCCCGCGCACGCGGCGCGCGATCAGCTGGGTGTACTGCGATCCATAGTCGACGATCACGATCATGCCTGGAATGTCCCTTCGAGCCGGCCGCAGTGGACGCGGGTGTCGTACGCGACGCGAACCTGTCCGGCCCGGCTGTGCGCGTCGAACACCGCTTCCGCAGCTTCGATGGCGGAGGAATGGTCCCCGGCGCCAGGCCGGGGAAAGTACGAGCACGACTTCAGACGGTCGAGGAACCCCGTCCGGTCGAAAATCTGTTCGTTCGGCGCGGTCATCGTCCGGTACGAGCCCACTCCCAGGTATTCCCGAAGAACCTCTTCGGGCGGGATACGCGACACGACGGCGTCGTAGTCCGGACAATGTCCGCGAAGCATCGCTTCCCAAGCTTCAAGGAACGGCGTTCCGGACGTCCGCCGGTCGTTCCAGACCAGGACCACCCAGCCTTCCGGCTTCAGGATGCGGCGGAACTCCGCTCGTGCCGCGGATGCGTCGAACCAGTGAAACGCCTGGGCCGCGACCACCAGATCGACGAATCCATCGTCGATGCCCGTCCGCTCGGCGGTTCCGTCGATGGCCGAGTACGCCGCGTTGCCGGCAAGAGCCCGCTCCGCCGCGCCGCGCATGTCGGCATTGGGTTCCACGGCGACGACGCGCGCACCGGCCTTCAAGAGCAGTTCCGAGAAGATTCCCGT
>JAJFLJ010000063.1 GCA_021772755.1 Candidatus Sumerlaeota bacterium
GCTGCAGACCAGACCGTCGTTTCCTCCGCCGTTCTGGTTATGGCTGATGATCACGTCTGTCATAGTGACGACCGTGCCGGTTCCGGCGAGGAACGCGCCATCGTCGCCGGTAACGGTCGCACCCGTCAGATCGACCGGCGAGAGGCCATCGGTCGTGACGGGGACGTTCGAGCCGTTGTTTGCCGTGATGAGAAGATTCTCGAGAGTCAGGTCGAGAACGCCGAGAGTTCCCTGGGCGCGCAGCAGGTCGTCCGCCGGCGTGGAGGTCAGGGACGGAAGAATGATCAGGTTCCGCAGTATGACGGATCCACCGCCTCCCGTGGGGTCCAGATCGACGATCAGGCCGTCACTGCCCGAGTTGTTCTGAGCCGTGATGACAGGACGATCGACGCCGGTTCCTTCGATCGTGACGGGAACGCTGACCGTCAGAAGCTCGTCATACACGCCGTTGTCGGTAATCTGGATCACGTTATCAGTCAGCGCGTCTGGGTCGGGGCTGAAGAACGCGAGCGCGTCGGCGATCGTGGTGTGATCGGCTCCCGTGGCCGCGACGGTTCTCGTTTGTGCGAACCCGGTGGCCGCGATCGCGATCGCACCGGCTGTCAGTAAATACTTTTTCATGAACGGACTCCTTGGATGAGTTACTGGATGAATCGGCAATTCCGGCACTTGGCGGGCCTGTTTCGATCATGCATCCCGCACCAGCGCCCCGCTTCATTCCAATGCAACAAGGGAGCAGAGCGGCTGGGGGAAATCAAGCACAAACACCCCGCTGCCGATCGAGGCGCGGCATTCGGTATCGCAAGGCGGGTTAGTAACGACGCAAGTCCACTGACCGGAGCGATGGACACGGATCGATCAGGTGACTTCTCGTGTCATCCCTGCTTGGGATCCTGTCTCGCAGGCGCCAAACCCCCTTGCCCACGCCGCTCTCCGCTCCCTTGCATGGCGCCGCTTTGCGGAGGGCCTGGCCCTCCGCTCCCCACAACCGACCCCCACGACTGACGGAGTTCCCTTCTCATGACGACCATCGAATCCATCCTGGCCCGCGAAGTCCTCGATTCCCGCGGGAATCCCACCATCGAGGTCGAGGTGCTTCTGGCCAGCGGCGCCCTCGGGCGCGCCATCGTCCCCAGCGGCGCCTCCACCGGCGAGCACGAAGCCCTGGAATTGCGCGACGGCGACAAGAGCCGCTACCTGGGCAAAGGCGTCCTCAAGGCCGTCAACAACGTGAACTCCGTCATCGCTCCCGAATTGCTCGACATGGACGCCACCGAGCAGATCGCCATCGACCGCGCCATGCTCGAACTCGACGGCACCCCCACCAAGAGCAACCTCGGCGCCAACGCCATCCTGGGCGTCTCCATGGCCACCGCCCGCGCCGCCGCCGAAGTCATCGGCCTCCCCCTCTACCAGTACCTCGGCGGATTCTCCGCCCACACCCTGCCCGTTCCGATGATGAACATCCTCAACGGCGGCGCCCACGCCGACAACACGGTGGATTTCCAGGAATTCATGATCATGCCCGTCGGCGCGCCGACGTTCCGCGAAGCCCTTCGCATGGGCGCCGAGACCTTCCACGCCCTCAAGAGCGTCCTGAAGGCCAAGGGCCTGAACACCGCCGTCGGCGACGAGGGCGGCTTCGCCCCGAACCTCTCCACCGTCGAGGAGACCCTGGACACCATCATGTCCGCCATCGAGAAGGCCGGCTACAAGCCCGGCGCCGAAATGCGCATCGCCCTCGACGTCGCCTCCTCCGAGTTCTACGACAAGGAGAAGAAGAAGTACGTCTTCAAGAAGTCGACGAAGGAGGAGCGCACCAGCGAGCAGATGGTGGATCTCTACGAGAAGCTCTGCAACGCCTACCCGATCGTCAGCATCGAGGACGGTTGCGACGAGAACGACTGGGCCGGCTGGAAGGCGCTCACCGACCGCCTCGGCAAGAAGGTCCAGCTCGTCGGCGACGACCTCTTCGTGACCAACACGCAGTTCCTGCGCAAGGGCATCGAATCCGGCTGCGCGAACTCCATCCTCGTGAAGGTCAACCAGATCGGCACGCTGACGGAGACCTTCGAAGCCATCGAAATGGCCAAGCGCGCCGGTTATACCGCCGTGATTTCGCACCGCAGCGGCGAGAGCGAGGACAGCACCATCGCCGACATCGCCGTCGCCACCAACGCGGGACAGATCAAGACCGGCAGCGCCAGCCGCAGCGACCGCATTGCCAAGTACAACCAGCTCCTGCGCATCGAGGACGAACTCGACAACATGGCCTCCTACCCGGGCCTCGGAGCGTTCTACAACCTCGCGTAGGAACCCGACGCTTCACGATGCCAAAGGGGCGCCCGTAACGATTCGGGCGCCCCTTTCGCGTCCGCTCCGCCCAGGAGGGCACAACATCCGTCTTGCCTGGTCCGCTTCGCCGCTCCAGACGTTTTTCACCATGAAAACCATTCGCCGCACCCTCCCCGTCATCATGGCCTGTTGCGTCGCCCTCGCGACCGCCTGTGCCACGACCAAAGCCCCCACCCGCGCCCAGGAGCAGCCTCCCATGCCCGCAACGACCGCCCCCACCGGAGCCGGACGCGCCGCCATGGAGCGCATCGCCGAGTACGTCGCAGACAGGGAGCGGGCGATGGACTGTCTGATCGGCGTCTCCTTCGCCGATCCCGCCAACGGCCTGTCTGCGGACTACCGGGCCGACGAACTCTTTCACGCCGCCAGCACGATGAAAGTCCCCGTCATGATCGAGGTCTTCCGCCGCGCCGAGGCGGGGGAGTGGTCCCTGGAGGACAAGGTGCCCGTCGATCCCAACTTCAAGAGCTTCCTCGACAATACCCCCTACGTCGTCGATGCGCGCGGCCACATGGAGGAAATGCTCGGCCAGGAGGAAACCATCCTCAAGATCGCCGAGCAGATGATCGTCGTCAGCGACAACCTCGCCACCAACATCCTCATCACGATGTGCGGCGCCGCCAACATCACGGGGACCATGCGCGGTCTCGGAGTCGACAGGGGCTACGTGCTGCGCTGCGTCCAGGACATCGCCGCCTACCGGAACGGCTTCTCCAACCGCATGACGCCCGGCGGCCTGACGCGGCTGATGCAGGCCATCGAGAACGGCGAGGCCGCCGACCCCGCGTCCACCGCCGAAATGAAGCGCATTCTCCTCGCCCAGGAATACAACGACATGATTCCCCGCCTGCTGCCGGACGACGTGACCGTCGGCCACAAGACGGGCTCCATTTCCGGCCACCGGCACGACACGGCCATCGTGTACTCGCCCGACGGCACGTACTATCTCACGGTGATGGTGGCGGAGTATTCCGGCGCCAGCGAGGACGACCCCAACGACGATCCCGCGAAACAGGCCGTCTCCGACATCGCCCTCTTCGTCCACGAAACCCGCTCCGCGCTGCTGCGCTGAAGCGTCAGTACTGCCGGACCACCACGCCGCCCGCCAGTTCGCGCATCAGAGCTGCCGCGCTGTTGTCCGCCCCGTAGGCGCCCAGCAGCTCCACCGCCCGCGCGGAGTGTTCCGACGCCACGTCCAGCGACCACGGGATCGCGTCGTACTTCGCGACGTAGCGCTGCACCGTTTCGAAGTCCCGCCCGTTGTTCAGCTCCCGAACCAGCGCCGCGCGGTCCTCTTCCGACGCCGCCTTCAGCGTCCGCAGCAGCGGCAGCGTCTGCTTCCCCTCCGCCAGGTCCGCCCCCACCCGCTTGCCCCACTTCGCGTTCTGCGCCTCGTAGTCCAGCGTGTCGTCCGTGATTTGGAACGCCATGCCGAACTCCACTCCGAAATCCGACATCCGCCGGACTTCGTCGGAGGAGGCGCCCGCGATCAGGGCACCGAGACTCGCTGCCGCGGAAAACAGGTACGCCGTCTTGCGCCGGATGATCTCGTTGTAGTCCTCCACGCTGAGCCAGTCGCCGCGGCGCTCGATCTGGAGGAACTCGCCCTCCGTCATGCGCTGCGTCGTCTGCGTCAGCACCCTCAGCGTCTCGGCGTTCAGCGTCGAAAGCGCCAGGTCGAAGGAGGTCGCGTACAGATAGTCCGCGAAGAGAATCGCCGCGTCGTCCCCCCACCTGGCGTTGACCGTCGGCCGGCCGCGCCGCTCCGGCGCCTTGTCGATCACATCGTCGTGCAGAAGCGTCGCCACATGGAACAGCTCGATGGCCGCACCCAGGCTGACGTGGTGAGTCGTAGAATCCGGGTCCAGACCGTGGGCCCTGGCCCCCAGGCATACCAGTGCCGGCCGCAGCATCTTGCCCCGCCGCAGACCCACATAGTCGGCGACCTCCTGCATGAGGGTGCCCTCGACGTGATAGACCGAGTCCAGCACGTCGGCCACCCGGCCAAGGTCGTCTTTCAGGTATTCGTACAACGAGTCCACGGGCGATCCGCCGTCCAAGCGCTCGAATCTGCCCGCGACTGTTGGGAGGCCGGGTTTTGGAGGCCAATCCGAAAGCGCGGCCCTTGTGATTTTTTTCACAAAGGCCGCTTCGGCGACCCCGGAGAATCGTGTCGGGAACTCCGGCCCCGCCCGCTCAGAAGAAGCTGATGAACCCCCACACCACCACCGCGCCCGTCAGAACGCCGAGGGTGAAACCCACCGCCAGGCAGGGCAGGTTCAGCCACTTCGGCAGTTTCAGCTTCTCCGACAGCTTCGGCTTGGGCGGCGCTTCGTGCAGCAGCAGCATGATGCGCTCGATTTCGCGGCGCATCGTGGCGGCGTCGGGAATGCGCCGGAGCGGATCGGGGTCGAGCCCCCGCGACATCAGCGAGTAGAGCTCCGGCCGCAGTCCCGGTCTCACCCAGTCCAGCGGCTTGTAGTCGCCCTGCTGGTTCTTCATCAGAAGCTTGGCGGCGCTGTTCATCGGGCCGTAGGGCGTGACCTTGGCCAGCGCGTAGTACAGCGCTGCCGCCAGGCCGTAGACGTCGCCGGCCCGTGTACAGCTCTCGCCGCGCGCCTGCTCCGGCGCCATGAACCCCAGCGTACCGCTGATCTTGACATGAGTGCGCGTGCGCTCCTCGGTGTCGGTGCTGGCGAGCCCGAAGTCCGCCACCTTTACGCGCCCGGTCTTCGAGACCATGATGTTCTGGGGCTTGATGTCGCGGTGGAGAAGACCCGCGTCGTGGGCGGCGGCGACCCCGTCGCAGGCTTCCGCCATGATGCGCAGAATGTTGGCGTCGGGAATCTTCGCCTCGCGCTGGACGAGCTGCTGCAGGTTGTCGCCGTCGACGTACTCCATCGCGAAGAACGTCAGCGGCCCGACGCTGTGCCAGGAATAGACGTGCACGATGTTCTCGTGGGCGAGCTGGCCCGCGCGCTCCGCCTCCTTGCGCAGCCCGTCGAGGGCCTTGCTGTCCGCCATGTCCGGCAGCGCCAGGAACTTCAGCGCCACCATTCGCCCCAGACCCCTGTCCTTCGCCAGCATCACGGCGCCCATGCCGCCGCGTCCCAGGATGCGGTCGACCTCGAAGCCCTCGTGCGTGGCGATGGCGGCAAGCTTTTCCGTCAGCGAAACGTGTTTGACCGGCTCCAGCGGAACGGTGTCGCCGCCGACGGTTTCCGCCCGCGCGAGCGAGGCGAACGTCTCGTCGACCTGTTCCTCGAACCGCTCCGCGAGGATTGCCGTCGCGTCGTCGTCCATCGCGCGCCTCGTTTCAGGTGAATTCCCGACCGAAGTCTGGAACCTTCCGCCTCCGACGTCAAATCGGGAGTGTCGCCCCGCCCCGATTCGTCTTGGCTCCAGGGCGGTCCCGCCCGCGTATCGCGCCATGATCCATCTCCTCGAACCCCTCCTGCGCAAGCCCACCCGCCTCGGCATCGGACTCATTTCCGGCACGTCGGTCGATGGCATCGACGCGGCCCTCGTCCGCCTGACGGGATTCGGCGCCGACACCCGCGTGGAAACCGTCGCGTTTCGCTGCGATCCCTGGCCGGGCGACCTGCGCGCCAGAATCCTGGCCTGCTTCGACGGCCATGTCTCCGAGGTCTGCCGCCTCAACGTCGACGCCGCGTGCGCGCTCGCGGACGCCGCCATCGCCGTCGCCAGTTCCGCGAACGTCGAGATCGCGGACGTGGACTTCGTCGCGTCCCACGGACAGACCGTCTGGCACGAACCCCGGTCGGAAGGCCGCAGTGCCGCGACGCTTCAGGTCGGCGATGGCGACTTCATCGCCGAACGCACCGGTTGTGTCGCGATCACCGACTTTCGCATGCGCGACATCGCCGCCGGGGGAGAGGGCGCGCCGCTGGTGCCCTTTACCGACCGGCTGCTCTTCTCCCAGGCCGGCAAGCGGCGCGTGCTGGCGAACCTGGGCGGCATCGCGAATCTCACGGTGGTCGATGGCGACGATCCCGACGCGCTTCTCGCCTTCGACACCGGACCCGCCAATTCGCTGATCGACTACGCCGCCTCCCTGGTACGTCCGGATACGGGATACGACCGCGACGGCGCGCTCTCGAAGAGCGGACGGATCGACGACGCGCTTCTGCGCGAACTTCTGGCGGATCCCTATTTCGACATGCCCGCGCCAAAGTCCACCGGGCGCGAGCGCTTCGGCCAAGCGCTCTTCGCGAAGGTGCGCGCCAGCCGTCCCGACATCGCTCCGGCGGATCTCTGCGCCACGTTCGCCGAATTCACCGTTCGCACGTTCGTCGATGCGGTGCGCCGCTTCGTCGGAACGAACGTCGACGAAGTCGTCGTGTCCGGCGGGGGAGCGCACAATCCTGTGCTGATGGAAGGAATCGCGGCGGCGCTGGCGGAGTGGGACACGAAGCCCGCGCTGCGAACGACGGCGGACTACGGCATCGGCATCGACGCGAAAGAGGCGATCGCCTTCGCCATCATGGGCAACGAGACGCTGCACGGTCGCCCGGGAAACCTGCCCGCCGCGACCGGGGCGCGACGGGCGGTTCCGCTTGGCAAGATTTCCCTGCCCGGCGACTACTCGTAGATTGTCCAGTTTCCCACGGCGGCCGGCGGGGGGGTCGCCACCTGCCAGTTCGACGGGTCCGGCGAGGGGAACGAGCCGAACGTCAGGCCGATCCACTCGTCGTTGGTCAGCGCGTGTCCGGAGATGCCCGTGAGCGCTCCGGTCCACACCGCGCCTTCGTCGGCGCTGAGAACCAGCCCCCAGTAGTCGCCCGAGAGCCATGCCGACGCGAACTGGTCGTCGGTGTCCGTCGCGCCGTT
>JAJFLJ010000064.1 GCA_021772755.1 Candidatus Sumerlaeota bacterium
GACCACGTCGCTGTCCGTCATGATCCGCAGCGACGCGTGATACGGTACGCGGTCCGTGCGCTCCGACACGATTTCGCCGACCCCGCACTCGCGCGCGACCGGCGCGACCGTCGGTACGGCACGCCCGCCGGCCGCATAGCTGGTCCCGACGAAATGCAGCCGCAGCCTCTCCTCGAGTCCGGGATCGCGGTCCATCCTGCGGCGAAGGGCGCGAAACAGAGCCCGCATCGCGGGCTGCATGTCCCCCCCGCCTCGTCCGACGCATACCCAGTGCGCACGGCCGTCTTCGCGGTCGAAGACGTCCTGCCGGATGTCTGCCCTTCTGGCGTATCGAAAGTCATGCTCCGGTCCGCCGAACGGAAGCACGGTGAACGATTCTGCGGGAATCTCCGGATATCGCCGCCGCAGCACTTCGGGATATGCAGGCGACACGCTGACGATGTGGTCCGCATTCCGCACCGCGCCGGGTTCGCTTCGCCGCGCCAGGAACTTCGCGACGCCGTAGCGGAACCTTCCGCCCGGCGGAGGCGGCGCGTCCGGCCTGTCGTAGTAGTCGCTGAGCCATGGGTCCTGAAAGTCGAGAACGTAGGGCACGCCGTGTTTGCGCTTCCACAAAGGGCCGAGCGACATCGTCGCAAACATGGTCGTCGAGAAGAACACCGCGTCGAACCGCTCGTCCGCCAGCAACCTTCCGCCCGCGCGCCGGATCGATGGAAGCGCGCGCAGCGCCAGGCTTCCGAATCCCAGGGGACGCGTCAGCGACTGCGGAACGGCCCCCACCCGAAGGACGCGCGTCGACCGTGGAATCGTGCGCGCGAGATGCGGGTCCCGCAAGCCTTCGACGTCCCGCGCGCGAACGCAGAGCACGACCGCTTCCCAACCGAACCGGCGCATCCACGGCAGGGCCATCCGAACGCGCTGGTGATCCGGCGCGTTGATCGGCGGAAAGTGCGGGCTCACGATCAGGACGCGTCTCATCGCCGCTTCCCAGCCTCCGCAATGGCGCGCTCGTAGAGCGAAACGTAACGGGGAATCACGACCGATCCGGCGAAGTGCGACTCCGCGCGCGCGCGGCATGCCGATCTGTCGATTTCGCTCAGCCGTCCGATCGCCGAGACCGTTTCCTCCGGCGAGCGAACGAGAAAACCGTGGATGCCCTCCTCGACGATTTCCGGAAGCGAACCCCTCGGCGAGGAAATCACCGGGGTCCCGCACGCAAGCGACTCCGCGAAGACGATGCCGAACGGTTCGTCCCATTCGATGGGGACGATCATCGCCCGCGCACTTCCAAGAAGCTCGCTCTTTCCGGCGTCGTCCACCGGCCCGACGTGCCTCACCCGGCCTCCGTCGATGTGCGGCTCGATCTCTTCCTTCCAGTACCGCGGCCCCTCGCCTTCCTCCACGCGGTTTCCGGCGAGTACGAGGGGAACCCCCGCCTGGCGCGCGGCCGCGATGGCGTTGTGCGCGCCCTTGATGCGTTCGATGCGGCTGAGGAACACCAGAGGCGCGTCTTTCGGAACCGCGTCCTGGAAGGCGAACTTTTCGAGCTCCACGAAATTCGGAATCACCGTCCACTCGCCGCCGCCCTCGCGGCCCTGGCGGCAGATGTGTTCGCTGCATCCGGTAAACCGCATCGTTCCCCGCCGTGCCAGTCGCATCGCCCGGGCCGTGTTTCGCGGGCCGGGACGCCTCTGGTACGACATGATCTTCGGAAGACGCGCGCGAAGCAGCGGTGTCATGTACGCGATGCGCGAGAAGGAATGGAGGACATCGGGGCGAAACGACTTCGCTGCCCCCGCCAGCGCGAAGGCGTTTCGAACGCTGTCGGTCCGATTCTGCGACCGTTCGCCGGGCCACGGAAAGAACGCGTCCGCCGGACAGGTCGAACCCGCGCGCGCGACGAGTCCCACGTCGTGGCCGCGCGACCGCAGACCCCGCACGAGCGCATCCACGATGCGCTCGATGCCTCCGTAGAGTCGTGGCGGCACCTGCAGTTCGGGGTCGGCGGTCAGCAGGATTCTCAAACCGGCTCGCCGATCGCCCGTTCGGCCAGTTCCACGATCCGGGGCGCGGTCCTCTTCCAGTCGAACTCCCTCGCCGCATCGACGGCATCCGCCTTCATCGTGTCCAGTCGCCCGCGATCTCCCGCCAGCGTGTCGATCGCCTTCGCCAGCGCGGTGGAATCGTCGCACGGAATCGTCGATGCGGCGCCTGGCCTGCTTTCGAATATCTCGCGCTGTCCGGTCGTCTCCGTCGCGATCACGGCGAGACCTCCCAGCAGATACTGAAACACCTTGTTCGTCACGGTCAGATCGCGGCTCTCGACCTCGTTCGATTCGATGGCCAGCCCGATGTCGTGCTCGGCGATACGCGAGAGAAGCTCCCCGTTCGGCACCTGCGGATGGACGTGTATCCTGTCGGCCCACCCCTCGGGAACGGAATCGTCGAACCACGCGAGGTAGCACTCCGGCAGGTTTCCGCGCAGGTGAATCTCCACGTCGGAAGCGACGTTCGGCAATGCCGCCATCAGCGTTTCGATTCCCCTGCCGGGGCCGATGGTCTGCGAGAACCAGTGCAGCGAAACGCGCTCGCGGATCCTGCGGTCCTTCTCCCGGCCGTCGATGGCGCTTCTCTCTCCGAAGTCGAAAGAGTTGTACACCGCGGCGGGTTCACTGACGCCATACGCACGGGCGAGAGCGTTCGCCATCGCCTTCGACGCGGCGACCCGATACGTCCCGGTCTCCATCAGCTCCCGTTCGAAGGCGGCGATCCGGTCCACGGGGCGGCCTGCTCGCGCCGCCTTCGGCAGGTCGCGCGAGAACCAGTCCTCGAAGTCCACTCCGACGCGGCGACCCTGCTTCATCAACTGGCATCCGAGCCAGAGCCCCGCCTCCGAGTGGACGATCAGCAGATCGAACGGAAGTGCGGAGATCGTCTTCAAGAGCTCCGGCGCTCCCGTTCCCAGGAGACGGGGCGAAAAGCGCCCGTCGCGGACGTAGCGCGTTCTCGCGCTCCTCGCTGCCGCGCGCAGCCGAAGCTTCGCGAACCGGCCGGCAACGCCCTGCCCGCGCAGATCGGCGGCAGCCAGAAAGCGATAGGGAACACTCTTCAGAAGTTCCGCGTCGCGCTCCGCGAGAGCGTCGTCGAACCATGCGCCGGCGACCGTCACGTCGTGCCCCGCCTCCGCCAGCGCCGCCGCCTCCTTCTGCGGGCGCGGCGCGGTGCAAAGGTGGGCACCGATCTGGATGACGATGCGCGCCATGCGTCAGCGCACCGCCCCGAAGACGCTCTCGTGAATCCGCACGAACTCCAGAGCGCACTTCTCGAGCGTCAGCGTTTCCAACACGAAGGCGCGCGGATCGAACGCGCCCGCGCGGGACTTCTCCGCGAACGCGCCAATCCCCGCTCGAAACTCTTCGAAGTCGGCGAAGGTCTCTCCGCACCGTCCGTCCCAGTACGGAACCGTCGTGACAGGCTCGAACCGCACCTTCTCCGGATGGTAGTTCGGATCGCGCCAGTACCCGCGGCGGTCCCATGCGAACACGGGCAGCCCCGCCGCCATCGCCTCCTGAATCGCGATGCCCTGCGTTTCGTGCTCGCAGAGAACCACCATCGCCCGGCACGTCTTCACCAGTTGCCGGAACTCCGCTTCTTCGTACGCCCCATAGCGCAACTCGCGAAACGAGAGTCCCCGCTTGGTCAGTTCGTCGCGGATCGGCTGGATCAGTTCCCCCTCGAAACGCTCGCGCTCCCAGCGAACCTTGTCGTA
This sequence comes from Candidatus Sumerlaeota bacterium, assembly GCA_021772755.1. Lineage (GTDB taxonomy): Bacteria > Sumerlaeota > Sumerlaeia > SLMS01 > JAHLLQ01 > JAJFLJ01. The sequence continues at coordinate 3,770 of JAJFLJ010000064.1, forward strand.
GAGTAGAACGTCCGTGACCTTCGCCGACCCTTCGCCCGGCTGCCACTCTTCCGTATCGATTCCAACCGGCCATGCGGTCACGCGGTCGCCGTAGTGTTCCGCCCACATCGCCCGGTTCCACTCGCACGGAACGAGGATGCGCTCGACGGGATGGCGCTCGAACAGATCGGGCATGTCGCACGGGTGCGAGAAGATGCAGGGCCCCAGCATCGTCGGGTTTTTCCAGCGGTGCGCATCCAGCACGAAGGGCTTGCCGAGAAGGCAGACGGGTTCTCCGGGATGGCGGGCGATATGGCGCAAGTCGTTCACGCGATGCGGAACTCCCGCCTTCTCCAGTCCCTTTGCCAGGTTCCAGAAGACCTTCTTGTGGCCGCTGGGACGTTCGCTTCTCACCAAGTTTCGGATCATTCGCCTCGGATAGCGGTCGAACGGCAGCCATCGATCCTCTTCCGGTTCCAAATAGACGATGTTCAGGGCCGGCGCCGTCACTTGCGTTCCCCGCGCACCAGGCTCTGGAGCCGCTTCGCGGTCTTCCACCCCGCCACGCTGGCAACGGTCTGGAATACGGATCCGCCCGGCGCCTTCAAGTCCGAACCGCCGAGTTCCGCCGCCCGTGCTTCCGCCTTCGCGGCGAGATCGGGAGCCGTCGCGAAGCAATCGTACGCGAAACGCTGGTACATCGTGGCCGACGCCTTGCGCGTGCGTTCCGAATTCTCGCTCGCCATCAGTCGCACCGTCGCGAGTTCGCAGACACGGTATCCCGATTCGAAGGCAGCCCGCGATTTCGATGCACTCAGGTTCGCGCCGCCGCCGATGCGATAGTACACCACCGCCTCGTCGGAAAACCGAACGCCGCCGCCGGCAAGCAGCACTCGCGTGAAGTACTCCCCGTCGTCGTTCAGAGACAACGACTCATCCCACGGCCCCGCAGCATCGGCGATGGCACGCGGAACCATCCACGCGCCGGGGAACATCATCCCTCCGCCGAGCCAGGACGTCGCGATCCACCCGACCGGATCCATGTCCGCCCATACGGGTTCGCGGCGAAACGCCGCCTTCGACACATCGCCGTCGAAACGCCCCCACCGGCAGCAGCTCACCTCGCCCGGATGCGCTTCGAGAAGCCGCACTTGCCGCTCGATCTTCTCCGGATGGAGCACGTCGTCCGCATCCAGAAACACGATGTAGTCGCCAGCCGATTCTCGATACGCCGCGTTCCGCGCTGCGGCGGCGCCCCGGTTCGCGCCTTGAATCAGTCGAACGCCGTCGAAGCCCTTTGTGATCTCTGCCGTCCGGTCCGCGGAACCATCGTTCACGACGACGATTTCCAGACGCGGCCACGTCTGCGCGAGAACGGACTGCAGCGTTTCCGCGATCGTCGCCTCCGCGTCGAAGGCGGGAATCAGGACGCTGACGAGCGGTTCCGTCATGCGAATCGCGGCTTCGCGGGAAGCGATCGGATCAACGAGTCCCGCTGCTCCGCCGTGAGCGTCTTCGTCGCTGCGTAAGCCGGCCTGCGCAGGCGCATCAGCTTCCCCGCGCCCACCGGGCCAAGCACCCGCGCGAGCCTGCGAAAGTTCGCACCGCCCAGGTCCTCCAGCGGTCCCTGCGGCATCGCGCGCCACACCGCCAGGAGCCGCTCCTCGTATTCGCGGCTGAACCCGCGGGGAAGGCGGCGCCACGACTGGAAGGCGCCCGTTCCCGCGTACTCGCGCGCCTCGGAGGTGGCCTCGTTCGCGGGACACGACGCCGCGAACGCCTCCACCAGAAGCAGCGCCGACACGCCGAGCCTTTCCCAGTGTGCCTGGTACCGCTCGCCATCGTGCTTCGACTGAAACGTCAGCGCCGCATCGATCTTCGCGATCCTGCCCGGCGCCGTGCAAAGGTTGTAGTAGATCCACGTGTCGCCCGACGGACCGAACTCCTTCAGCGGGGGAATCGCGGGTTCCCGCAGCCTCCCGCGAATCCACTCCGTCCGGTACACGATGTTGTGCGGCATGGGCTGAATGCGAATCAGCAGATCCGCCACGGACTTCGCGGGTCTCAGGCGTTCCGCCGAAGGCTCCAGGCGCGGCTTCTCCCCATCGCGCAGGAATGCGTAGCCTTCGTCGCAGTAGCTCAGGTCCGCGCCCGATTCGCGCATCGCCGCAAGATGCCGGACGAGCTTCTCCTCCGCCACGAAGTCGTCGGAGTCCGACACCAGCAGGTACTCGCCGCGCGCCTCCATGATGCCCGTGTGGCGCGCCGCCGCCGACCCGCCGTTCGCCCGGCGAACCAGGCGCACGGGGCCCTGCGGCAGACCGCCCAACTGCTCCTCGACGGGCGGTTCCGAACCGTCGTCGACGACGACGATCTCGCCATCGAGTCCCCGCAGCGCCGCCAGCAGGTTCTCCAGCGTCTGCCGCAGAAGTTCCGCGCGGTTGTACGCCGTCACGACGATGGAAACGTCAGGCGTCTTCCGGTCCATACTCTTCCAGGAACTTCCGCCAGCCGTACCGGAAATAGTGGTTCTTGGACTCGGCGACGTAGTGATGAAGAACCGCCGCCGGCCGCTTCACCTCGTCCTCCTCCGGCAGGACGACGTACTCGTCGGGCGGCGCGATCACGCGCGGTTCCCCGGCCACCAGCATCGCCGTCAGCGCCTGCTCCAGAAAGTAGTGCGTTCCCTCGCGCTCGATCATCGTCGCGGCCCAGGACTCCACCTTCTCCCAGTCGATCGACTCGCTCTTCAGACCGATCATTCCCACGTTCAGGCGCTGCGGAACGCCTTCTCCCGCGAGTTCCGCCATCAGCTTCGCGGAATACCCGTAGGAGTCCGCCGTGTCCACCATGTGCAGCAGCCTCTCCGGGCCATAGAGCCACTCCAGCAGGACGCCCGGCCGACGAAAGAACAGCATGTCGGAATCCAGAACGACCTTCCATCCGGTCGATCCCGCGTGTACGTCCGTCAGCTTGCGGATGTGCGGGTAGTTGATCCGCCGTTCGTGCAGTACCGGAAACCGTTCCGGCGGCAGCGCCTCGCGAACCCGTTCCTCGACGGACGCGGCGGGGTGCAGCCGAACCTTCGGAAAGACGCGCTTGAACTGGTGGACGTGCGCGTCTTCGAGCGTCCCGTCGTCCACGATGGCGATCCCGATGGAACGCTGCGCGGCATGCAGCAGCGAAACGCCGCAGAACACCGTCTGGTACCAGAACTTCCCGCCCGTCAGAAACGTGACTTCGACCGGCATTTTCGCCCCCTCGAAGTCCTTCTCGGCGGGGCGCAGGTCGTACGCGGCCAGCTCCATCTCGTCGCGGCCGATCCTCGCGCCGGCGATCGCGCCGGCGCCTTCCTTCGCCACGCGTTCGATGGCGTTCTTCGGCGTGTGCCAGACGTGCCGGGCCACGGGTCCGAGCCCCAGTTTGCGCGCCACGTCGCGAAAGCTCATCGGATGCGCGCCCTTCCCTCGAAGTATCCGCACGCCGCCTGCCATCGCACGTACTCCGCCGGCCCCGACCACGCGCGCTCCCGAAACCACGCGCGCGCGCAGCGCAGCCCCACCGACCACCCGGGCACCGGAGGCCAGGGGCGAATGCCGTGGCGGTGCAGCACCTCGACCCACGAGACGGCGATGGCGCGCGCGATACGGCCAAGGTACTCGCGGGACAATCGCGCCGCGGGAATCAAATGCGTCAGCTCCAGCTCCGGAAGATACCCGATCTTCCAACCGCTCCCGACCACCGTCAACACGATGTCGCAATCCCCCGCCGAAGAGAGCGAATCCCCCCGGCGGTCCGAAACTCCGCTCCCGTCACCACACGCTTCCAGCCATGCCATCGCGCATTCCCGCCGCAGCGCCATCCCCGCGCCGATGGGCGCCCACGGCGGATGGCGTTCCTCTTCCGCACGCGGCCCGACGATCGGTGCGTCGCCGCAATCCCGAACCGCCACCAAACCCAGGAAAGGCTTCATCCATTCGGACGGAGCGCGTTCGTACTCGCCGACGCACTTTCCACCGACAACGCCCAGTTCGTCGTTTCCTTCGAGGATGCCAAGCACCCGTTCGAGGTACTCCGGCGCGAGAACGTTGTCGTCGTCCACGAGAACGATGGCGGAACCCTGCGCCTCCGAGAACCCCCGCCGTCTCGCGCGGTTCAGGCCCAGCGCCTCCTCGCGCACGACACGGGCGCGGGAATGCCAGGAAAGGTCGGCCTGCATGATCGCCGCGCGCCGGGTGCTGGCGTTGTCGATCACGAGCAGTTCCCAGCGCGCCGTCGCAAGCGTCTGCGCCCGCAGGCCCAGGAGCGTACGCGCGAACCGTTCTTCGTGCGGATTGTGCGTGGGAACGACGACCGTCAGTTCGACGCTCACGAATCACTCCGGGCCCGCAGCGGCGGCCGCCGCCGGTTCGAGAGCCGTCTCTTCCCAGCGCGGCCAGACCTTCACGATCCCCGCCGTGTTGCTGTACATGTGGTCGTTGCTGTACTGAAGCTGCGAGATCTCGACACACGCCGCCTGCGCGACCCGGTGGATCGACCGGCGACCCTCCCGCAACACCGCCGCGACCGTATACACGCCCGGCGCGAGCGCGAGATCGTCGAACCGGATGCGGAACCCCTTCGTCTCTCCGGCGTCTATCGCCAGGGAATAGTCGATGTCGTGGTTGCGCACCGTCGTCACGCGAATCTGGTTCGCCGTGTCGAGGGTGAGCGTCAGCGCCAGGTCCGCGAAGTCCCTCAGGGCCGTCAGCTCGAAGTAGATCGAGAACGGCTCGCCGAGCCGGAGCTCCGGACACGGATCGCCGTCCGCATTCAGGATCAGGCACCGCTTGAGTGCCGCGTCGGGCACCTTCCCCCCTGCCCTCTCCGCC
>JAJFLJ010000065.1 GCA_021772755.1 Candidatus Sumerlaeota bacterium
TCGACGAGTTCTTCATGGTGCGTGTCAGCGGTGTGCAAGAGCAGATGAAGTCTGGCATCCGGGTCAAGTCGCTCTCGGGCTACACGCCGGCGATGCAGTTCGCCCTGATCCACCAGGAGGCGCACCGCCAGTGCGACGATCTGTACAAGTTCTACCGCGAGACGCTGGTCCCGAATCTCGAGAAGCACAAGATCGTGCTGACGCGCCCCGAGAAGCTCTCGCGAAAGATCCGGCGGGAGCTGAAGGAGCGCTTCGACCGCGAGGTGTATCCCGTGCTGACGCCGCTGGCCGTCGATTCCGGACACCCTTTCCCGCGGCTCAAGGGGCTCTCGCTCAATCTGATCGTCCGCCTGTCGGGTCTGAAGCGTTCGAACCGCACCGCCGAGGACCCTGTCGCCATCGTGCAGGTGCCCTCCGTGCTGCCGCGTCTTCTGGAGGTTCCGGCGCAGCGCGACACGAAGAAGTTCATTCTCCTGGAGGACTTCATCACAGCGTTCCTCGACGAGCTGTTCCCGGGCCTCACGGTGAAGGAGACGGCTTCGTTCCGCGTCACGCGCGATGCGGACATCGAGTACAAGGAGATCGAGGCGGAGGACCTGCTGGAGTACATCGAGTCGGAAATCCGCGAGCGGGAGCGGGGAATGTCGGTCCGTCTGGAGATCGGCGCCCACGCGTCGGAGGAGATCACGGAGTTCCTGGCGCGCGAGCTGGCTATCTCCAGCCAGCAGATCTACCGCATCGACGGGCCCATCGCCATCAACCAGCTCAACCGGCTCTGCTCGCTGGAGCAGCGCGAGAACCTGAAGGAGGAGCCCTTTACGCCGAACATCCGGAAGGAGTTCCGCCGCTCGGGAAGCATCTTCAGCAAGATCCGCCAGAACGACATCCTGCTTCACCATCCGTACGAGTCCTTCGTGCCCGTGGTCGAGTTCATCCAGGAGGCGGCCAGCGACCCGAAGGTGCTGGCCATCAAGCAGACGCTGTACCGCACCAGCGGCGACTCGCCGATCATCCGGGCGCTGATCAAGGCCGCCGAGGAGGGCAAGCAGGTGGCGGCGCTGGTGGAGCTGAAGGCGCGGTTCGACGAGGAGAACAACATCGTCTGGGCGCGCCATCTGGAAGAGGCCGGCATCCACGTCGTCTACGGACTGGTCGGTCTGAAGACCCACTGCAAGGTGGCGCTGGTCGTGCGCGAGGAGGGCGGCGGGATTCGCCGCTACGTCCATCTCAGCACGGGGAACTACAATCCGACGACGGCGCGCATCTATACGGACGTCGGGCTGTTCACGTGCGACCCGGGCTTCTGCAACGACGCGTCGGAGCTGTTCAACCTGCTGACGGGCTACTCCAGCAAGCCGACGTGGGAGCGGATGATCGTCGCGCCGACTAACCTGAGGAACGAGACGCTCCGTCTGATCGGAGCGGAGCGCGACAAGGCGGAACGCGGCAAGCCCGCGCGCATCCGCGCCAAGCTGAACGCGCTCGTCGACCGCGAAATCATCGTCGAACTCTACAAGGCGAGCCGCGCCGGCGTGCCGATCGATCTCTGCGTGCGGGGCGTCTGCTGCCTGAAGCCGGGAGTGAAGGGGCTGAGCGACAACATCCGCGTCTCGACGGTCGTCGACCGGTTTCTGGAACACAGCCGGATCTTCATCTTCGGCGACAAGGGCGAAGAGAAGGTCTTTCTTTCCTCGGCGGACTGGATGGACCGGAACATGGACCGCCGGATCGAGGTCATGTTCCCCGTCACGGACCGGCGTCTGGTGGCCAGGCTGGTGGACGAAATCTGGAACGCCTCCGCGAACGACAACGTGAAGGCGCGCGTGCTGGGGTCCGACGGCAAGTACCGGAAGATTCGCCTGCGCGCCGGCCAGCAGCCCTTTCGCAGCCAGTCCGTTCTGCTGGAAACCGAGGAGGCGGAGAGCCACGGCGAGAAGAGCGAGATCGCGCAGCCGGAAGCGGTCAGGATTCCACCCGCGAAGATGGCGAAGCAGGACGGCGATGCGGACGGCCGAAAGAACGGAACGGATGCGAAGGCGGCGGAGGAAGCCGTCACAGAAAAGGCGTAGGGACGTTCAGCGAAGCCGCTCGACCTTCAGATCGACGACATCCAGCGCATAGTCGCCGTATTCCTCGTCCTTGACGATGCCGAAGGTGACTTCGCGAATGCGTGTCTTGACGGGGTCGTGCCCGCGTTTCTGGAGAGCCTGCAACTCCATCGTGGCCATCATCGAGACGGCCTTGGTCGAGAGGACGAAGACCTCGTAGTACCCCTCGCGGACGGTGCTGGTGAACGTGCCCTGCGCCGTCGTGGCGGCGTTCAGGAACGACCGCTGGCCGACGTCCGGCGTCACGTGGCGGAACTCCACGGTGATGCCGTAGCGGGCGAGGACGCGCATCACCAGGTCCTCAGGGAACTGCTCGACGTCGATGGTTCTGATGATGCCGCGGCGCCCCCCGTCGCTGTTGAGCGTGAACTGGCGCCCGACGGATTCGACGGAGAGGCGGTTGATCTCCGCCTTGATCTCGGTCGCGCGCTGTTCGACGGCATTGACGGAGTCGTTCACCTGAGCGAGGATATCGTCCAGTTTCCGGCGATCCTGCTCCGTCGCGGGAAGCCAGGAGGCCAGGTTCACCGGTTCGTCGGCGACTTCCGCCGGGTCGCCGCCGCCCTTGTCCGCGTCGGAGCGAAACTCCTCGGTGTCGGCGGGATTCACGGAGGTCGCCGCGACTTCCGTGAAAACGGCTTCGAGCGGCTGAACTTCCTCGTTCGGGAGCGCGGGGGGCGGTTGAAGCCGAATGCGCAGTTCGCGCCTGGCGATTTCGACGATGGGAATCTGGAGAATCGTCAGCTGGAGAAAGATGGCGCCGACGATGCCGACCACCGTCGCGATCAGGTATCCGGCGTACTTCTCCACGAAGTCCGCCGGATGGGGTGGGCGGTAGACGACGACGGAGGAGGCGTGCTGCCGAAGGGACACGGGATTCCCCGGGGGTGCGCTAGATTTCCAGCTGATAGTAGAGGACCAGTTCCGTCACGTCGGCCGCGGGGTCGCCCTCGTTGTCGATCTGGTCCGGGCCCAGGCTGTAGACGATTCCGACCATGTGGTCGCTCATCGCGCTTCTGACGCGGTATCGCATCGGCCGACCCCAGGAATCGAGAGGGGGCAGGCTGCCTTCCCAGTAGGGGCCGGCCCATTCGTTCCAGTTGCCGCGATTCTGGACCAGAACGGAGAAGCCTTCCGCGTTGGTCGGGATGTGGCCTGTGTCCTCCGCGAAGCGGCCGAACGCGGCGCCGACCTTGCGGAGGAATTCCTGGAGCTCGGAAACCGAGACGCGTTCCTCGATCCCGACGGGATTCGTCTCGGCGATCATGGTGCGCATGTCCTCCCACCAGTCGGCGGCGAGAGCGTCCCACCCGCGGTATTCCTGGGCGACGATGCGGTTCAGACGCGTCTGGGGCGTGATGGCGCCGTCGGGGCGCACCAGCAGCATGTGGTTCTTCTTCAGGTTCACGTCGATCTGCGCGGAAACGGATCCGACCGCGACATCGCCATCGATCAGCGCGACGTGGATGCCGTGATCGAGCGCATCGGCGACGCGGAAAGCGCCGCCACCTGTGGCCTGAACCCAGGCGATGGGGGTGTTGACGCGAACGGTTTGGGGGGAGTCGGTGGTGGCAAGGTCCATCCAGACCGCGCCGCGCTGAAGATCGATATCGATCCGATCGGCGCCGGACTCGACCACGCGGACGAGCGAACCGGGTGCGATTCGCGCGACATCGACGCCGTTCTTGAAGACGATCCGCACGGGAAGGCTGGCGGTCTCGATGGACGCGCCGTTCTGCAGGTTGCGGTCTTCGGCAACGGTTTCCGCGGCGACGCCTGGCCCGGCCTTCACTCTGGCGGTACTGCCTTCGCGAATGTCGAACAGAACCGCGTCCCAGATCTGGGGCACTTCGGGGGGATCGATACCGGCGGGCGCGGCAACGGAGACCTCTTCGGTGATGGTCCCCGTCGTGGCTTCGAAGGGATTGAAGGTGGAGCCATCGGCGGGAATGGCGAAGGGATTGGCGGACGAGGTATCGACCGGCGCGGGCGTGGCCCCCGCACCCCCGAAGACGTTGGTCGAAGCCGACCCGCCGAAAGGGTTCGCTCCGGCGGAGGAACCGCCTGCGGACCCGAAGTTGGGCGCACCACCCTGGTAGGTAAGGCTCTTGATATCCATCTTGCGAAAGGTCAGATCGCCGTACTCGGTGCGAAGCTGAATCGTCTCTTCGTTATCGGCGACGACTTCACCCGTCACGTTTCGTCCGGACATCAACCCGACGGTCGCCTGCGCCGCCACGGCATGCCCGCCCATCGCCAGGCAGCCGACAAGGGCGGCGGACTTCATGAGAACGTAGATCCTGCTCATGCGGGTAGGACTCCCGGTTTCGTGGTGGGTGGAGATCGTCTGCGATCCCCCGCTTCCGGGCAAGTGTGGCGCCCCCCCGCTCCCGACAGCAACCTGGAAGTGTCCCCGGGACAAGGAAACGGCCGGGACGAGAGTCCCGGCCGCCGGATTCGAAGGCGCTCGGTGAGCGGGTGCGGGCTCAGATATGGATGGCCAGGCCGTCGGCGGCCCCTGCGGCCTCCATCATGGCCTCGGAGAGCGTGGGGTGGGCGTGGACGGTGTGGCGGATGTCCTCGGCGGTGGCCTCCAGGGACTTGGCGAGACCCAGCTCGGCGATCATCTCGGCGGCTTCGGAGCCGACGATGTGGGCGCCGAGGATTTCGCCGTACTTCGCCCCGAAGACGATCTTGACCATGCCGTCGGCGGCGCCGCCGGCCACGGCCTTGCCGGAGGCGCGGAAGGGGAAGCGGCCGACCTTGTAGTCCTGGCCCTCCTTCTTTCCGTCCGCCTTCAGCTTGTCCTCGGTCAGGCCGACGCTCGCGACCTGCGGCTGGCAGTAGGTGCAGCCGGGAATGTTGGAGTAGTCGATGGCGTGCGGCTTGCCGCCGGCGATGACTTCCGCGGCGTGCTCGCCTTCCGCCGACGCGACGTGGGCGAGCCACGGCGGACCGATCACGTCGCCGATCGCGTAGATGCCCGGCACGTTCGTCCTGTAGTCCTTGTCCACCTTGATGTGGTTGCGGTCGATGGCCACACCAACGTCCTCGAGCCCGAGGTTCTCGACGTTCCCCTGAACGCCGACGGCCATCAGGCACTTCTCGCCCCTGATCGTCTCGGGCTTGCCGTCCTTGCCCTTCTTGAAGGTGATCTCGGCTTCGCCCTTCGACTTCTTCACGCCTTCGACGAAGACGCCCGTCCGGATGTCCACGCCGCGGTGCTTGAGGGACTTCTGGACGACGGCGGAAATCTCGCGGTCCTCGACCGGCAGGATCGTGTCCTGCGCTTCGAGCACGGTGACCTTCGTTCCCAGCACCGCGTAGAAGTACGCGAACTCGATTCCGATGGCGCCGGCGCCGATGACGACGAGCGACTTCGGCGCCGCGTCCAGGTTCATGGCTTCCTTGCTGGTGATGACCGAGGCGTGGTCGATCTCCACCCCGGGAATGGAGCGCGGGCGGGCACCGGTGGCGACGACGATGTTCTTCGCCTCGTAGTCCTTCTTCCCGTCCCTGGCCTCGACGCGGACCTTGTTCCTGCCGACGATCTTCGCGGTGCCGCTGATCGAGACGATCTTGTTCTTCTTCATCAGGAAGTCGATGCCCGACGACATCTTGTCGGAAACGCGGCGGCTCCTGCCGATGATCTTCTTGAAGTCGAGCTTGAGGTTGTCGACGGAAATGCCCCACTCCGCGCCGTGGTTGATGTGATCGATCAGCTCGGCGTTCTTCAGCAGGGCCTTGGTGGGAATGCAGCCCCAGTTCAGGCAGATTCCGCCAAGGCGGTCGCGGTCGACGACCGCCGTCTTCAGCCCCAGCTGGGAGGCGCGAATCGCGGCCACATAGCCGCCGGGACCGCCACCGATCACGATTACGTCGAACGAGGCTGACGCCATGGTTTGCTCCTCGGGAGTCGTGGAATGGAAACGGCCCGCAGCCGCAGGGGCGTGTGTGCGCCAGTGCGGGGCGGGGGTCAAGGGTTCGAAAGGCGGCTCACTGCGCGTCCGGGGGAGGTCCGTCCGGCGGACCGGGAGGCGTGTGCGGGCGATCGGGCGGAAGCCACGCGGCCTCGGGAGGCATGGGGGCGACGGCAAGACCGCCGGTCGCAACCGTGTCGTAGGGATCGCCCATGATGGAGTACTCGGGTCCGAATTGCTCGATGAAGTACGCCGAGTACGCCATCAGCGCCACCCAGACCGGGAGGGTCAGAACCGTCAGCAGATACTCGCCGCCGATGGGGACGAGCCCCACGAAGCAGAGACAGCAGGTCAGGAGGGAAACCATCGTCACGGCGAAACCCGCTCCGATGAAGAGAGCGATCTTCATCAGCCAGTACAGAACGAAGGTTCCGGGAAAGCGCTTCAGCAGCCCCGCGCCGTCGCGCCACGCCTCCATGACCGGGATGCGCTTCGCGTACATGATCTGGAGGACGACGTTGTTGACGAAGAAGCCGACGAACGCCGCCACGAGGCAAACCAGCGCGATGCCCAGTCCGATCAGGAGGAGGGCGACGATCGTGCTCCGGCCGATCTCGTGGGCCTGTACGTCACCCCAGAGCGCGATACAGGCGAGCACCACTCCGAGGAGTACCACGGCGAAGACGGCGAGGCTCAGTCCCGCACGAAGAAGAAAGAGGGAGTTGCCAAGACGGGCGAACTCCGCCCAGGGCTTCGCGAACTCGTCGGCGCCCTTTGCGATCTGGTGAAGGAAGACGAAGTCCGCGCGGCAGGAGAGCCAGACCGTCAGGAGGCGGATTCCGACGATCAGAAGAACGACAACGATGGCGCCCAGAACGATCAGAGCCATCCATTCGTCCAGGAAGGTCTCGACGCGCTGGAAGACCTCCTCCGCCGATGTGCCGCCGGGTCTTCCGCCGCCGCCGGGAAACTGGAAGTTCGTGCCCGAGCCCATCGGCGTCCGGCCGCAGTTCCCGAGAAACGCGGCGAAGCCGAGCACGAACCACATGCGCGGCGCGAAGGGATTGAACAGCATGCGGGTGACGAGATCGATCGAAGCCGAAACCGGTTCCGTGACGCCGGGTTTCGGCGGTTCGTCCGTCTGCGTCTCGTGTTCGGACACGAAGGGGTCTCCCGTTGCAGCGCCGTCAGGCCGCCGAAGTGCTGTCCTTGCGGTCCAGCGCCAGTTCCCAGAGGTCGGCGTAGCGCCCGCCACTCTTCACGAGTTCGTCGTGGGTGCCCGACTCGACGATGGAGCCGCTCTCCATGACGAGAATCCGGTCGGCGTTTCGGACCGTCGAGAGCCGGTGCGCGATGACGACGACGGTTCGGTACTGCATCAGGCGGTCGTGCGCCTCCTGGATGAGTGCCTCGCTCTCGTTGTCCAGGGCGCTTGTCGCCTCGTCCAGGATCAGGATGGGCGCGTCCCGCAGTACCGCCCTGGCGATCGCGATGCGCTGGCGCTGTCCTCCGGAGAGACGACCGCCGCGTTCGCCGACGCGGGTGCGGTATCCCTTGGGAAGGTCCATGATGAACTCGTGCGCGTTGGCCGTGCGGGCGGCGTGTTCGACGTCTTCGGGAATGGCGTTGCGCTTTCCGTAGGCGATATTCTCGTAGATGGTCGTGTCGAAGAGAACCGTTTCCTGCGTCACGATGGCGATCTGCTCGCGCAGCGAGCGGAACGTGACGTCGCGCACATCCGTTCCATCGACGGTGACACGGCCCTTGACGGGGTCGAAGAAGCGCGGAATCAGCCGCGTGACGGTCGTCTTGCCGGACCCGGAGAGTCCGACGAGCGCGATGGTCTCGCCCTTCGGAACGACGAAGCTGCAGGAATCGAGGACCATCTCCTGGCGGCCGTTGTAGGCGAAGGAGACTTCCTCGAAGCGGATTTCCCTCTCGATGCGCGGAAGCGGCCCGGCGCCGGGGCGCTCCGCCACGCGGGGGCGCGAGTCGATCACCTCGAAGATGCGCTCCGCGCTCGCCAGCGCCTTCTGCACCTTCACGTATCCGCCCGAGACCGACTTGAGCGGCTTGTAGAACCGCGTCAGCGTGTACAGGTAGACGACGAACACCGACGTGTCCATCTCGCCGGACGCGAGGACCACGTAGTAGCCCGCCAGAATCACGGCACCCATTGCGGCGGTAGTGAAGACATCGACGAGAACCGGTGCCGCAAGGGCCAGCCGGGCGCGGCGCAGCTGGCGGCGCAACTGGCCCCGGGCGACCTTGCGAAAGCGCTTCTGCTCGGACTTCTCCGCCGTGAAGGCTTTCACGATCTGCAGACCCTGCAACGTCTCCTGCATCACGTCCACCAGGTACGCGTCCTCTTCGGCGTCCGCACGGGTCAGGCCGCGAATCTTCCTGGCCAGCAGGCTCAGCGGCACGATCACCACGGGAAGCGCCACCATCGAGACGAGCGTGACCTTCACACTGAGAATCAGAAGGACGATCATGTAGGCGACCAGCTCGAAGGGAACCTTGAAGGCGTTCGTGAGCGAGTTGCTGAGGATCGAGCGGAACTTGCTGACGTCGGAACTCAGACGCGAGATGAGATTGCCGGAGGTCCGTTCCTCCATCGCCGCGAGATCGAGATCGAGACACGCGCTGTAGAGATCGATCTTCATGTCCTGGGTGGCGGACATGTAGGCCCGGGAAAACAGGTACTTGGACTGGTACTCGATGACCGCTTTCAGGACAGCCGCGACGATCAGGATCAGGACGACGATCTTGATGGCGTTGTCGCGGTGGGCCAGTAGCCACTCGGAGGAGACGGCCCTGAATTCGTCCTTCTTCTC
>JAJFLJ010000066.1 GCA_021772755.1 Candidatus Sumerlaeota bacterium
TGACCTCGTAGTTGTTGCAGCCGAGAACGACGCCGACGATGTTCTTGCCGATGTCGTGCACGTCGCCCTTGACGGTCGCCATCAGGACCTTCGCGTTCGCCGTGAGATCGCCCAGGCGGCGCTTCTCCTCCTCCATGAAAGGCGTCAGCCACGCGACGGCCTTCTTCATCACGCGCGCGCTCTTGACGACCTGCGGAAGGAACATCTTTCCCGCGCCGAACAGGTCGCCGACGATATTCATGCCGTCCCTCAGCGGCCCCTCGATCACGTCGATCGGCTTGCCGTACTTCAGGCGCGCCTCCTCGGCGTCCTCCTCGACGAAGTCCACGATGCCCTTCAGCAGCGCGTGCTCCAAGCGCTTCTCGACGGGCGCGTCGCGCCAGGCGAGCTTCTTGCCGTCGTCGACGACGCCCTGCTGCCCGCGATACGTCTCGGCGAGATCGACCAGGCGCTCCGTCGCGTCGGGCCTCCGGTTGAAGAGCACGTCCTCGACCCGCAGCAACAGCTCCGCGTCGATGTCGTCGTAGACCTCGATCATGCCGGCGTTGACGATGGCCATGTCCAGACCGGCCTGGCGCGCGTGGAACAGGAACGAACTGTGCATCGCCTCGCGCACGGGGTTGATGCCGCGGAAGCTGAAGCTGATGTTCGAGACGCCGCCGCTGATCAGCGCGCCGGGGCAGCGCCTCTTGATCTCGCGCGACGCCTCGATGAAGCCGACCGCGTAGTCGTTGTGCTCCTCGATGCCCGTCCCCACCGTCAGGATGTTGGGGTCGAAGACGATGTCGTGGGGCTCGAAGCCGGCCGTCTTCGTCAGCAGCCCGTAGGCCCGCTCGCAGATGGCGACCTTGCGCTCCTTCGTGTCCGCCTGGCCCTTCTCGTCGAAGGCCATCACGACGACCGCCGCGCCGAACGCCCGCGCGCGCTTCGCCTGGTGGAGGAACTGCGCCTCGCCCTCCTTCAGGCTGATGGAGTTCACGATCGCCTTGCCCTGGATGCAGCGCAGGCCCGCCTCGATGACCGACCAGCGCGAGCTGTCGATCATGATGGGCACCCGCGCGATGTCGGGCTCGACGGCGACCAGATTCAGGAAGCGCACCATCACCGCCTCCGAATCGATCATGCCCTCGTCCATGTTGATGTCGATCAGGTGCGCGCCGTTCTCGACCTGCTGGCGCGCGATGGCCAGCGCGCCGTCGAGGTCGCCGGCCTTGATCAGCCGCGCGAACTTCGGCGAGCCCGTGATGTTGGTGCGCTCGCCCACCATCGTCAGATTGAAGTCCGGCGTGATGACCAGCGGCTCCAGCCCGGAGTAGCGCGGCAGCTTCCCGACCTCGGGAATCGGCCGCGGCGGATACTTCAGCACGCGTTCCGCGATCGCGGCGATGTACTCCGGCGTCGTGCCGCAGCACCCGCCGACGATGTTCACCCATCCGTGCTCGGCGAACGTCTCCACCAGGCCGGCCATGTATTCCGCGGACTGGCTGAATCCGGTCGGCGACATCGGGTCGGGCAGACCGGCGTTGGGATAGACGCTGACGTGGCAGTCGGCGATCTCGGCGAGCTCCTCGATGAAAGGCCGCATCTGCTCGGCGCCCAGGGCGCAGTTGATCCCCACGCTCAGCGGCTTCCAGCGCTCCACCGTGTACCAGAACGCCGCCGGCGTCTGGCCCGAAAGATTCCGCCCCGCCTGGTCGGTGATGGTCACCGAGATCATGATGGGCAGGCGAACGCCGCGCTCCTCGAACACCTCCTCGATGGCGTACAGCGCCGCCTTGCAGTTCAGCGTGTCGAAGACCGTTTCCACCAGCAGCAGGTCCGCGCCCGCCTCCACCAGCGCCTCGACCTGCTCCTTGTAGGAGGCGGCCACCTCGTCGAACGTGACGGAGCGGAACCCGGGGTCCTCGACCTTCGGCGAAACGGAGAGCGACCGGGGCATCGGCCCGATCGACCCGGCGACATAGCGGGGGCGGCTTGGGTCCTCCGCCATCTTCGCGGCGCACGCCTCCTTCGCGATGCGCACCGATTCCGCGTTCATCTCGCGAACCAGGTGCTGCATGTCGAAATCGCCCTGGGCGACGGTCTGCGCGCCGAAGGTGTTCGTCTCGATGATGTCGGCGCCGGCGTCCAGGTACTCGCGGTGAATCTCGCCGATCACGTCGGGACGGGTCAGCGACAGCACGTCGGCGTTGTTGCGCACGTCCTTGGAATGGCCGGCGAATCGCTCGCCGCGCACGTCCTCCTCGGTGAGCTTGTAGCGCTGGATCATCGTCCCCATCGCCCCGTCGAGCATGAGAATGCGACGGGCGAGTTCCTCCCGGATCGGGGGAAGGGGGTTGGCGGAGGGCGTTGAAGTCATGGGCGGGCTGCTTTCCTCAGGCTGTCGCATCCATATATCATGATATGCTGATGTGCTGTCAAGCGCAGGGGCCGCCCCCACCGTCCGCCAGCGGACAGGTCTCTCCCCGTTGGACTTGGAGGTCCTCGCACCGCACACGGATGGAGGCCGCCGTCTCTGGTCAGGTCCTCTTGCGCAGAACGAAGCTCCGGTATGTCAGCGTCCGTTCGCGGAACGTCGTGTAGATGCGCGTATCCTTGAGCCCGGCGAACTGGCCGAAAAGCCCCGCGAGCCCGCCGGGAAGCATCCGCTCGATCTTCTCGCGCTTCCACTCGCTGTCCAGCTCCATCGCCCGCAGGACGTTCTCCGTGATATCGAGGTCGCGTTCGGCCACGAAGCCGGCCTCAGCGAGCCAGCGGCGAACGTCGCGCAGTTCCTCCTCCGAAAAGAAGTCGGCGTAGAGAAACGCGCCGCCGGGTTTCAGCGTGCGGGCGACTTCGCGAAAGAAGCGCTCGCGCGATCCGTAGCAGTGCGAGGATTCGACGTTCATGACGACATCGACCCGCGAGGACTTCAGCGGCAGGTCTTCCGCGTCGCCGCGAACGAACGACAACCCCGCGTGACGGTGACGGCGGCGGCAGAGCGCGACGGCCTCGCCGGAAAAATCCACGCCCCGCGTTCCGCGCGGAGCGTACCGGCGATGAACCCACGCGCAGCCTCCGCCGCGTCCGCTGCCGACTTCGACCACCCACTTGTCCTGCAGCGCGACGCTGCGCGCCAGGTGGTCGTACAACTGAATGCAGCGGCGGTCCGGTTCGTCCTCCGGCGCGAGTTGCAGCCGCGGCTCGGCGTCGTCGAGCGGCTCGTAGCCGTAGTTCATGAAGGTCCAGTCGCGCTGCCGGTACCGCCCGCCGAGGAAGTCGTACCAGAATCGCCAGAGCGCGCGGCGCAGCGCCGGCGACCAACCGCAGAGCGTGGTGAAGAGTCGGGTCAGCATGGCTCCACCCGCCCGCCCGCCAGCCTGGGGGCAACGCCGTTCGGCGATGTTCGTGGGCGCGTGTGCGAGTCGTCGCCGAGACGGTTCAGCCGTCCCTCCGGGACTCGGGAAGAGCGGCGTTCGCTTTCCCGGCACTGAAGAACCGGGCTAACATCAGCCGAGCCCTGCGGGCTCTGGTTTCCGGGGGGACGGGGATCGATCGCGAAGCCGAAGACGTTGAACGCTCCGCCCACCAACGATCGACGAACGGCACCCGGCGGTCGACGCATCACGCACAACGATCAACGACCAACGATCACTCGGCCCCGGCAGGGGCAGCGCTCCGGAGGAGCGCAAGCGGGTTGCCCGGAGCGGGAGTCCCGGCAGGGACGACCTGGCTCCGGGTTGGCCGTCGCGAGAAAACCCGGGCTGGCGCGTAGCCCGCCGCAAGGCGGGCGGTCTTCGCGGGTTCGAGGCGAGCGCAGCGAGACTCGAACCACAACGCGAAGAACGTGACAGCCCGTAGCTTTGCCGTTGTGACGCGAGGGGCGGCGCGGGGAGTTTCCCCCGATTTCCTTCGCGAGGCGCGACATGGCGGGAACCGAACGCTGCTGGTGGTGCGGAGACGATCCGCTCTACGTCCGTTACCACGACACCGAGTGGGGAATGCCGGTGGACGACGACGTGCGCCTCTTCGAGAAGGTCTGCCTCGAAGGGTTCCAGTCCGGCCTCTCGTGGCTCACGATTCTCCGCAAGCGCGAGAACTTCCGGGCCGCCTTCGACGGGTTCGACTTCGAGAAGGTCGCCCGGTTCGGGGACCGGCACGTCGAGGCGCTCATGCAGGACGCCGGCATCGTTCGCAACCGCGCCAAGATTCTCGCGACGATCAACAACGCCGGCCGCGCCTGCGAAATGGCGGCGGAATTCGGCTCCCTGGCCGCCTTCGTGTGGCGCTACGAGCCGGACGCCTCGGCACGCCCGCCCATCCGCACGAAGGAGGACCTCTACCGCATCTCGACCTGTCCCGAGGCGAAGACGTTTTCCAGGGACCTGAAGAAGCGCGGCTGGTCCTTCGTCGGACCGACCACCGCCTACGCCTTCATGCAGAGCATGGGCATGGTGAACGACCACCTGACCGCCTGTCCCGCCCACGAACGGGTGGAAAAGGCGCGCCGGCGCTTCAAGCGCCCCGCCTGACCGCCGTTTTTTCTTGCCGGTGTGCGCCGCCGCAGGAGTCAACCGGCGCATGAGCCGCTCGACACGCAACTCCCCTCCCGGCTTCTTCGGCACGCTCTGGCGAATGCTGCTGGTCGGAACCGCGATGTTCGCCATCTGCGCGGTCGGCGGGTATGCCGCCGTCTACCGCATGGTGCGGTCGCCGGAAACGGAAGCGCCCGACCTGCTGGCACTCGACGTCGCCGAAGCCGTGACGAAGGCTTCCAGCGAAGGGTTCGCCATCCGCGTCGCGGAGCGCGAGGCGAGCGACGTGCTCGACCGCGGCGAGGTCCTCTCGCAGCGCCCCCTTCCCGGCGACTGGGTCAAGCAGGGGACGACGATCGTCCTGACGGTCGCGGAGTAGCGCGACCGCCGGACGTCCGCGCCGTTCTCAGAACGGCTTGCCGAGGTTGGTCGTCTTGAATCCGAAGAAGAGCAGAAACTTCCAGCGCGTGTAGTAGCGCACGCTCGCCGGCGTCTCCGCGGAAAAGGCCAGCGACCCGTCCGACTTGTCGATCGCCCAGGCGGAGAACTTCGTGCGACCCTTCTGCGTCTCCTTCTTCCAAAGCGCGATCTCCGGCGTCGAGATCGTCACTTCCTTGGAGATCGGAATCGGAACGGAGGAAATCCCGATCAGGAACACGCCATCGTCGATCTGGGCGTAGTTCACGCGGGGTTCGACGCCGATTTCCGGGGCCGTCTCTCCCAGGGCCAGGCGGCCGCCGGCCTCCAGCACCTTCTCCTTCATGGCGGAAACCACGAAGTGGTTCTCGACCGTCTCGAAACCCTCTGTCTGCATGGCGAAGGTCTTCGATTCGATGGGCGGAACGTGCAGCCCGCCGATGGCCTCGCGGGCGGTTTCCGTCAGAAGCGCCTGCTCGATGGCGGTGCGGCTGGTGGTCGATACGCGGGTGGACGCGCAACCCGTCGCGACGATGGCGGCGGCGGCAAGAAGGCTGGGCAGTGTCAGTCTGTTCATATGCAGGGGAATCTCCCGGTGATGTTGGTCGAATGGGCGGCAAGGCACGCGGGATTCGCGCCAGGGGGCAGGCGCCCTATCCCAAATCTAACGATTCCGCTACCGGATCGCCCAATAGTCCCCAACCCCGAATTCGGTTTCCAGCACCGCCGCGTATCGCGCGTACCGCAGACCCGTCGCATCGTCGGTCTCCATCCACGAGACGACCGGACGGTCCGCGTCGCGACCCGCGCGAACGCGCTCAGGGAAGCATGGCTCCTCGACAGTATGCACGAGCTGCGACTGCCACTCCCCCCCTCTTCGGAAGAGGTAGTGAATCTCGAACGGATGAATGCTTGGCGATCTCGTAATGACCGCGTAGCGCGGATTCGATGCGGACAGTGGATCGATGTGGATGCCTGTGACCCATGAAGTCTCGAGGAGTTCCTCCACACTTGTCAGCACGAAGGAATCCTCGTCCCACCAATCGAGAAGATAAGGACTTGGCCAGCGAAGACCAGATTCACCATATCCTTCAAGATCGCTCGCGGGAAACCGCGAACCGAGCAGGGTGTGAATGCCGCGGCTTCCGATTCGCAAACATGGAAAGAACTGCGACGACGACTCGTCGGGAAACTGTTCCGAAATACCGCACGGTACGACGGAATCCAGCCCTCCGCGGGCATTCAGTGCGTAGCCGTTGTAATACGTGGTTCGCTCGGATGAAGAGCCCGTCTGACCGCAAGCCGGATAGGACTTCGAGTAGGTGTGGATGTACACGATCCGACCGCCAATGCGAGTACGATCCTCGCCTCCGTACCCCGGAATGCATGGGTGGAGGGAAGACCACCGGACTCTTGTCCCCAGCGCGTACCGCGGGACGCGATCGAGATCGATCCACGCTGCGGAGACGTCCTGAACGGAACTCCCACCCAATGGAGGGGGGATGGGGGGCGGCGGAGTGACGAATTCCGCCAGGATCTCAGGGGCCTCGTTTTCGGGATCGTCGAGAACGAAGAGCGTCGTCCCCGGCTCGTCTTCGACTTCCAGCAGTCCGGCAAAGCCGAACGGAGTCATGATGAACTCCTGAATGAGCTCGCTCTCCCCCAGCACCTCGCTCTGGAGCGTCACCGGCCTCCCGAACTCGGGGGCAGAACCCCTTGCCACCGACGGCCACACCATCAGCAACAGCATGGCGACCCCCCAGAGCCCGAGAGCTCCCGACGGACCGCGATCCGCAGATTGGAACATGAGTATCCTCCTCCCGATTCCCTTCTTCCGATTCGCCGACACCCCAAGGAAAAGCAATCGGAATCCACCGCCGTTGCGGTTGACGCGGGGAAGAGGGGTGTGCACCGTCCGCGCCACCCGGCGGGGCGAAATCGACCCGGATTCCGCCGGTATTCTCACCCCCAGGGAGTGACAAGACCATGACCGCCACGGCCGTGCACCGCAAAGTCAACTTCAGCGCAGGACCCGCCGTCCTGCCCGTCGAGGTCCTCGAAGAGGCCCGCGAAAACCTCCTCTCGCTCGGCGACACCGGCATCGGCATCATGGAGCACTCCCATCGCGGCAAGCCCTTCGTCGCCGTCCTCGAAGAGGCCGAGAACACCGCCCGCTCCGTCATGGGCATCTCCGACGACTACGCCGTGCTCTTCCTCCAGGGCGGCGCCTCCACCCAGTTCTACCAGGTGCCCATGAATTTCCTGCAGGGCGGCACCGCCGACTATCTGGACACCGGCGCATGGTCCTCCAAGGCGATCAAGGAGGCGAAGGCCTTCGGCACCGTCAACGTCGCCGCCAGCAGCAAGGACCGCAACCACACGTACATTCCGACCGGCGCCTCCTTCACCGACGGGTCGAAGTACACGCACTTCACCTCCAACAACACGATCTTCGGCACGCAGTGGAAGAGCGAACCCGCCGGTGCCAGGTCGCCCCTGGTGTGCGACGCGAGCTCCGACATCTGCAGCCGCCCCATCGACGTCTCGAAGTACGGCATGGTCTACGCCGGCGCGCAGAAG
>JAJFLJ010000067.1 GCA_021772755.1 Candidatus Sumerlaeota bacterium
ACATCAGCCGGTTGCGGTCGGTCTTCTCGGTCCGCGTCGCCACGAACAGCGCGGCGAAGATCGCTCCGACGCCGAAGACCGACATCATGATGCCGTAGCGGAATTCGCCGATGTGCAGTTCGCCCTGAGCCATGGCCGGCAGCAGGGTCTGGAAGTTCCATCCGAGCACGCCCATCATGAAGAGCAGCGTCAGCACGGTACGGACGAGGCGGTTCGTCCAGACCTCCCGCAGGCCCTCGGCGAGATGGCGCATGGGGTGCGGCTTGCGCAGGCCGTCGTCGGGAATCTTCGCGAGCACCATCGCGAAGAGCGTCCAGATCACCACCAGGTAGGAGAGCGAATCGAGAAGGAAGCAGACCCCCGCGCCGGCGATGGACATGAGAAACCCGCCGAGGGCGGGCCCGAGGATACGTCCCGCGTTGACGAGAGCGGAGTTCAGCCCGATCGCATTGAGCAGATTCGCGCGCCCCACCATCTCGACGACGAACGCCTGGCGGGCTGGAACCTCCATCGCGAAGCCCACTCCGCCGAGAAACGCCAGCACCATCGCGTGCCAGACCTCGAGCTGCCCGGCGAAGAGCAGCACCGCGACGGTTCCGGATGTCAGGCACGAGGCGATCTGCGTCCAGACGATCAGGCGGCGCTTGTCCATGCGGTCGGCGACGACGCCGGCGAGCGGCGAGAAGAGCAGCAGCGGCACCATCGTCAGGGCCATGACGATGCCGACCATCTCGTAGGACTGCGTCATTTCGTAGACGATCCAGCCGAAGACGGTGCGGCGCATCCACGTGCCGACGAGACTGAGTCCCTGGCCGATATAGAAGAGGCGGAAGTTGCGAACGTAGAGGGAGGCGAAGGTCGCGCGCAGCCATCTTTGCCGCGCGGAGAGCGGTTCCGGCGGGTCGGACGAAGCGGATGCGGCGGACTCGCTCACCCCGGATGCGGCGCCTTTCCGCCGGCGAGCACGTCCAGGTAGGCCTTTACCGCGCGGTCCCAGCCCATCCAGAGCGCATCGACGACAAGCGCGTGTCCGATCGAGACTTCGAGCAGCCCGGGAAGGTCGCGCATGAGTTCCATATTGGGCAGGTTCAGGTCGTGTCCCGCGTTGATGCCGAGACCCGCTTCGTTCGCGCGGATGGCGGCCTTCTCGAAGAGGCGGTAGGACTCCCCGCCGCAGCCTTCCTCGAACGCCCTGGCGAACGGTTCCGTGTAGAACTCGATGCGGTCGGTGCCGGTTTCCCTGGCGGCTTCGACCTGGGCGGGGTCGTGCTCCAGAAAGACCGAGACGCGAACGCCATACGATTTCAGCTCCGCGACGATGTCCTTCAGCCTGTCGGCATGGGCGATACAGTCCCATCCGGCGTCGCTGGTGAGAGCGCCGGGCGGGTCGGGAACGAGGGTGGCCTGGTCGGGCTTCGCCTCGCGGACGATCTCCATGTAGCGCTCGTCGGGATAGCCCTCGATGTTGAACTCGACGCCGCGGACGATTTCGCGCAGATCGAAGACGTCCGTCCGGCGGATGTGGCGCTCGTCGGGCCTCGGATGGACGGTGATGCCCTGGGCCCCGGCGGCGATGGCTGCGGATGCGAACCCGACGACGGAGGGCGACGCGCCGCCGCGCGCGTTGCGCAGAGTGGCGATCTTGTTCACGTTGACGCTGAGTTTGGTCATCCTCGTACCTGCGGCTGGCGGTCGCTCCGGCTTTCGGAACGGGGAAGGTGCTGGCCGGGAGCGGCCGATATCAAGCCTCTTGTCCGCCGCGCCGCGCCGCGAGAGGATCAAAGCGGAAGAAAAGACCGCCTGACAGTCCGGGACCCATGAGCGAGAAGGCCGCATTGGATCTGCTCCGACGATTCGAGGACGATGTCCGCGCCGTCCTGGAGGATGTGGCGTGGCCGCCGGAGAGCCGCGACGAGGCGGCGGCGGTTCTCCTCGGGCACGCCGGGGACCAGCTCGTGGCCCGCGAGACGATGGACCTGTCGGAACCGCTGCTGCGCACGGTGGGCCGGTCGGCCGATCCGATGATGGCGCTCCGCAACTGGGACCGCTACATCCGCGCGTCGTTCAACCGCGCGGGCCTGATGAGACTTCTCGCCGGCAGCGACGATCTGCTCGACTTCCTGTCGGGGCTCTTCGCGATGTCGCAGTTCTTTTCCGACATCGCGATCCGGAATCCGGAGTACGTCGAGTGGTGCCTGGGCGAGGCGATCCTGGAATGCGAGAAGGAGATCGGGAAGTACCGCGAGCACCTGGAGTCCTTCGTGCGCCCGTTCAGGACGCGCGAGGCGCGCCGCCGGGCCCTGGCGCGATTCCGCCGCCGGGAGCTGCTGCGCATCGGCGTTCGCGAGTGCCGCGGCCGCGGAACGATTCGCGAGTACTGTCGCGAGCTGTCGCGCGTGGCGCAGGTCGCCTGCGAACTGGCGTACCGCGACTGCCTGGAGGAGGCGGAAGCGAAGCACGGGCTGCCGGTTCGGCAGGACGCGCCGGAGGGGGACGGGCGCGCGACGTTCGCCATCGTGGCGATGGGCAAGTTCGGCAGCGAGGAACTGAACTTCTCCTCGGACATCGATCTGGTGTTCGTCTACGACGAGGAGGGCCGCACGCCGGGGCGGGCGGACTCCACCGGCTACGTCACCGGAAGCGTCCCGAGTCACGAGTTCTACTGCCTGATCGCGCGCGAAATCTGCAACTACCTCAACGATCCCACGTCGGAGGGCGTTCTCTACCGGGTCGATGCGCGCCTGAGGCCGGAGGGGAAGTCGGGGGTGATGGCGCGGTCGATGGCGGGGTATTCGATCTACTTCGCCGACCAGGCGCGTTCCTGGGAGAAGATCGCGTATCTGAAGGCGCGGTGCGTGACGGGCGACGAAAAGCTCGGCGGGGACTTCGAGGCACTGGCCCGGAGCTTCGTCTATACCGGCAACCGGCACGAGATACTGCTGCCGGAAGTCGCCCGGCTGAAGAAGCGCATCGACGACAACGCGATTTCGAGCGACCGCGGCACGCGCGACGTCAAGCGCGGCCCGGGGGGCATTCGGGAGATCGAGTTCTTCGTCTCGGCGCTTCAGCTTCTGCACGGGGGGACGCAGCCGGCGTTTCGCATCCGCAGCACGATCGAGGCTCTGCACGCGCTCGCGGAGGCGGGCCTGATCGAGCGCGCCGCCGCGACGCGTTTCGAGGAGAGCTACTGGATGCTTCGGCGCGTCGAGCACGCCCTGCAGATGCTCGACGACCAGCAGACGCACACGATTCCCGCCGACCTGGCGGAGGTGCACTCGTTGGCGGTCCGGTGCGGGTTCGCGGACGCGGAGGATTTCTCGCGGGAGCTGACGCGCACGCGAAGATGGATTCGCGAGCGGTTCGACGAACTCTTCCGCGAGGACGCCGGCAGCCAGGCCGACAACCTGGTGGAGCACCTGGAAAGCGGCGCGATGCCCGACGGCGACGTGTTCGAGAGGCTTGCGCCGTACGGTCTCGGCACGCTGGAGGGGCACACGGCGCTGCGGGAGCTCTGCGTGGGAACCCGCGAGATCGCCGTTTCCTCGCGCGGGCAGCGGCTCTTCGAGAAGCTGCTGCCGGCGCTGCTGGAGGAGCTTCGCACGGTCGCCGATCCGACGCAGGCGGTTCTTCAGCTGTCGCACTTTCTGCGCTCGCACCATGCCGTCACGCCACTCTATCAGCTGCTGCTGGATCACCGTCCGGTCCTGCGGCTGCTGCTCCACCTGCTCGGCTTCGGTTCCATGACGCCGCGCACGATGGTGAGCCACCCGGGGCGGTTCGACCAGATGCTGGAGGGCGACGCGCTGTCGCCCGACCGGCCGCCGGCAGAGCCGCACGGAAACGAGGAGCGCGACGAGAGCGACGCGATGAAGTCGCTTCGGCGGTTCAAGGACCGCGAGTCGCTCTTCATCCAGGCGCGCGAGATCGTGGGAATCGACGACGCGGAGAAGGCGTCCGCGCGCACCACGAAGCTGGCGGAGTCCTGTCTCGGCGAGCTTGCGCGGATCCTCGCCGGGCGCCACGGCATCGGGGGCGACTGGAGCGTCATCGCCTTCGGCAGTTTCGGCGCCGGCGACGTCCATGTGTGCGCGGACCTGGACCTGGCGTTCTTCTGCGGCACCGAGGGCGAGGAGGCGCCGCCCGCCGGGCTGCAGAACTTCGCCGGCGATCTGCTGGCGGAACTCAGCGCCGTGACGCCGGAAGGCCGGCTCTGGAAGATGGACGCGCGACTTCGTCCGGACGGTGCGAGCGGCGCTCTCGTCGTGACGCTGAAGCGCGCGCGGCGATACTACGAATCGGAAGCGGGCGTCTGGGAATTCCAGAGCGCCATGCGGGCGCGGCACGTCGCCGGCTCGCCGAGTATCAGCGCCAGGGCGCTCGATCTGGTGCGCGACGCCTGGCAGAAGCGACGCGGCGGAATCGACGTGCGCGCGGAAATCGCGACGATGCGGGGCCGGATGGAGAGCTCCGTGCGGCTGCCCTCGGCAGCGGCCTTCGATCTGAAGCACGGACCAGGCGGACTCGTCGACGTCGAGTTCCTGGTCCAGTACCATCAGCTGGCGAACCCCGAACTCGCCGGAACCATCTGGACGCCATCCGTGTCGGAGGCGTTGCCGCGACTCGCCGAAGCGGGAGTCATCGACGGCGACGCGCGCGACCTTCTGCTGGAGCATCTCGGCACGCTCCGAACGATTCAGCGGCTGCTGCGGCTTCTCTTCGAGACGTCGCGGGACCACGTTCCGCGCGAGGGGGCGAAGCGCGCGCAACTGGTTCGCGCGATCACGCCGCGCGTCGGAGACGGGGAGAGCGTTCTCGCGCTTCTCCCGGGCCGGATGGAAACGGTTCGCGAACTCTTCGACGAGACGCTGGGCCGCTAGTCCCGCGCCTCACAACGGAACGCCCAAGACAAGACCGGCGTTCTTCGCGTGCGGAGATTCGAGGCCCCGAGATCGGAGCCGGGGCCAGTTCATGCTCCGAGGGCCCGAATCAAGCCTGACCCAGTCTGACGAGGGGACGGAGGTGGTACTCCACGCCCATGCAGAAGACGGATTTCGTTGAGTTTGAAATGGAGCGGGACACCGGGCTCGAACCGGCGACCTCCACCTTGGCAAGGTGGCGCTCTAGCCAACTGAGCTAGTCCCGCTCAAAGGAGCGGTGGTGTCTCAGGCTTCCGGTGCGCGGTCAAGCGCAAAGCGACGGCTTTTTTCACGGGCGGCGGCGAAGGATTCGCCGCCGGAGGAAGAGGCCGAGGGCATCCGGGTAGAGGGCGGCGCAGAGACGGCGGGAACCGGCGCTGTGCCAGGAGAGGAGCCAGCGCAGTTCCGCCGGGAGGAATCGGAGGAGCAGTCGCGGAATTCCGAAGTCGAGCGCGGCGAACCGCAGCCGGTTGCGGTGGTGGAGGCGCCGGAACTCGGCGGTTTCCCGGGGCAGGCTGACGTTCTCGTGGTGGAGCACGCGGATGGGGGCGTACCAGACTTGGTGGCCGTGGCGGCGGGCGCGGGCGCAGAGGTCGGTGTCCTCGTAGTAGGCGGGGTGAAAGGCGTCGTCGAATCCGCCGAGTTCCTCCCAGACGTCGCGGCGGAGGGCCATGAGGGCCCCGCCGACGTAATCGACCTGGCGCGGGCGGTCGTACTGGCCGCGGTCCTTCTGGCCCCGGCCGATGGAGCGCGTGTGGGCTCCGTCGTCGATCACGCCTCCGCAGTGGAGCAGCGTTTCGCCGTCGGGGGCGACCTGCTTGCCGCCGAAAACGGCGATGCGCGGGTTGCGGGCCATCGCTGCGGCGATGCGGCGGAGGCCGCCGGGGGGAAGGATGCAATCGGGGTTCAGCAGCAGAACGATGTCGCCGCCGGTTTCTCGGACGGCGCGGTTGTTTCCCCCACCGAAG
Organism: Candidatus Sumerlaeota bacterium; assembly: GCA_021772755.1. Lineage (GTDB taxonomy): Bacteria > Sumerlaeota > Sumerlaeia > SLMS01 > JAHLLQ01 > JAJFLJ01. The sequence continues at coordinate 5,885 of JAJFLJ010000067.1, forward strand.
CCGAAGTTCTCTTCGGAGGCGACGACCCGCAGGCCGCGCGGTTCGAACTCGCGGGCGATGGCCAGGGACTCGTCGGCCGAGGCGTTGTCCCAGAGGAGCGCTTCGAAGTCGGCGCCCGTCTGGGTCACGAGGGCGTCGAGGGTCTCGCGCAGGAAGGCGGCGCTGTTGTAGGTGACGACGACGGCGCTGACGCGGGGGCGGCTCATGGGGCGATGGTCCGTCGCGCCCGCCCGCCGGTCAACGGAGGAGGATTGCCCGCGCGCACCGGCCCGGAGAGGATTCGCCATGGCCGACGTTCTGACACCGGAGCAGCGGAGCCGCTGCATGGCGGCGATCAGGAGCCGCGACACGAAGCCGGAGATGGCCGTGCGGC
>JAJFLJ010000068.1 GCA_021772755.1 Candidatus Sumerlaeota bacterium
TCGATCGCGGAAGCGACTCGGAGTACTCGATGTTCAAGCGCGTTCTATAGACCCCGAGGAGGCTCTCTTGTCGGAACAGCCCCAGTCGGCCGCTCCCGCGGGCCGCGCGCGCAAGCCTTCGCGCAGGCGGCTGCGCGTGTATCGCGCCCTTGCCGCGACGCTGGTTCCCTCGCTGTTCATCGTGGGGCTGGAGGGAACTTTGCGGATCGCTGGTGCCGGATACCCGACGGACTTCTTTCTCGAAAGCGACGACGGAATCGTCACGGAAAACGAACGATTCAGCTGGCGCTTCTTTCCCCGCGAAATCGCGCGCGATTCCCTCGACCTGCGGTTCGAGAACCCGAAGCCGGACGACACCATTCGAATCTTCATTCTCGGCGAGTCCGCCGCGCAGGGCGATCCCATGCCGAACTTCGGGTTCGGGCGCTGCCTGGAGGTCATGCTGGAAGATCGGTTTCCCGACAAGCGAATCGAAGTGATCAACACGGGCGTCACGGCGATCAGTTCCCACGTCATCCGCGAGATCGCGAAGGACTGTCGCGAGTACGAGCCCGATCTCGTCGTCGCCTACATCGGAAACAACGAAGTGGTGGGGCCCTACGGGCCGGGGACGATGCTGACACCACTTCTCGAATCCGGCCCTGCGATCCGCCTGCACGTCGCGTTCAAGGCCACCAAGATCGCACAGGCCGCCGAAAGCATCGCCCGGTCCGTCGGCGCCGCGAAGGGGCCGGACCGCTGGATGGGCATGGAGCACTTCATCGGCAACACGATTCGCGCGGACGATCCCCGCATGGAGCGCACGTACGAACTGTACGAAGACAACCTCCGTGGAATTCTCGGGGAGTTCACGGAACGCGACGTTCCAGTGGTTCTCTGCACCGTGGCGACGAATCTGCGCGACTGTCCGCCCTTCGCCTCCTCCCACAGGAAGAGCATCACCGTGGCGGAACGTCGCGCGTGGGAGGAACTCTACGAACGAGGAATGTCACTGGACGGCGCGGGAAACGCCGACGAAGCGCTGGCCGTCTACGAAGAGGCCGCCGCCATCGACGACGAGCACGCGGAACTGCGCTGGAGAATGGGCCGCTGCGAGGAGAATCTCGGACGCTTCGAACAGGCCCGCGCGCACTACATCGCGGCCCGCGATCTCGACACGTTGCGGTTTCGCGCGGACTCGCGAATCAACGCCATCGTCCGCGAAGTGGACGGCGAGGAAGACGCTCTCGCGCTCGTAGATATCGAGAGCACGTTCGTCGAAACATCCGCGAACGGCCTGCCGGGAGAGGACCTTCTCTACGAACATGTGCACATGAACTTTCCCGGGCAGTACCGGATCGCCCGAGCGATCGCGCCGGAAGCGGCGCGCCTGCTGGGCGGGGCGGAGAACGGCGCATGGCTCTCGGAGAACGACTGCGCGAGGGAACTCGGCCTGACCGTCTACGAGGAGCGAAGAGTCGCCGACAAGGTTCTGAAGCGCATCGCGAGAGCGCCGTTCACCGAACAGGCAGGCCATGCGGACACCGTTCTCCGCCTCGGGAGAGCGATCGCTGAAATGCGCCCGCGTGTCACGACCGCCGAACTCGCCGACGTCGTGCGGCGACGACCGGACGACATGAATCTGCTGCTGAGCTACGCGATCGGAATCGCCGAAGAGGGCGACTGCGACAAGGCGGTCGGGCATTTCCGAACGGTTCTCGAATCGAAGCCGGGAAGTGCGGCGACGCACGACAATCTCGGCCGCTGCCTGTTCGAATCGGGCGACTTCGCCGGTGCGGAGAGCGCGTTTCACAAGGCGCTCGAGCTCGACGAGTCGCTGGACAATACGGGGCTGAATCTGAGTCTGGCGATCGCCGCGCAGAACCGTCTGCGGGAAGCGGTCGATCTGTTCGAGACGTGGGCGCCGCACGGAGGAGACGTCGCTCCGGCGGGTCTTCAGCTGGCGGCGCTCTGCAAGGGAGAGGGCGAGTTGGATTCCGCCCGGGACATCCTGACGACGACGATCAAGGTTCGGCCGGGGCGGGATGTCCTCATGGCGCTGGCGGCGGTGGAACTCCAGCGCCAGGACTTCGACAGCGCCGGCAAGTGGTATGCGGAGGTATTGCGGAGACTGCCCGAGGACGCGGAGGCGCTCGCCGGAATGGGCCGGGTCGCCGAAGCCGGCGGAGACTTCGAGTCGGCGGCGACACTCTATGGGCACGCCCTTGCTATTCGGCCGGATCTGATTCAGGCCCGCGTTGGCCTGGCGAAAGCGACCGAGGCCATGAACGGAACGAGCCAACCACGATAGCCCCGTAAAGAGAAGGAGAGCCTGGAAGGTTCCAGGCTCTCCGGTTGTTGCGAGTTTGCGCTAACGGTCGCGCTCAGTTCTCGAGCATCATCCAGTCGTCCACACTCGAAGGAACCGAGAAGTAGCTGCCGCGCGTGGGAACCGGGGCCGCAGGGGCCACGGCGCCGACGGCGAGATCGATCCGACCCGTCGCGGAATCCACGGCGAACGTCACGAAGTCGTTGGCGCTGTACGTCATCGTATTGTCGTTGCCGTTGTTGCCGCCAGCGGTCAGGCCGTCGAGGGCGCCGCCGAACTGGATATTCCAGGCGTCGTTGTCGTCGTCCACATTGCCGAGACGGTGGCCAACTGCCTTCCAGTTCTGGCCGGCAGCGCCGGAGAATGCCTGCAGCGTACCGGCGAAAATCGCGTCGCCGGACGTCGTGTCGGGGGAAACTCCGTCGTCCTCGATGTCCATGAGGGCGTTGCTGGGGTCCCACTCGCCACCGCCGAAGTCGTCCTGCCAGTCGCCGACGGGCTGGACCTTGTCGAAGGTGTTGAGGGGGGCGCGCGTCGCGTCGTCGAGAACGACGACGAAATCGGACGCCGGCAGGAAGCCGTCGCCGTAGCTGTTTCTGTCGAAGACGACAAGCACATCCTGGTTGGGAACGGTCGTCGTGAAGGGATAGTCGCCGGAGTCGGGGAACGCGCGTCCCAGGCCCTGGCGGACGCGGACGCTGTAGTCGCCGGCCGCCGCGACGGAGAAGACGCGGGAGTAGACGTTACCCACGGCGGCGCCGAGGTCCTCTGCGGCGCTGAAGCCGGTGCTCCATGCGGAGGACTGGGCGTAGAAGGGCGGGCCCGGTGCGGCGGAGGGATTCGTGGTCTTGGTGCGGCCAAGAGTGCTGTCGAACTCGACCGTGATCGTGTCACTCAGGTCCAGGGAGGACATCGCCAGGTTTCCGCCACCCGTGGCGAAACCGGCGGTGCCGATCTCCTGGGGTCCGAAGGCGCCGTCCAGGACGATCTTGTAGTTGTAGCCGCCGGGGGCGAGCCCGGTGAACTGGATCGTCCAGATGCCGTCGGATGCCGTGGTGTCGCCACCCGTTCCATTGTCATTGAGAAGAAGCGAGGTATCGGATGCGTCCCAGTCCCCGGCGCCGCCGAGTTCCGTCTGCATGTCGCCGACGAGCGAAAGCGTCGTCGCGGCGGAAACGCGGTCGAAGATCGTGGTGGTGTCGGTGTAGGCAAGTCCGAGAGGCGTGTTCGACGAACCTGCGTCGGGAACGTAGTCGTCGTTCTGGGGATTCGTGTCGAGGAAGTAGGTGACCGTGCCGCTTCCGGGAACTGTCAGCACGTAGTTGTCGGTTCCGGTCGGAGTGACGGCTCCGAAGCCCACCGTTGCGACCTTCCAGGAGCCGGTGTTCGCGGGCGTGAGACCCGACACCTGGACGGAGTAGATGCCGTCGCTGGCGACGGCATCGCCCTGCGTTCCGTCGTCGCGAAGGCGAAGATCGTCCGCGACTCCTCCTGGGGGGGCACCGGTGCCCGGGCTGAATCCGCCCGCGCCGATGGAGGTGTCGCCGGTGATGTACCAGGGCTGTGCCGACGCGACCGACCCGAGCCCAACGACCATAGCTGCGAGAATCAGACTCTTGCTGCTCATCTGTTCGTATCCTTTTCCAGTCGGGGGTTCCGGGGCCGTCGCACCGCGTGCGGGGCCCCGCGCTCGAATTCGCCGGGGATCAGACGTTCTTTCCGGTCGTCGCGATATCGCTGAAGGTAATGATGTCGCCGGCGCTGACGGTTCCGTTCGTCGGATCGTAGGGCCGTGCGTTGTTGCCGATCGTGTGCCGGTCGTCCTCGCTGTTGGGGCCGACGGACTTGAGGCCGTACTCGCCGACTTCAAGCGCGGAGGGGGGGAGCAGCACGGCGTTCAGATGGATGTAGACACGGCGGTCGGTGCGATAGTCGTTGTTGACCGTCGGGTAGTTGGGATTGTTCAGGTACTTGCGCGTGTAGAGGTAGCCGTCGATCTCCTCCGCGGCGCGGGGGTCGGATGGGTTGGAACCGCCGAAGACCTCGTTGAAGGGCGAGGAGGGAAGACTCGTCAGGTAGGCGACCGGCGTGGTGAGGCGGAACGGGCCTCGGGGTCCGTTCACCAGTTCGCTGACGTTGGGGTCGGTTTCCGGATAGGTGGTGTAGTCGACGCGATATGCTTCGAGTCCGGTGCGAAGCGTTCGCATATCGTTGAGCACGCGCGAGACCTTGGCGCGGGTCTGCGCCTCTAGAAAGTTCGGCACGGCGATCGCCGCGAGAATCGCGATGATCGCGACGACGATCAGAAGCTCGATCAGTGTGAAGGCTGCGGGGCTCTTCTTCAAATTTCTGGTTCTCTGGAACATGGAGGTTATGAAGGCTCCTTTCGGGTTTTGTGTCGGTCTTCCGCCCTGGCCGGAAACTTCGCCGCTTCTGCGGGACACTCCAAGCCGCCAAACCTCAGGACACGTTTCATGGAGCGATAAAATGGTCCCGCTGTCAAGTGCATCGGAAAGCCGGTGAATGTGTGCCGAAGCGGTCCAGGGCGCAGAGAATTGAAATTGGAGCGGTTAGATCGATAAAAGTTTGCTCAAATGCCGTCGATTGTTCGCGAATCGACCTCCGTTTCCACTCAGCGAGCCGACCCGGAAACGACTCTCCAGTAGCCGAAGTCGCGGGCCGGGCCGTGGAACCGGACGGTACCGCCCCGCGTCCCGGCCCGGACTCCGCCGGAGACGAGGGGAGCGAGAGCGACTTCCCCCCAGGCCTTTGGCAGTTCCAGGGCAACGGGATCGGCGCCGCGCTTGAGCACGGCCAGCACCGTTTCGGCAGGACTGGTGCGGGCGAGAACGAGAGCCTGCTCGTCCGCATAAAGCACCGTAACGTGTCCCCGGCGCAGCGCCGGGCTGTTCCTGCGGGCTGCGGCGAGACTGGCGACGAGGTCGCGGATTCGCCGCTGTCGGCTGTCCAGGGTGTCCCAGGTCATGGCGCGGCGGTTGTCGGGGTCGTGGGCGCCTGTCATGCCGATTTCGTCGCCGTAGTAGATCGTCGGCGGCCCCGGGCACGCGAAGAGCAGCCCGTACGCCAGGGCCAGCTTCTCCCACGCCGCGTCGCTGTCGACCGTCGGCGGATCAGAGTAGCCGACCTCCTTTTCGTCCACGCCCGGCGGCATGTCCCCGTCCGCCAGACCCATGAACCGCACGACGTCGTGATTGCCGATCAGCGGGCTCATCGTAGCGGCGGAAGGATAGCCGGCCTGGGACTGGAGCAGCGCGTCGCCGAGGTCGCGCATCGAGCCATCCCCCCGTGCGATCACGCTCTGGATCGCGAAAAGAAGCGGGAAGTCGAACTGGCCGTCCAGCAGGTCGGGACCGACGAAGCGACTGATCGTTCCGCGGTCCGAAATCGTTTCGCCGACCTGGAAGTACCGTCTTCCCGTCAGGCGCGAGCGCTCGTCGATCTTCTCCGTCAGGCGCACCCAGAACTCCTCGGGGATGTGCTTGACCGCGTCGTGCCGAAAGCCGTCGGCGCCCGTCGAGTCGAGCCAGTACAGGGCGTTGTCGGTCATGATCTCGACGAGTTCCGCGTTTCCCGCGTAGTCGAACGTCGGAAGGAATTCGTCGAACCACGTCGTGAAGGGATGCGCGTCGAAGAGCCGGATGTTCGGTTCGCCGTCGCCGAGCAGAAGGTCTGTCGCCCATTCCGGATGCTCGCGGTGGAGCGGGTGATCCTCGTGGACGTGGTTGGCGACGAAGTCCAGAATCACGGCGATGCCGCGGGCATGGGCCTCGTCGACGACGGCGCGAAGTTCCTCCATCGTGCCGAAGGCGGGATTCGTCTCCGTCGACGAAACCGGCCAGTATCCGTGATACGACGTGAACAGGCGGTGGGGCGGCACGGCGTCGCGCTCGATCTTCATGGTGTTGCGGTTGACCGGCGAAATCCAAAGCGTCGTGACGCCGAGATCGTCGAAGTACCCCTCTCGCAAAGCGGCCAGCAGCCCGGCGAAGTCGCCGCCCATGTAGTTGGCGAGGGGATGCAGTT
>JAJFLJ010000069.1 GCA_021772755.1 Candidatus Sumerlaeota bacterium
AAGGGCTCGTTCACCGGGGCCGTGGCGGACCGCGCGGGGCTGTTCTCGACGGCGGACGGAGGCACGGTGCTGCTCGACGAGATCGGCGAGGTGAGCACGGCGCTGCAGGTCAAGCTGCTGCGGGTGCTACAGACGGGGGACTATACCCGGGTGGGCGAATCGAAGGCGAGCAAGTGCGACGTGCGCGTCATCGCGGCGACGAACCGCGACCTGGACAGGATGATCGGCAGCGGGGATTTTCGCCAGGACCTGTACTACCGGCTGAACGTCGTGCCGGTCCGCATTCCGCCGCTGCGGGAACGAATCGAGGACCTGGAGGACCTGGTCGGCCTGTTTTGCGAGAGGTTCGCCCCGGGCCGGGGTGTCGTCTTCGGCACTGCCGCGCTCTCGGCGTTGCGAAACTACGACTGGCCGGGCAATATCCGGGAGCTGGAGAACGCCGTCGAACACGCCCTGGTGTTCGGCGATCCGGCGGGGATCGAGGTCGCCGATCTGCCCTCGGCGGTTCAGGAATACCGTGCCGGTGGCGGGGATCTGACGGGCGGAGAGCAGGTCGGCAGGGCCAGCCTGGAGGAGATCGAGAAGCGGTGCCTGATGACCGCTCTCGAGAAGACCCGGGGGAACCGAACCCGGGCAGCGAAATTGCTTGGCATCACGAGGCGGACGCTCGGCTACCGGCTGAGAAAATACGGCCTGGAGGACGAGGTCGCCGGGCGTTTCGGACAAACCGGGGAAACGGACACATGATGAGACACACGGAAAAGGCCGCGCCCAACGCCCTGCATGCGATCGTGCGGGGCAAGGTCCAGGGCGTCGGATTTCGCGTCTTCGTGCGGGACGCGGCTCTGGGCATGGGATGCAACGGATGGGTCAGGAATCTCGCGGACGGCTCGGTGGAGGTCCACGCGGAGGCCGACGAGATGACGCTGACGGAGCTTCTGACGGAGATTTCCAAGGGCCCCCCGTGGGGCCACGTTTCGGGAGTCGATATCGAATGGAAGACGTGCGAGCCAACGGCGGAACGGTTCCGAATCGTTCGCTGACGACGACCGCGCCGGGCGGACCATGAAACGATTCTGCATTCCGATCGTCTGCGCGGCGTTGGTGGCGGGTTCGCTCTTCGCCCTGCTCTCCGGCCCGGCGCCGGACCCGTCCCCCGTTCCCCCGCTTCCAGCCGCCGACGCGGCGCTGGACGTTCTCCCCCTCCGTTCCGCCGACATCTATCGCCTGAACCAGTTGCTCGTCTTTCACGATGCGGAGGACGCGGACCGGCTGCTCGTCCTCGACGACGGGTTCATGGGCGGAGAGTCCACAGGACGAATCGTCGCGAGAGACGGACACGTCTTGTTCGAAGGCGACGTGCGTCCCGTGCGCAGCCGGGGGTTCGTTTCGCTCCGCAGCAGCATGCCGCGACCGGTCGATCTTTCCGCGTACACGGGACTCGTCGCAAAGGTGATGGGCGACGGCAAGAGCTACGACCTGACTGTGCGGACGACCGACGAGCCCGGCGGAGCGTACTGGAAGGTCCGGCTGGCACCCCCCGCCGGAGAATGGGTGGAGTTGGCGTTTCCGTTCGGCGCGTTCGAGCCCTGGCGCGGCGGGTCGCCGCAGCCGGACGCCGGACCGCTGCGACCGGAGTCGGTCACCGGGCTGGGGTTCCAGACCGGAGTCGGCGAGTCGGGACCGTTCCGGCTGCGCATCTCCGAGGTCGCGGCCTGGGAGCCGTTGCTGGTGAAGGGCTGACGATCCTCAGCGGTGCATCCGGCGAATCTTCAGCACATCGAGAAACATCCCAACGGAGTCGCGAATCGGCGAGACGCGCGAGGCGGGGCTGTTGATCCAGCGCACGGGGACCTCGACGATCCGGAATCCGAGTCTCCGCGCGAGGTACAGGATTTCGACGTCGAAGGAGAACCCGTCGAACTCCTGCCGGGGAAAGACCGCTTCGGCGGCCCTCGCCGTGAACACCTTGAAGCCGCACTGGGTGTCGCGCAGTCCCGGCAGGGCGAACATCTGGACGATGAGATTGAAGACGCGGCCCATCATTTCGCGATAGACCGGCTGGTGAACCTCGATGCGGGAGGCGGGAAGCGCCCGCGAGCCGATCGCCACATCGGCGCCCCCGCGCTTCATGGCGCGAATCAGGCGCGGCAGCTCTTCGATGGGCGTGGAGTTGTCGGCGTCGGTGAAGAGCCGGTACCGGCCCTTCGCTTCGAGCATCCCCCGCCGGATGGCCGAGCCCTTGCCGCCGTTGCGCTCCGCGACGAGAACGCGACAGTCGTTTCCCTCGCGGAAGGCCTCGCGCGAGACATCGACGGTCCGGTCCCGCGAACCGTCGTCGGCGACGAGCAGTTCCCAGGGAAAATCGCGGCCCTCCAGCAGGTCCTGGATTTCGGAAAGGGTCTGCGGAAGCCGTTCCTCCTCGTTGTACGCCGGAACGATCACGGAGATGTAGGGTCGCTTCGGCATCGCGGAGAGGATTCGGGAGGAGGTGGTGTTCTGCGGCGTCAGCGTGAGGTTGCGGCGGAGGACGTGTCAACGGAGGGCGACGGGGCCGCATCGCGGCAAAGAACCTCGCGAACCGCGGTGGCGGGGTTCTCCGAGTCCAGCGCATCGAGACATTCCCGAAGAATCCTCTCGGCGGCGATTTCGCCCGCGGCGGGGGGAGCGTTCCGCCGCTTTCTGCCTCTGAGCCGGAGGGCGTCGGCGAGCGAGTCCGACAGAAGAGCGTCGAGCCGCCCGTAGCACTCGCGGTCCGCTTCGCTTCCGGGGTCCAGCACCGCCGCCGCGAGAAGGCGCACCTCGACGATGCGCGCCCGGCGCGGATCGAGCGCGCGCGAATTGGGAATCCCCATCGCGAAGGCGAAGGGCATGGTCCGCTCGACGTCCATGAAGACATGACCCTCGCCGGCGAGTCCCATCGCGCGGCGCCAGTCGGCCGGACCGGAAGCGGGCAGCCCGTCGAACTTTTCGAGGAGGGAGGGATGCAACTGCGGCCCGGGCCATCCCGAAACGGGCTTCCAATCCGGTTGCGAGAGCGCCAGCGACCCGATCGCCCACCAGGAATCCGTGCGGCGTTCGAGCGTTACGAGACAGATTTCCGTCTCCGATGCGCGACCGGTCAGCAGCAGCGGCACGACAAGGAGCGGAACGCCGACGAGAAGAAGGAGAAGCGCGCGCCGGCCGGACCATTCGCCGGAGGTCGAACCCGGTTCCATCGGAACCGGCTACTCGGCGGGCTCGATGGTGGCGCTCATCGAGCCCTTGCTGTTGGCCATGCGGTGGTCGGGGCCGTAGCTGATGATCTTCTGATAGGCTTCGAGCGCTTCCTCGTAGGGCACCTTGAGGACGACGGCCTGGCCGATGTGGTCCACCTCGTAGGCGATGTCGAACCCCTGGCGGGCGGACATGGCGAAGAGAACCATGACCATCTCGACGACGTAGGCGTAGCTGTGGGCGTCGTCGTCGAACAGAATCACGCAGTAGGGAGGAGAAAGCTGCTCCTCTTTTTCGGTGTCCGCTTCCGGAACGGCGACGGGAAGAGTGGTCGGCATGGACTCTCGCGGAGGGCAGGAATCTGTTGAGGGCCGGGATGACAACCCTCGCGTTTTCAATCACGAGCAGCGTTCCCCCAACCGTGGGGACGGGGAGCGGCTCTGGCAAGGCGGATTTGTGGGTTAGCGGACGACCGGCGCCGGTCCCCAGGCGGGTTCCGTGTTCCGGCCCGACGTCGTGAGGATCTGCTGGTTCGATCCGTCGTCGAGCATGATGTAGATGTGGCGCTGGGAGGAACGATCGGAGGAGAACGCGATGTGGCGGCTGTTGGGCGCCCAGACGGGGCTCTCGTTGTTGCCCTGGTTCATGGTGAGGCGCCGCACGGTGGACATGTCGCCGTCCGCGCGAATCGTATAGATGTCGTTCACACCGCCCTGGCGATAGACGAAGACGATCTTCTGGCCGTCGGGCGACCAGGACGGCGAGTCGATCCAGCCGCCCTTGTTGATGAGACGCCGCGCGCCGCTGCCGTCGGGATTGGCGATCCAGATGGCGAAGGGGCCGCCCTCGTTGCTGACGTAGGCGATCTTCGACCCGTCGGGAGACCAGCAGGGGCTGCCTTCCGTGGCCTTGGTCTTCGTGATGCGGCGAAGGTCGGACCCGTCGCGCTTCGAGGTGTAGAGCTCGCTGTTCCCGTCGCGGCTGAGGGTCATGACGAGGCGCTGGTTGGCGTCGCACCATGCGGGAGAGTGATTGGTCCCGCCGTAGGCGGCGATCTTCCAGTTGGCGCCGTCGCTGAGACGCTGGCCATAGACGATGGCGCGGTTGCCGGCATAGGAGGTGTAGTAGACTTCCGTCCCGTTCATCCCCCAGGCGGGCGTCGTGCAGAGGTTGTTGAAGCGGGTGAGGGGGGTCGGATTGAAGCTGTCGGCGTCGATGATGGCGACTTCCTTGATGTTGCGAACCTGCTCGGAAATGTAGACGAGTTTGGTCTGGGCGATGCCCTGGCAGTTCTTGGTGAAGCGCACGACCTCGTCGGAGATGCGGTGGGCCAGCATGCGGGGGTCCTCGACGCTGCCGTCGATGTTCCTGCGGAAGAGCAGAGTCTGGGAGGGAATGTCGTAGAGGAGGACCATCGCGCGAAGAACGCCGGGTTCGGGAACGCTGAGGGACGCCATCAGGTAGTATTCGACGCCCATCCCCTGCCAGGCGGCGAACGATACGGTGCGGTTCCGGACGTCGTGCATGTTCGCGCCGTTCACGCGGTTCTGGTCGGCCGGCATGGAGAAGAAGCCGGAAAGAGCCAGGTCGCGGCGGATGATGCGCGGAAGGGCTTCGAACGTGACGGGCGCCTCGTCGCGGCCGAACGCGGGAACGGCGATGACCGATTTCTCGTAGGTGTAGACGGGCTTGACGGTTCCCAGGCTCTCAGTGGAGCCGGGCTGGGCGGAGAGAATCCCTGCGGTCAGGATCAGGAGCGGGAGCAGAAGGGAAAGTGTGCGGGTCATGGAAAGGCGGTTCCTTGCGAGCGAAGCATTTGCACCCATGCAGAAGAAGGATCGCGAACAGACACAATCCCTTTTCGCCGAAGAGGACCGCACGATTCGACGGTACGTTTGGCGCGGGCATCACGGCGGCCTTGCAGTCCTCCGGGGCTCTGGTGATAGCCTTGCGTTCGGAGACGAACGGCATGGCTTCGACATCGACATCGGACCGTCTGCAGGAACTGGAGCTGAGGCACGCGGCCCTGGAGGGGCAGCTCAGCGATCCGTCGGTGGCGTCGGACCGCAACCGTCTGGCCGATCTGAGCCGCGAGCACGGCGAGCTGGTGGAGACGCTCTCGGTGGCCCGGCGGCTCGTGGCGGCGGAGTCGCGCCTGGCCCAGGCCAGGGAAATGCTGGCGACGGAACGGGACGCGGAGCTTCGCGAGCTGGCGGAATTGGACGCGGAAGAGGCGGAGGCGGAGGTCGCGAGCCTCGGCGAGGAGCTGGAGTTCCGCCTGATTCCCCGCGATCCGCTCGACGACCGCAACCTGGTGCTGGAAATCCGGGCCGGCACGGGCGGGGACGAGGCCGGCATCTTCGCCGCGGATCTGCTGCGCATGTACAGCCGCTACGCCGAGGAGCAGGGGTGGCGGGTGGAGATGATCGGGGCGACGGAAAGCGATCACGGCGGCTTTCGCGAGGTGGTCGTGAGCGTGAAGGGTGACGCGGCGTACAGCTTTCTGAAGTACGAGGCCGGGGTTCACCGCGTTCAGCGGGTGCCGGTCACGGAGGCGCAGGGCCGTATCCACACGAGCGCGGCGACGGTCGCGGTGCTGGCGGAGGCGGAGGAAACGGACATCGAGATTCGCGACGCGGATCTGAAGGTGGACACGTTCCGGGCGAGCGGCGCCGGCGGCCAGCACGTCAACAAGACGGAGAGCGCGGTACGATTCACCCATCTCCCCACGGGCATCGTGGTGTCCTGTCAGGACGAACGCAGCCAGATATAGATCCGGGCGAAGGCCATGCAGGTGATGCGGGCGCGGCTGCTGGAACAGAAGACGCGCGAAGAGCGCGCCGCCCGCAGCGCAAACCGCAAGTCCATGGTAGGCAGCGGAGACCGCAGCGAGAGAATCCGCACGTACAACTATCCCCAGAACCGCGTCACCGACCACCGCATCAACCTGACGCTGTATTCGCTGGACCGCATCATGGAAGGCGGGCTTGACGAGTTGATCCGGTCGCTCAGAAAAGCGGAACTGGCGGAGAAGATGGCGGAACTGGCGGGGTGAGGCGTGCGTTTCGAGTCCCGGTGGGACGGCTGAACCGTCCGCCCAGGCGCTTCGGGATGCAGGAGACTGTCGGGCGTGACGGTTTCGGGCTTGACGGCGGGGGGCCGGATGCCTAGGCAACTCGGGCTCCGTGAGTTGCGCATGACGCCTCTCCGGCCCAAATCCAGCAGGATCAATCGTTCATGGCGAAGACAAGCCAGGTTGCCAGAAACCAGAAGCGTATGCGCAAGGTCGCCCATTTCGCGGCCCGTCGCAAGGAACTCAAGACTCTGATCAAGAAGAGCACGAATCCGGAGGAGATCGCGGAGGCCTGTGCGGCTCTCAGCGCCCTTCCCCGCGACGCCTCGCCGACGCGCGTTCGCGGTCGCTGCGAACTGACCGGTCGCGCGCGCGGCTATATCAGCTACTTCGGGCTTTGCCGGAACGAGTTCCGCCGCCTCGCCCACTTTGGCCAGTTGCCGGGCGTCAAGAAGTCCAGCTGGTAGTCACCCACAAACCCGACAGTTTCGAACGAGCCGGAGCCAACGCTCCGGCTCGTTTGCGTGTCAGGCCGCCTGCGCCGCG
>JAJFLJ010000070.1 GCA_021772755.1 Candidatus Sumerlaeota bacterium
AGTCGATGCTGAGATGGGTGCGACACATGACCATCCCGACGGTCCCGGCATTGAACGCGCCGGAGAGCGTGTCGATGTAGCCCTCCAGAGAGCCCTGGCTCTTGAGATCGGTGCGAAAGCGGCCGATGGGGATGTTGGCGATGCAGAGCAGGTTGCTGAATTCGACGCCGAAGTCCTCGCGGAGACGCTTCTTGTAGTCCGCCTCCAGCGACGCCTGGGGCGGAGGCAGGGAAGGCCCCTGGGGGTTGTAGACGAGGTCGAGCCGCAGCCGCTCGCCGTAGCCTCTGCCGTTGAGCAGCCGCAGCGCCTCGATGGACCTTGCGAAGACGCCGTCGCCCCGCTGGCGGTCGACGTTTTCGGCGGTGTAGCAGGGAAGCGACGCGATGATCTCGATTTCGTTTTCGGCGAGAAAGTCCGCGAGGTCCTCCTGCCCCGGCTCCGAGAGCACCGTCAGATTGCACCGGTCGATGACCCGCAGTCCGCGCTCGCGACCCGCCAGAGCGAGAGGCCGGAAGTTGTCGTTCAGTTCCGGCGCCCCCCCGGTGATGTCCAGAGTGGTCAGAGTCGGAACGTCGCGCACGAGTTCGATGCAGCGGTCGGCCACCTCGCGCGGCATGATCTCCGTCCTGCCGGGGCCTGCGGTGACATGGCAGTGGCGACACGTCTGGTTGCAGAGCCTGCCGACGTTGACCTGCAGGACCTCGAAGCGTGCCCGGTCGAGCCGGCATCCGGCGGCGGCGAGGTGTTCCTCGAATCGGTTGGGGGCGAGCAGAGGCATTCCGGTCTCCTGACGGCCTTGCCATACCAGGATCGGGCCAGGCCGGGTTTCGATGCAAATCGAAAAGGGCCGCAGTGTGAAGGGGCTTTCAATTCTCTTGCGGGTGTGTTTCCACGGTGTCTACGGTCCACGGACGTTTGGCAGGAGAAGACTCCCGTTATGGAACCGAACCGAGACGAAGAGGAATCGGGCCGGGACGCAGAGTATCTGCAGGGGGGGGACGACCAGACCGCCCAGCCATGGGGGGGAGGGTCCTATGGCAAGCAGCCCGCCGAGGTGCCGCCCGAACCCGTCCAGCGCCCCAGCGGTTTCGCCCACCAGGAAAACTTCTACGACTACCAGCGCGGCGACAACGACGCCGAACTCCCCGAAGGCATCGAGGCCGGATACAATCCCGACCTCTACACCCAGGATTCGGATTACCGCAAGCAGACCGGTGCCGGTTCCGACCCCACCGGAGGATACGGCGGAACCGGCGACGCCCTGGCGGGAATGTACGTCAAGAAGGACACCATCCCGAAGACCGAGGGCCTGACCATCAAGGAGGGCCTCAGCGGGCTTCAGGCGGAGCCCCGCAGCAGCCAGACCGGCAAGATCGTCGCGCTCGTCTTCTTTCTGATCATTGGCGGCGCGATCGCCGCGATCTTCACGGTCAAGCGCACCTACATCGACGGCAATCTCCGGGAGGTGAAGGCTTCGCTTCCCCAGTGGATTCTCGTGCAGATTCGCATGGAGCCGGGTCTGCGCGAGTTTCAGGCCCTCACCGAGGACGAACGCGCGTACCTCGTCACGCGCTCCAGGATCTTCGACCTCTACCCCGCGCTCTTCGACTACCTTCGAGCCACCGGCACGTTCCCCGGCCGCATGGTGGACATGCAGGAGGAGGGCGTCATCGGCGAACGCCTCGCCCGCGACGGCTGGGGCGGCTACTTCCGCATCGACACGGGGCTGGACGAGGTGACCCTGGTCTCCGCCGGACCCGACCACTCCTTCCGAACGCCCGACGACATCCGATACCGCGGCGACGACTACCGCGCACCGACCCGCTTCGAGGACGTCGACTCGATTCTCTTCGTCGAGGCCGGCGAATAGAGCTCCGGCGATCCGGCCTGGTCATTGCCAGCGACAGTCTCCGAAACACGGCTACGCGCCTGCGGGCGCGTCATCCTGTCTCGGAGGCTCTTTCCATGAGACGACTCGATCCGCGCGCGCTCGGCGTGGCGGCCACATTCCTGATCGGCGCCTGCGCAGGCACCGTCATCGACCATCTGATGCCGGCCAGCCCCGCCGCTGCGGACGACGGGGAACCGGCGCACGCCATCGCCCTGCCCGACATGGTGGAACGCGTGAGCCCCTCGGTCGTCACCGTCGGCGCCGTCAAGAAGCAGCGCTACGTCGATCCCTGGCGCAGCAGCTTCTTCCGCCCCTACATCTACGAGCGCGAGGAGCGGGAACCCTTCATGGGAAGCGGATTCCTGGTCGACCGCGAGGGCATCTTCGTCACCAACCACCACGTCATCGAGAACGCCGACCGCGTCTTTGTGACGCTGGAGAACGGAAGGGAGATCGACGCGCGGGTCCTCGGCACGGACCCCTACACCGACATCGCGGTGCTGAAGATCGACGTGCCGGCGGATGAGCTTCCCGAACCGATGCCCCTTGGGGACTCGCGGGCGCTGCGCATCGCCGAAACGGTGCTGGCCTTCGGCAATCCCTTCGGAAACCTGATCGAGGACCCGCGCCCCACCGTCACCCGCGGCGTCGTCAGCGCGCTGCACCGCTCCTTCCGCCCCGACGCCTCCAACCGCGTCTATCACGACATGATCCAGACCGACGCCGCCATCAATCCGGGCAACAGCGGCGGACCCCTGGTGGACGAGCGCGGCCGCGCCATCGGAATGAACACCTTCATCATGACGCGGTCCGGCGGAAACAACGGGCTGGGGTTCGCCATCCCCATCGAGCGCGTGAAGACGGTTCTCGACGAGCTGGACCGCTACGGCAGACTCCGGCCGACCTTCGTGGACTTCGACATCATGGAGCTGCGCACGCCCCGCGTCGCCGGGTTGCTGGTCAAGAACATGGCGGAGGCCGGTCCGGCCGAGCGCGCCGGTCTCGAAATCGGCGACGTCATCGTCCGCGTGGAGAACCGGCCCGTCGCCACCGTGCGGGAACTCGCCCTGGTTCTCGCGGCACGCTCTCCCGGCGAGAAGGTCCGTCTCGGAATCTGGCGTTCCGGCAGGATCGCCACCATCGAGTACGAGATCGCGGAAGCCGACGGGCCCGAACCGCTCTGAGACCGGGCTGGATCGGCTTGCCCCGTCCGGCTGCCGCGCGCGTCGTGGCTTCTCGACCAACCCACGAGGAGCACGACCATGTTCAATCTGGCGATTCGGTTTCTGCTGACGGGCTGCCTGGCGGCCGCGTTCGCGACGACGGCCTGTACCCACGGCGCCCACTCCCACGAAGCGGGGACCGGAGCCGACCGGCTCACCGCCAAGCCCGGCCCGCGCGTTCTCACGGGGCTCGACGTCATGGCCCGCGACGGCTTCCAGCCGCTTCGCGGCAAGCGCGTCGGCCTGATCGTGAACCATTCCTCCATCGACGGCCGGGGCCGCCACAGCATCGACCTCATCCACGAGGCGCCCGACATCGAGCTGACCGCGCTCTTCTCCCCCGAGCACGGCCTTCGCGGCACCGAGGACCGCCACGTCGATTCCAGCGTCGACGAGAAGACCGGCGTCCCGATCCACAGTCTGTATGGAGAAACCCGCGTTCCCACGGCGGAGACTCTCGAGAACGTCGACGTTCTCGTCTTCGACATCCAGGACATCGGCGCACGCTTCTACACCTACATCGCCACCATGGGCAACTGCATGGACGCGGCGAAGGAGAACGGCGTCGGGTTCGTCGTGCTCGACCGCCCCAATCCGATTCGCGGCGACTGGTTCGACGGGCCCGTCCAGGACGAGGACCTGACCGCGAAGTTCACGGCCTTCGTTCCCATGCCCATCGTCCACGGCATGACCGTCGGCGAACTCGCCAACTTCTATCACGAGTACCACGGCGTCGGCGACAAGCCCGTCGTGGTTCCGATGGAGGGTTGGACGCGCGACCTGTACTTCGACGAGACGGGCCTCCCCTGGGTGAACCCCTCGCCCAACATGCGCACCGTCGACCAGGAACTGCTCTACACGATGGTGGCGCTGACGGAAGCGAACAAGATCGTCAGCGTGGGCCGCGGAACCGAGCGCCCCTTCGAGTACCTCGGCGCGCCTTTCATCGACGGCGCCGAACTCGCCGCCGCCATGCGCGCCCGCGATCTGCCGGGACTCTGGTTCATGGAGGAGACCTTCATGCCCCGCGCGCTCGACGTCAGCGGCCGCGAGAACTATCCCTACCAGTACACCGAGGAAGTCTGCAACGGGTTCCGCGTCGTGGTGACCGACCGCCACAAGGTCAGCCCCGTCGTCGCCGGCGTCCACATGCTCGACGTGCTGCTGGAGCTCTACCCCGAGGAGTATTCGGTGGAGAAGCTGCGCGGCCTGGTGGGCGCGCAGTGGGTGCTCGACGAAGTGAAGGGCGACACCGACCCCGAACTGATCGCGAAGAAGTGGCGCGCCGATCCGCGCTTCGCCGACTTCGCCGCCAAGCGCGCCTCCGTCCTGATGTACTGACGCCTACGGTCAGTCCGAAGCGCGCACATCGTGAATGCGAAGACCAACCGCCGCCGGCTCGTACGGCGGCGGTTCTCCGTAGCGCGAACCGACGTGCAGTCCGAGTTCGTTTCCGCCGTAGCGCAGGTTCTTGCGCGGAACCGCGATGCGCGCGTAGCTCCGCTCCGCTCCCGTCTCGATGGTTCCGACGGCTTCCCCGTTCAGCACGACGTCCAGAAGGACCGGCTCCTCTCCGGCGTTCGCGACCGACGTTTCGATGTAGAGCGTCCGCAGCCGCGGATAGGCGACGGTGAAGGACAGGTACGCGTGGCGGCCGGTGACGAGATGGCCCTCGTCGAAGGTGGCCGGCCACCATCCGGGGCGCTCGAATCCGTGGAAGAGCCGCACCTGGCTCTCGAGCGGGGCGTTCGTCGCGGGAACGGTCTTCGGCCGCGCGAACATGCCGGCTCCGATCAGCAGGAAGAGGACTCCGGCGAAGACCGCCGCCAGGCCGCCCCGCAGCACGCCCACCATGCGGCGCGGCAGGGCTTCGAGCGCGTTGCGCTCGTTCATCGTGGACGCGGGGCCGGCGAACGCCAGCAGCACCAGCGGCGGCACGAAGAGATACGCGAAGGGAATCGGCGCGAAGGCGGCGAACGCCATCAGGTTCACGGCCATCGCGCGGACGACGTCGCGCTCGCTGCGCACCCGCAGAACCGCCGCCACCACCAGCAGCGCCTGCATGAAGAGCGCCACCGGCAGCGCGGCGTCGGCGATGCGCAGCTTGTGCAGCAGGCCCGTCGCGCCGAATCCCTGGACGATATCGGGATTCGCGGCGATCCTGTGGGCCTGGAGGATCGAATGCGACCCGAGCGTGTTGTGCAGGAACGCGCCCGGATCGAACAGCAGGAACGGCAGGCCGAAGAACGCGCCGGTGACGGCGAACGCGCCCCAGAAGCGGGCGACTCCCCAGCCCATGCGCTTTCCCGCGGCGAACGAGTGGACGAGCATCGGCGGAACGGCGAGAAGGAACCACGCGCGGCTCAGGATGCAGAGCGCCAGCAGGACTCCCGCCGTCGCCCACGACCGCGTGCGGATCGCCAGCGCCAGCATCGCGCACATGGCCCACACTCCGCACGTCTGCACCTGGAACGTCGCGTCGCGGAACTGGGGAAGCCAGAACACCGCGAAGGGGATCGACACCGGCAGCAGCAGGCCGATGCGCGCCTGGAGGGAGGAGGAAGCCGCCGCGGAAACGCCCGCGTGCAGGAACAGACAGACGCAGAGCGCCGCCAGACACGCCGCCGACCAGATGCGCGGATCGACGCCGAACCACCAGGGCAGCGTGAACTGCAACAGCAGGAAGGGCGGATAGACGCTGTTCTCGTACCAGTGGGCGACTTCGAAGCGGTGGTAGGGAAACCGGCTGTCGCGCCAGAAATCGCGCAGCGCCATGTCGACGAACGGAATCTGGTCCGCCTGGAACGAACAAAGCGGGTTGAAATGGAGATCGCGAAAGAAACCGCCGACGGCGAACGCCGTCACGGCGATTCCCGCGAAAGCGGCGAACCCCCATCGCGCGAGCCGCGCGGGATCGCGGCCGGGAAGGACCAGCCCCTCGATATGCGCGGTTTCCCGCGCGGGACGCCCGGGACGCAGCACCAGCAGCGCGGCGGCCGCCAGCACCGGAAACGTCGCCAGCGGAAAGAGCGGCCACAGCCACCCCTCGTGCCCGCCCCAGCGCAACCGCTCCTGGACCTCCAGAAGAAGCCACGGCGCGAACGCCGCGACCGCGAAGAACGCGAACTCGGACCAGGGATGCGCCCAGAGTGACTTGCCCGCTCCGCTCATGGTTCCCCCGCCCCGAAGTGCTTCGCCTTCGAGTCGAGAACCGCCATCAGCATGCGGTCGCGTTCGTCCGCCGGGAGAGGGCGCGCTTCGACGAGCGCTTCGCGGAACTCGAACGTGCGCACCGGCGCGCCCAGCAGCTTCAGCGTTCCCGCGCCGGTCTTCTGCACTTCGCCGTAGAGCGGGTGCAGCCACTGGCGCTGCTCGATGGAGAGACCGAGCCCGAAGGGAAGCCCGAGGCGAAAGGACGAGTCGAGGCGCACGGTCTCGTCGAAGCGCTTCATCGGCGTGTCGGCGCTTTCGGTTCCCGCGAAGAAGACGCTGGACGCGATGGTGCCCTCGTGACGGCGCGCGCCGCGGGTCGCGGCGAATTCGCTCTCGGACCCGAACGGCTCGTTCGCCGGCATCGCCGCGCGACCGATGCGCAGCGGCGGTTCGAGAAAGAGGCTGCTGGCGTACAGCTCGTTCCGGGCGGCCACGACGACGAGATCGTCACCCTCGAAACGGAACTCGAACCAACTGCCGTTGCCGTCGATGCCGAACCAGTGGTCCTCGCCCGGTTGCGCGCGCAGAAGCGCGCGCGTGGTCTTCTCGCGCATGTCTCCGTCGACGAATCGCGCGAAGACCGTTTCCGTGCCCTCGCCCCAGGCGAACGATTCGCGCGCGTCGAGAACGGACCGGCCGACCGCGTTCTTCGCGAGTCCGTCGCCGGCGGTTCCGCCTCCGCAACCCGCCACGACGGCCAGCACCAGCAGCAGCGCGGCGGTGCGCGCGATCATCGGGTGCGGTCCGCCGACGCGCGGTGGTACGCGTGCAGCACGGCGGCGCGCGACACGACGCCCACGACGCGGCGGCTGACCTCGCTCTCCACGATGGGAATGCCCTCGATGTCGGAGGAGGTGAAGATTTCGAGCGCGCGCGCGGCCGTCGATTCGGGATAGAGCGCCGGCGGGTTGGTGTCGGCGATGTCCTGGGCGATGAAGGCCGCGCCGCCGATCTCGCCGAGATTCACGACGGCCCGCAGGTCGTTCGTCGAAATCACGCCCTGAAGCTCTCCCGAGGCGTTCTGCACCACGAACGCGTTGTCCTCGGTCTCGCCGAGCAGTTCCAGGATGCGGCCGAGCCCGTCGTCGGGCTTCAGCGCGATGTAGGACGCCGACATGATGTCGCGGACCCGGATGTCCAGCAGCGGGTCGCGCGCGGGAGCCGACGGCTTCTCCACGTCGAAGCCGTCGCGAAGCAGCGAAACGGTGTAGACGCTTCCCTTCTTCATGCGGGCGGTCAGAAGCGTGCTGACGGCGACGGTGATCATCAGCGGCAGCATCAGTTCGTATTCGTTGCCGGCGACCTCGAAGATGATCAGCGTCGCCGCCAGGGGAATGCCCAGGGCGCTGCCGACGACGCCGGCCATCCCCGCCATGACGAAGATGTGGAAATGCGGCGCGGTTCCCGGCATCACACCCTCAGCCAGAACGCCGAGCGAGGCGCCCGCGAACGCGCCCGTCATCATCGAGGGCGCGAACACGCCGCCCGTGCCGCCCGAACCGAGCGTGAGACTGGTGGCGACGATCTTCAGCAGGCAGACGAGCAGGAAGACCAGGGAAAGCGTCCACGCCGCCTCCGTGAACACCGACGCGCCGAACAGCTGTTCGTTCACGAACTCGTTGCCTTCGCCCATGACCTCGGGCCTCAGCAGCGCCAGAAGACCGACCATCAGACCGCCGATGGCCGGCTTGATCCAGAGCGGCAGATCGATGCCGTTGATGAAGTCTCCGACGCGGTAGAGCGTGGACACGAGCACGATGGCGACGACGCCGCAGAGCAGCCCCAGCATCACGAAGTGGAAGATCATGAAGCCGTTGGGCTGGATGGTGCCGAGAATCTCGGGAGAGAGTTTCTGGAAGGCGGGGCTGTTGGGCAGCAGCGTCGCCGACGTGACCGACGCGATGACGGCCGACACGACGACCGGCGCGAACTTGCGCACCTGAAGGTCGCGCATGATCAGCTCCAGCGCGAACACGACGCCGCCCAGCGGGGCGTTGAACACCGCCGCGATTCCCGCCGCGGCTCCGCAGCCGATCAGCGTGCCGATCTGGTCCTTGCGAACGTGCGCCCTGGCGCCGATCACCGATCCGATGACGGCGCCGATCTCGACGATGGGGCCTTCGGGGCCGGCCGAGCCGCCCGACGTGATCGTAATGGGCGAGGACGCCGACTTGATCGCCATCGACGCCGGCAGATTCACCTGTCCGGTGGCGACGGCCTTCATGACGCTCGGCACGCCGTGGCCGCCCCGAAGATCGAGGACCTTGTAGATCAGCAGGCCGATGACGAGACCGCCGATCGCCGGCGACACCACCTGGAACAGAAGGGCGAAATCCCCAGGCAGCACCCGCGATATGGAGAAGCGGCCCGAGCTGGCGGGGCTGAAGAAATCGTGACTCCGCAGAACCATCAGGCGAAACGCCGTCGAGACCAGACCCATGACGAGCCCCACGACGCACGCCATGAGGAAGAGGAAGGAGCCCTCGGCGTCGCGCTCGCGCAGGTGCGCGAAGAGCCGCGCGAGAAGCGGGAGCGACGGACGGGAGTTCTTCGGTCTGGAGGCGGGGCTCATGGCAGGACGGATCGTGGGTTCGGCGTGCGCGTCACGGTGGATCAACCTTCGCACCGGTCGCGGCGGTCACAACGGGTTTTCCCGGCCCCGGCACGCTCCGCCCGCAAAGGGCTTTACAGCCCGCGAACCAGCTCGAGGACGCCCAGCAGTTTCGCGCTGCTCCCCACGATGGAAACGATCAGAATCCACCGAATCCAGACTTCGCCCTTTCGGATGGCCACCCACGAACCGGCCACGGCTCCGATCATCTGGCCGATGCCCACCACCAGGCCCGCGATCCAGAGCACCGCGACGCCGCTGACCAGGAACGTGCAGAGCGACACGACCACCGTTCCCAGAACGACGTTGAGCTTGATGTAGTTTCCCTTCACCAGGTCGAGGCGCGCGACCCACCCCAGCGTCGCCAGAATCATGACGCCGACGCCGGCCTGGAGAAATCCCGCGTACGCCCCCAGGAAGAAGAAGGAGACGATGGCGCCGACCTTGCGCTTCGGCGAGAGAACCGACCACGCGTCGTTGGACGCGGCCCCCTTCGACGGCGCCGTCTTGCGCTTCTTCAGAATCGGCACCAGCAGGCAAAGCAGCAGAACGCCCAGCAGACGTTCGAACTTCTCGTCGGGGATGTGCGCGGCGAGAAGCGCTCCACCGATGGAGCCGATCACCGCCGCGACGACAAGGCGCCAGGTCAGGTGGTCCTCGCGCACGCCCCCCTTGCGAAAGCGCGAAATCGCGGTGACGTTCTGCAGAATCACGCCGATGCGGTTCGTCGCGTTGGCGACCGTTCCCGGCAGGCCCGCGAAGATCAGCGCCGGAAGCGTCAGCGCGCTTCCCCCGCCCGCGACCGTGTTGATCACGCCGGAGACGATCCCCGCAGCGAAGAGAACCGCGTAGTGGACGAGAGTCAGTTCCGGCAAGACGGCATTTCCAGCGCGGAGACGCGGAGGCGCGGAGTCTTCATCGCAGGTCGTTCACGATCCGGTGAACGCCTTCCTTCATCATGGGAACGTGGAAGTTCAGGAGAAGACCAACGCGATGGTCCGTCAGCCGGAGGTAGGAAAGAAGCTGGGCCTTGTGGACCGGGAGAACCTTTTCGACCACTTTCAGTTCGTTGATCTCCATCTTCTCTCTCCGCGCCTCCGCGCCTCCGCGTTGATACGTCCCTAGAAGCGAACGTCCTTTTCGGCGGCGATGCGCTCGCGGAATTCCGCGCAGGTCATGACGCCGAGCTCGCCCTCGCTGCGGCTGCGGACGGCGACGCTGCCGGTCTCCTGCTCCTTCTCGCCGACGACCAGCATGTACGGAACCTTCTGCAGCTGCGCGTCGCGGATCTTCGCGCCGATCTTGTCGTCCCCCAGGTCCGCCTCCGCGCGCACGCCCTCCGCCAGCAGGCCGTCGCGCACGCCCTTCGCATAGTCCACGTACTTCTCGCTGATGGAGAGCACGCGCACCTGCTCCGGCGCGAGCCACGTCGGGAACGCCCCGGCGAACTGCTCGATCAGGATCGCGATGAAGCGCTCGAACGATCCGTACAGCGCGCGGTGCACGACGACCGGCATCTGCTCGCTGCCGTCGGCCGCGGTGTACTTCAGGCCGAAGCGCGCGGGGAGCTGGTAGTCCAGCTGGATCGTCGCCACCTGCCACTCGCGCTTCAGCACGTCGCGCACGATGAAGTCGATCTTCGGCCCGTAGAACGCCCCGTCGCCCTCGCTGACGGTGTACTCCATGTCGTTGGCCTCGATGGCCTGGCGCAGCGCGGCCTCGGCGCGGTCCCACTGCTCCTTCGCGCCCATCGCCTTCTCCGGACGCGTCGAGAGGAACACGCCGGCGAAATCCATCCCGACGGCCGCGTACACGCGGCGCACCATGCCGATGACGCGGGTGATCTCCGCGGCGATCATGTCCTCGGCGAGGAAGATGTGCGCGTCGTCCTGGCAGAACTGCCGCACGCGCGTCAGCCCGCCGAGCGTTCCCGTCGCCTCGTTGCGGTGCAGCACGCCCTGGTCGCTGATGCGGAGCGGAAGCTCGCGGTAGCTGCGGCGCCGGTCGCGGAAGATCAGCATGTGCGCCGGACAGTTCATCGGCTTCAGCCCGTAGACTTCGCGGTCCGCGCCGCTCATCGCGACGAACTCGCCGGGGCGTTTCTCGAACAGGTTCCAGTGACGCGTGTTGAACGTCTCGCTCTGCAGCAGAACGGAAAGCCGCTCCTTCGCGCCGGTCTGGCCTTCGAGCGCCTCGTTCAGCCGCTTGCGCTCGTGTTCGGGAAGACCCTCGATCTCGCCGGAGATGTGGCGCTCCCATTCCGCGACGCCCGCGTCGTCCAGCGTCGCCGCGTCCTGGCCCGGCACGATGAACATGTCGTCGCGATAGTGCTTCCAGTGGCCCGACGTCTCGAACAGGTCCTTCTTGAAGAGCATCGGCGTGAAGACTTCCTGATAGCCTTCGGCGCGGTGCATCGCGGTGCTCATGGCGCTCAGCGTGTCGTAGAGGATCTTGCCGCGTCCGAGCCAGATGAACGTGCCGGGCGCCCACTCGTGCGTCATGAAGAGGCCGAGTTCCTTCCCCAGGCGGCGGTGGTCGCGCTTCTTCGCCTCCTCCAGCAGCTCGAGGTACTCCTTCATCCCCTTCTTGTCGCCGAATGCCGTGCCGCGAACGCGCGTCAGCTGGTCCTTCGACGGATCGCCCTGCCAGTACGCGCCGGCGACGCTCAGCAGCTTGAACGCCTTGATGACGCCGGTGTGCGGAACGTGGGGCCCGCGGCAGAGGTCTGTGAACTCGCCCTGCGTGTAGGTCGTGATCACCGCGTCGGCGGGAAGCTTTTCGATGATGTGCAGCTTGTACTTCTCGCCGCGCTCCGCGAAGAACGCGAGTGCCTCGTCGCGCGAGAGTTCCCGGCGCGTGACCGGCAGCTTCTCGCCGGCGATCTTCTGCATCTCCTTCTCGATCCTCGGCAGATCCTCGGCGGCGATCGGCGGCTCGGTCCGGATGTCGTACCAGAACCCGTCCTCCGTCGGGGGGCCGTCCTCCAGCATCGCCTCGGGCCAGAGGCGCTTCACGGCCTGGGCCATCAAGTGCGTGCAGGAGTGCCGCAACACTTCCAGGCCTGCGGGCTGGTGCGCCGTGAGAAGCACGACGTCGGAGTCGTTCGCGATGGGCGTCGAGAGATCGATCGTGCGGCCGTCGACGACGATGGCCAGGGCGGCGCGCGCCAGGCCTTCGCTGATGGAGAGAGCGATCTCGTGGCCCGTGACGGGGCCCTCGAATTCCTTCTTCGAACCGTCCGGCAGAGTGATCGTGACGGGTGAAACGGCGGGTGCGGACATACGACTGCGCCTCCCTTGTGGAGTCACGGGAACCACGACATCCCGTGCGGGCGCGGTTTGTCGCCGCAGGGACGGGCCACGTCAAGCGCCGTGGCGCCCGCCGGAGCCCCGGGAAAGCCACTCTCGGCTTGCGCTATCCCGTTCCATCCGCCAGTCAGCGGTTCGATGATGAATCGTGGGGGACTCGTTCGATGGGTTGGTTTTTCTACGTGCTCGCCGCCATAATCGGCCTTATGGGCGTGACGATGATCGCGTTTCCCAACGCGTTCACGAAAGAGCCGAGATCCTACTTTCTCAGCCTCAAGCCGGGGGGTCACGACCCGCTGCTTTTCGTCTTCGAAACGGTCTCCTTCCTCTTTCTGATGCTCTTTTCCCAGTTCCCCGAGAGATTCAAGGTCGTCGCTGTTCGAATCGCCGGCGGACTGGTCATCCTGGCCGCAGCCGGAGTCGGCTTCGTCGGAACCAATCCCAACATGCTGATCAGCAAACCGGACCCCCCCGTCAAGATCGCCCAGCCCCAGGCCGCCGCTCCCGCACCAGCGCCGACTCCGACGCCCGCACCCACCGAAGCCGACGCCGACGCGTTCATCGCGCAGGCCAGCACGGCGTGGCGCTCGGGAGACATCGAGGGCGCGCTGGGAAACGCGCGACAGGCACGCGCCATCATCGTGCATCTCTCCGGCGAATCGCACCCGAAGGTCGTGCGGATCGACCAGATGC
Source organism: Candidatus Sumerlaeota bacterium (assembly GCA_021772755.1). Taxonomy (GTDB): domain Bacteria; phylum Sumerlaeota; class Sumerlaeia; order SLMS01; family JAHLLQ01; genus JAJFLJ01. The sequence goes on from JAJFLJ010000070.1 coordinate 12,940, forward strand.
TCGCAGCCGCGCAGCAGCAGCTCGCCGGCGCGCAGCGGTAGAGGGCCTCTTCAACACGAAACCGGCCCGGATGATCCGGGCCGGCTCGATGGGAAACTCGATCTTCCGTCGGCGAACTACTTCGCGGCGGCGTAGCGCTTCGCGACTTCGTCCCAGTTCACGACGTTCCAGAACGCCGCGATGTAGTCGGGCCGGCGGTTCTGGTAGTTCAGATAGTACGCGTGCTCCCAGACGTCGAGCCCCAGGACCGGCGTGTTGCCCTCCATGAGGGGCGAGTCCTGGTTCGGCGTCGAGGTCACCTCCAGCTTGCCGCCCTTCGTCACGACGAGCCACGCCCAGCCGCTGCCGAAACGCGTCGCTGCGGCGTTCGCGAACTTCTCCTTCATGGCGTCGAGGCTGCCGAAGGCCGCGTCGATGGCCGAAGCCAGATCGCCCGAGGGGCTTCCGCCGCCCTTCGGCGAGAGAATCGTCCAGAACAGCGTGTGGTTCGCGTGCCCGCCGCCGTTGTTGCGCACCGCCGTGCGCTTCGCCTCGGGGACCTTGTCCAGGTTGGCGACCAGGTCCTCGATGGACATCTTCTCGAGGTCCGTCCCCGCGATGGCGTCGTTCACCTTCGCGATGTACGCGTTGTGGTGCTTGCCGTGGTGGATCTCCATCGTCCGCGCGTCGATGTGCGGTTCGAGCGCGTTGTGGGGGTAGGGCAGGTCGGGAAGTGAGTAGGCCATGATATGTCTCCTGGGGTGTCTGCGAATTGGGGCGGCGTCTCCGCCGGTGGGCCCTGCGGGGTTATCGGGGAGCAAACTCCGCGCCGCCGCCGCGCGGGTCTACCGGAGACCGTCGACGTAGGGGGTCTCGGCGCCCGTTTCCTTGTAGGAGAGGACGGCGATGCGGTTCTGCTCGGCCAGGGCGATGGACTCCTCGTTGTCCAGGAAGATCGTCTGGCCGGCCGTGACGATCAGCCCCGCCGCCTTCACCCGCGCGAGGTTCTCGAACGTCCGGATGCCGATCACCGGCACGTCGAAGCGCATGTCCTGGCGCGGCTTGGAGACCTTGACGATGACGATGCCGGGCCCCGCCAGCTCGCCGGACCGCTTGATCAGCTCGTCGGTCCCCTCCACCCCTTCCACCGCCACGACGATCTGGTTCTTCACGGCGATCGTCTGCCCGACGTCCAGGCGCGCGATCTCCTTGGCGATGGGATAGCCGAAGTGCATGTCCTTCAGCACGGCGTCGCCGGGCGGGCAGCCAG
>JAJFLJ010000008.1 GCA_021772755.1 Candidatus Sumerlaeota bacterium
GGCGATTCTCTTCCTGGAGGACGTGGGCGAGGAGCCCTACCGGCTGGACCGCTTTCTGACGCAGATGGACCTCGCGGGGATTCTGGCGAAGGTCGCGGGGATCGTGCTCGGCCAGTTCAGCGGCTGCGACAGCGACGACCCGAAGCGCGGCACGGTGGAGGAAATGCTCGGGCGCGTTCTGGCTTCCGTCCGCGTTCCGATCGTCGGCAATTTCCCGACGGGACACGTTCCCGTCAATGCGAGCATCCCGCTGGGGTGCCGGGCGGAAATCGACGCGGATGGCGGCGACGTCGTCTTCGCGGAGTCCTTCGCGCGCTAGTCGACCGCTTCGACGAACACCTGCATCAGGACGCCGGAAGGCGGATAGTTGAGCGCGACGCCGAGATCGACGAGGTCGCGCTTCCCCGCGAGACCCGCAGTGAAGATGGCGGAATCGCCCGGCTCGATGTCCTGGACATGGAAACCCTTCAGATCGTCGTGGTCCGGATCGAACTCGTAGAGGCCGTCGGGCGTCACGAGGCGGAACGACTTCGGCCCCAGCGTGATCGCCTCGGGCGAATTGTTGCGAACGGAAATCGCCAGGACCTGCGAGTGGGCCACCGCACGAAGGCCGATGCCCTTCTCGAACGCGACGGGTTCGTTGTAGCCGCTGACGATGGCGATCTCGGTGACGCTTTCGTCGGCCTCGCTGTAGGCGGCGATGATATCCTCGCCCGTCTGCCCGCGCGAACACGCGGAAACCAGCAAACACGCGAGCGCGAACGCCGCCCAGGGGATCGCTGTCTTCACTGGGTCGTCTCCGGAGCGGTGTCGGGGGCGTTCTGCTGCGTCTTCTCGCGGATGATCTCGTCGCGCAGGCGGTCCTGCTGCTCGGAAATGGGAACGATCTCGCCAGGCGCGGCGGTGGGCGGCGGTTCGGTCCTGCCCTTCACCAGAACGCCGACGATCGCGGCCGCCAGAAGAGCGGCGACGAGCGCGACGCCGACGATGAGTCCCTTCTTCGGCTTCTCCACGGGTGCGGAGGTCGTCTTCGCCGGCTTCGGGGTCAACGCCCTCGCCGTCCTTTCCTTCTCCTCCGCCGCCTTCTTTCCCGCCAGCGGGCGCGGCGTCAGCATCTTGCGGACGGGTTTGGGCGTCGCGCCCTTGTTCGCGATCTTCGAGACGGGAATGGGCGTTCGGAAATCCGAACCTGTGTAGAGCGAGTTGGTCGGCGTGGGCGAATTGCGGTAGCTGAGGACGGACGTGATGCTGACGGTCTGCTCCTTGAGCGCGGCGAGCAGTTCGTCGCAGAACGCCTGGACGCTCTGGTGGCGGAGATTGCGGTCCTCGTTCATCGCCTTGCAGATCACCGCATCGACGGCGACGGGGACCTTGTGGTTCGCCTCCGACGGCATCTGGCAGTCGCCGACGGGCATCGCGCGCGCGAGCATCTTGTAGAAGGCGACGCCGAGAGAATAGACGTCGGCACGGTGATCGACGGACGCGGGGTCGAGAATCTGCTCCGGCGCCATGTAGTTCTGCGTCCCCAGGGCGCGCGCCGCCTGGGTGCCGGACTGCTTCTTCGCCGACTCCCCCTTGACGATGTGCGCGATGCCGAAGTCGCCGATCTTGATGGCCGACTCGCGGCCCAGCAGAATGTTCGACGGCTTGATGTCGCGGTGCACGACGCCGTTGCGGTGGATGTAGTCCAGCGCGTCGCGGCACGCGGCGACGACGGCGCGCCAGTCCTTCATCTCCAGGGTGTTCTCGATGATCATTTGGTCGAGCGTCTTGCCTTCGACGTATTCCATGACGAAGAAGTAACGAAGCCCGTCGTTCCCGCGGTCGATGATGTTGACCACGTTGGGGTGCGAGAGAGCCGCCAGAGCGCCGGCTTCGGCCTCGAAGCGTTCGAGGAACTCCGGATCGCGAACGAACCGCGAATGCAGCACCTTGATGGCGACGCGGCGGTTCAGGCTCTTCTGGCGGCCGGTGTAGACGACCGCCATTCCGCCCTCGCCGACGACGTTCTCGACGACGAAATTGTCCGCCAGAACGGTGCCCGGCGGGAGAGCGACTTCGCTGCGGGGGGACCGGGGCGCAGGGGTGACGGCTTCGCTGGACTGCGGTTTGCCCTGGGGGTTTGCCATGCCGTGTCGGATTGCTCGAAGGGGTCTCGGGTCGCGCGCTTGGTCGAAGGACATCCAATGGCAACGGTGTGGGGGTGGTATCCCGGCAGGCGGGGTGGCCTGGCAACGGCAAAGTCCCGGTTTCCGAAACGCTACCGGGGCAGAGCGCCGTCCGGTCCCAGCGCCCGCGCACGAAGAGCCGCCTTCGTCGCTTCCGGAAGCCCGCGCCAGTCCTCGATGGTATCGACATCGCGGCGCAGCCCCAGCTGCAGGACGGAGAACCCGCTGGCACGGATGCCCCCGAGCAACACGTCGAGCGTGTTGGCGGCGCTGAAGGGCACGTCCCGAAACACGCCTGGGAGCGCCTGCCTCAGTCCCAGCAGCCAAAAGCCGCCGTCGGCAGCAGGGCCCACGACCGCGTCGAACCGGGCAAGGGCCTCAAGAGCGTCGTCGATATCGCGGGCTTCGATCTCGGGACAGTCCGAACCGACGAAGAGAACGGGTCCGCCACCGAGACTCTGCGCGTGTTCGAGGCGATCGGCGAGTGTGCCCTCGGGCTGCGGTTCGATGCGAACACCAGAGGGCGTGTCCCCGGAAAAGAGCCAGGCCCCGACTTCCAGCGCACGCCCGCCCGGTGCGGCGAAGACGACGAGTTCCCACGAGCGGTCGGTTCCGGCAAGCAACTGCGCGACGATGTGCTCCGCCATCGCCCGCGCGGCGTTGGCGGCGCGTTCGGGCGAAGAACCCGCCGCCAGACGCGTCTTCGTCTCGCCGGGGACCGGGAGACGAACGAAGAGGACGACGGTCGGAGGCGCACTCATGCTGCCCAGCGTCTCCCGGCCGGGACGGGCGGGGCGAGCAGTTACCGCCTTGACGCGTCGAAACCGGCAGCGAACGCTTCCGCCTCTCCCCCGGAGGATCGCGTTGAACGTCGAAGAATACGAGCGGATGTACCACCTCGAGGACACCTACTGGTGGTTCCAGGGGCGGCGTGCGATCATCCAGTCCGTTCTGAAGGCGTTCATGAAATCGCCGCCCCGGGCGGGGCGGGTGCTGGACGTCGGCTGCGGCACGGGGCTGATGCTGGGAACGGTCTCGGACTGGAAGCCCGTCGGGCTGGACTTCTCGCATCTGGCGCTGGGGTTCTGCCGGTCCCGCGGCATTCGCAACGTTGTGCGCGGCGACGTCGTCCGGCTGCCCTTCGCGGACGGCTCGATGGACCTGATTCTCGCTCTCGATCTGATGGAACACGTCGAGCGCGACGACCTGCTGATTCGCGAGTTCAACCGCGTGCTGAGACCCGGTGGCTACCTGATGGCGACCGTGCCGGCGCATCCCTCGCTCTGGAGCGATCACGACGTGGCGCTGCACCACTTCCGGCGCTACACGCAGCGGTCGTTTCGCGCGCTCCTGAAGGAGGGGCGGTTCCGCCCCGTCAAGGATTCCTACGGCATCTTCTTTTTGCACCCGCTGATCGTCGTGTTTCGGTCGCTGCAGAAACTCTGGCAGCGGTCGGCGGAGATCGATCCCGAGCGACGGCCCAGAACGCATCTGATCCCGCTGCCGAAACCGGTCAACCGGCTGCTGATCCGCGTGCTCGATCTGGAAGCCTGGCTCCTGCGGCGCATCGACCTTCCGATGGGAACGTCGCTGGTGGTGCTGGCGCGCAAGACGAGCCGCTGAACGTCCGTCTACTGCGGAATGTTCAAGTGCCCGACGAGCGAGAGTTCGCTGCGGGAAATGTCGCCGGTGCTGAGCGCGCCGTTCGTCGGGTCGTAGGGGACGTTGACCGTGGGATAGGAGGACACGCCGGGCCAGCCTGTCGGCCCATACGTCCCGTCCGGTCCGACGCCCGTCAAAACCCAACCGCCGTACTCGGCCATGACCTGCGGATAGAACACCGAAAAGCCATGCGAACCGACCTGCATGCCGTCGTACGCCACCCCCCACGTCGAGTCGATGTTCCGGTATCGGATATCGGCCACTTGATGGTGGAAGAGATCGCCGACCAACAGGTGCCTGCGGAACGGGTCCGTGACCTGGCTGGAGGGAAGGTAAGCGACCGGCGTGGAGAGATGGAGCGACAGGTACCAGTAATTGTACCTAAAGACATCCATGGCATTGTAGCCGTCGTACGGGTACGGTCCGTTGTCGATGGCGTAGTTCCCCAGGGCCACTCCCACTTCGCGGAGGACCGAGCGGGTCTGCGAGTACTTCGACCGCGTCTGCGCCTCCAGCAGTTCCGGGACCGTTGCGGCGGCGAGCGATCCGGCAAGCGCTACCGCCACCAGGAATTCCGCGACGGAAACCCCGCGGGAACGCGCGTGTGTCATGCGATAGCCTCCCAGC
>JAJFLJ010000071.1 GCA_021772755.1 Candidatus Sumerlaeota bacterium
GTCCGGCGTCGGCGGCTCCCAGCAGCGGACTCGTCTCGCCAGGGCGAAGCAACCCGTCCGCAGCCGCCGACAGTTCCGGGTCGGCGACGACGAACCCCGGGTCCGAGAAGCCCAGAGCGGAACCGAACGCGGTGTTCGCCGCATAGGTCATGTTGCTCAGCCCGGTCGTGTTCGAGATCAGCGTGCCCCGCGAGGAGAGGAGAACGTTGTTCGCGATCGCGTTGCTCGTCGGGAACAGCGAGTTCGCCGTCCCTCCCGGCTCCGCAAGGTTGAAGGTCTGCGTGTTGTCGACGAACGTGTTGTGGACGATCTCGCAGAAGCGCACCTGCTCGTAGCCCCCGTTCTCGTCCCCCGTGCTCACCCCTCCGGCACGCCGCAGAACCAGAGCGCCGCGCAGCCCCGAGCCCCGCGTCCCCGAGACGTAGTTGTTCCGCACGACGTGGTCCTGCCCGTTCAGCCGGATGCCGCCGGAATCGGGAACCCCGTTCGCCAGGATCAGATTGCCCTCCACCAGGGCGTTGTCGCCGTGGCGCATCACGATCGAGCCGCGGCACTCCACCAGCGTGTTGTTGCGGATGACGTTGTTGCTGCTCTTGTTCGAGATCACCTCGATCTCGCCGTCGCACCGGTAGAGGAAGTTGTTCTCGACGACCGACGCGCAGTTGAAGTTCGCGTAGTCGCTCGTCCCCGTGCGGATCGTCTCGAACTCGTTGCCCGTGAACCCGACGGGGTTGGGCCCGAAGGAGTTGTTGTCGATGCGGTGGTTGTAGGCCGCGTACGGCGTGCCCTCCTCGCCGTCCTGGGGAACCAGCTCGAACACGATCAGCGCGCCGCGCACCTTCTTCTGGTCGAAGTGGCAGTGGTCCACGCGGTTGTTCGTCCCGTAGATCTGGATCCACTTGCTGTTGTGGAAGATGAACTCCTCGGTGTCGCCGTCCTCGTCGTCGTCGTCCACGTCCTGCTCGTGCGAGTTCATGTCGCTGATCACGGAGTTCGTCAGCCGGCAGTGATGCGCGTGTCGGTTGCCGTTGTTGGCGCGAAACTGCACGATCGAGGATGCCACCTCCTGGTCGTAGTTGCCCGCGTTGCTGAACCGAAAGCCGTCCACCGTCAGGTAGTCGCCGCCGAACTTCACGAAGGAGTCCCCCCGGAACGTGACCCCCCCGGGCGTTTCCGCCCGCAGCGTGATGCGGTCGGACTCCGTTCCCATGAAGTTGAAGTTGATGCTCTGGTCCGAGTATTCGCCATCGAGCCAGATGATCGTGTCGCCAGGCTCCACCGTGCCGTCGTCCACCAGATCGCGGATGTCGTCGTCCGACGACACGAAGTGCTCGGCGCCCCGGCTGACTGCCGGAAGGAAGGCGGCGATCATGATCGCTACGGCAACGACTGGTCCCGAGAGCACTGCGTTCATGGTATCCTCGCTTGAAGGCCAAATGCGCACCTAACGCGCGTTAGCCTCGCACCGGCGACCTCCCTCCGCAACCGGAAAGAGGTCGCCTCCCGCACCAGGCTCGGCACCGCCGGGCCCTCGTTCGGTTCCATCGCAGGAGACGCCCGATGAAGCCCGAAGTCGTCGAAGGCGACCTGCTCGATCAGGATGTCGATGTCATCGTCAACGCCTGGAATCGAAACATAATCCCCTGGTGGCTCCTGCTGCCGCAGGGAGTGTCCGGCGCGATCAAACGCCGCGGGGGCATCGGACCGTTCGTCGAACTCTCCCGTCACGGTCCGATTCCACTCGGAGGGGCCGTTTCGACGGGCCCGGGCAGGCTGCCGTACAAGGCGATCGTCCATGTCGCCGGCATCGATATGCTGTGGATGGCTTCTCGCCGGTCCATTCGCGATTCCGTGGTGAACGCCATGCGGTTGGTCGACGAGGCCGGATATTCCAGCGTCGCGTTTCCGATCATCGGTGCCGGTTCGGGGTCCTACGACACGAACAAGGCGCTCTCTGTCATGGAGGAGGCTCTCGACGGGATCGCGACGAACGCCCGGGTCGTCATCGTCCGCTACGGGAAATGAGACGGGCCGCGCACGGCGGCCCCGCCCCACTCACTCCAGCCCCGCGTTGGCCCATTCGATCGCACGGATCATCGCCTTCGCCTTGCTCACCGTTTCCTCGAACTCCGTCGCCGGCACGCTGTCCGCCACGATTCCCGCGCCGGCCTGGACATGCACTTGGCCGTCGCGGATGATCGCCGTGCGGATCGTGATCGCCGAATCCATCGATCCGTTGAACCCGAAGTAGCACACCGCCCCGCCGTAGATGCCGCGACGGACGTTCTCCAGCTCGTCGACGATCTCCATCGCGCGGATCTTCGGCGCGCCCGAGAGCGTCCCCGCCGGAAAGCACGCCGCCAGCGCGTCGAACGCGTCCTTCCCGCTCGCCAGCCTCCCAACCACGTTCGACACGATGTGCATGACGTGGCTGTAGCGCTCGATGATCTGAAGGTCGGTGACGCGCACGCTGCCGTATTCCGAGACGCGCCCCACGTCGTTGCGGCCGAGATCCACAAGCATCACGTGCTCGGCGATCTCCTTCTTGTCCGCCAGCAGGTCCTTCTCCAGCGCCAGGTCCTCCTCCGGCGTCGCGCCGCGCTTGCGCGTTCCCGCGATCGGCCGCACCGTCACCTCGCCGTTCTGGCACCGCACCAGGATTTCCGGCGACGACCCCGCGATCCGGAAGTCGCCGCACGAAAGATAGAACATGTACGGCGAGGGGTTCACCGCCCGCACCGCGCGGTAGATGTCGAACGGATCGCTCTTCAGCTCCGTCGTGAAACGCTGGCTGATGACCACCTGGAAGATGTCGCCGGCGTGGATGTAGTCCTTGCAGACCCGCACCCAGTCCTCGAACTCCTCGCGCGTGCAGTTCGAGGAGACCTCGATGGCATCGCGCACCGGTTCCGGCCCGTCGGCCGCCGGCGCCGGCGCCGTCACCCGCGCCCGCAACGCCTTCAGCCGCTGCACCGCTTCGGCGTAAGCGCCCTCCACGTCCGTGCCCTCCCCCAGCAGCGCGTTCGCCACCAGCAGCATGCGGTGCTTGACGTGATCGAACGCCACCAGGGAATCCGCCAGCATGAAGAGACAGTCCGGCGTGCCGATCGTGTCGGGGTTCTTGTCGGGAATGTCCTCGTAGTACCGCACCGTGTCGTAGGACATATAGCCCACCGCGCCGCCGGCGAACGGCGGCAGGTCGGCGATCGTCACCGGCTGGAACTGCGCGAGAATCCCCCGCAGCGTGTCCTGCGGCGAATCCCGCGTCTCCACCGCCAGCTCGCGGTCGCGGAACGTCACCTTCTGCTCGCCGCCCGACGCCTCGAACACCAGCATCGGATCGGCGCCCAGGAAACTGTAGCGCCCCAGCTGCTCGCCCTGCTCCACCGATTCCAGCAGAAACGCGTGCGGACTGTCCTTCAGCTTCCGGAACACCGACACCGGCGTTTCCAGATCCGCCAGTACCTCCATGCACACCGGCACCAGGTTGCCCTGCCTGGCCAGTTCGCGAAACTCTTCCAAAGACGGCCTGATCATTTCAAGTCTCCATCGGCAATCGTCGAATCAACGCACATCCACCCGCCCCGGACACCAGTCACCGGGGACGCGGCCTGCCGCGGCGCACCACGCCACGGCTCTACCAGCGCCAGCGGCGCCAGCCCGTGCTGAACAGAGGGGAGAAAGGGGGAACTGTCGGTGCGAACGTCATGAATCGTGTCCGGTCGAACATACGGCCATCCAGTGCCAGCCCCCCGCCGCCCCAGGCAACCCGAATTCCGCTGGACCAATCCCGGCGAAGGCACATCGCACGCCGTCTCACCCGCCTGCCTTGACACCCCCGCCCCGGCGGCCCCAATCTATCCCGTGAGACGAGTCATCGCCCCGACGGAGCCTCCGCCGTGATCGAATTCCAGCTCAACCGCCCCGGAATCCTCTTCGTCCTCTCCGCGCCCTCCGGCGGCGGCAAGTCCACCCTCCTGCGCGAACTTCTCTCCGCCGACGAATCCATGGAGTACTCCGTCTCCGTCACCACCCGTCCGCCCCGGGGCGACGAGCAGGACGGCCGCGAGTACCATTTCCGCACCGAATCCGAATTCAAGCGCCTCCTCGCCGCCAACGCCTTCGTCGAAAGCGCCGTCGTCCACGGCAACTACTACGGCACGCTCCGCAGCGAAGTCGAGGAACGCATCGCCGAAGGCGCCGACGTCGTACTCGACATCGACGTCCAGGGCAGTCTGAAGCTCAAGAAGGAACGCCCCGACACCGTGCTCGTGTTCGTTCTGCCGCCGAGCATCGCCACCCTGGAGAAGCGCCTCCGCTCGCGCGGCCTCGACGACGAGCGCGCCATCCGCACACGCCTCGAAAACGCCCGCCACGAACTCAAGTACGCCAACCTCTACGACTACGTCCTGGTCAACGAGCGCATCGAGGACACCATCGACTCGCTCCGCCAGGTCGTCACCGGCGAACGCCACCGCGCCCACCGCATGGTCCTCAACGACGCCCTCGGCGAAATCGAGTTCATCAAGCCCCAGCGCGAGCAGATGGTCGGCGCCGGGTAGGCATTCTGGCCTTAGATAGCTCCGACCAGAATCGCCCTTCGCCGGAAGTCCGCGTCCGGTATCTCTTCAACCGTTCGGATAGAGTTTGATTCAAGCACCCTTCGGGCGAAGTTTCGTGCTTCGTTCTCGTACCCTTCAGCCCGAAACTTCTCCACTACCAAGCCTAAATCAACCCAACTACTTGAGAACTCGTCCACAAGAATGTCCAGCTCGGGCTGAATCTCTCCCAGTCGTCCTCTGTCGATCATGAATCTCACGAAAACGCTGATTCTGCCCGAATGCGATGGCCCAAGTTCCAAAGCACGTTTCAATTCTGGCTCCGCCAAGGCCGATTCTCCCAGCATCCAGTGCGACCAACCCAAGAGGGTGTGCAATTCAGGGTTCCACGGCTGAACACCGCGAGCCGTGCGCAGGAAGGGGATAGCTTCTCTAAAACGCTCTTCGCCCAAGAGGTACGTAGCGTACGAACGATTCGCGAATGCATCTCGTGAATCTGCCGAGAGCGCTCGCAGATAATAGTCTTCTGCTGCCGTATGGTTGCCCGAGTTCTCCTCAAGAACACCTCTCTGGGCTATCGCTTCAGCATTATTGGGGGAAAGCTCCAGCGCCATGTCCGAGAATTCCCGAGCCTGTTCCAGCAGATTCTCGTCACTACTAACAGCGGCAAGAACCACATACCCTGCCGTCGCGTCACATTCCAGAAGAGATTCTGCCGAGGTGCGTGCTTTCTCCATCTCGCCCGCACTGTAGTAGGCCATTGCAAGTATCTCCAATGCAGTGCAAGATGAGCCATCATCTGGTAGGTGTTCAGCGAGGTATTCTGCTGCCCTCTCCGGATACCCACCGTTAAGATAGAAGACCGCCTTGTTCTCGACGAGTGAAGTGTGATACCCGATCTCCCCGATCGCATGATCGAGAACTTTCAGGCCTTCATCGAACCGACCGAGTTTCATCAGCACGTTCGACAGATTGAAGTAGGGCGATACGGCGTCGCTGTCGTATTCAGTCGATCGATGGTAGGCTTCCACCGCATTCTCGTATTCACCCTTCGCTGCCAGCGCAAGTCCTTCGTAGAAGAACATCCTCGCAACGAAGTCCGCTTCGCTCATGTCCGCCACCAACCCGACCTCCGCAGCAACGGAGGTAGTCATTGCCAAGTCTGTTAGCGACGAAAGCATGTCGGAACCCGCTTGGATATCTCCAAGAAAGGCCTCTACACCTCCACGGGCCTCGCCCCTCAGCTCACTCAGCGCAAGCTTGAACGAATTGGCCTCCTCGATGTTCTCCTCGCGATACGCCTCTACTTGCTTTCTAAGACTCGCCACATGCCTTTCAGAGTCCACTCGGCGATCATCCAACTCGGCGATATACGCTCGCATCTCGTTCTGCATATCACTCCGATACTCGGAAAAGCTCTCCTCGCTGGCCACGGTTATCTCGTCAAGACGCTCCTCATACTTCGCACCGATGGTCTGCAAGTTGCTGAAGCCCAAATACGCTGCGACGCTGACCACGGCGCCCACCGCGACAAGCAGGAACGCAATAAGCCCCAGCATCCACTGGTGGAGAGTCTTGACAACGTCCAAAGAGTTGCGATAGAATTCAGCTTCTCGATCATTCCCGAGAATCGATTGTTGGCGGCTTTCTTGGGATTCGTTCGCAGAATGAATGGATTCGCTTTCGGACATCGCACCATCTCCTAAACCCGCGACTCAAGATTCTCTTTCCTTCCGCTTCCTCGCCTCTTCCTCCAGCAGCATCTCGATCCGCTCGCCCCGCCGCGCCTGCTCGTCGTGATAGAACCGCAGACGCGGCGTGATGCGCAGGTTCACCTCCTGCGCCAGGCGCTTGCGCAGAAAACCCGTCGCGCTCTCGAGCATCGCCAGCGAATCCGCGATGTCCTTTTCCCCGTCCGGCACCTGCGTGAAATACACCTTCGCGTCCGAGAAGTCCGGCGTCACCCGCACCGCCGTCAGCGTGAAGATGCCCGGCAGCCGCGGGTCCTGAAGCTCGTGCAGAATCACGAGCGACAGCGCTTCGCGAATCGCCTCCCCCGCCCGCTCCGTCCGATGACTCGTCATGGTACAGCACCCCAGTCGTTGAATGTTGTTCGTTGATAGTTGTTCGTTGATGGTTGTCAGCGACAACCCGTCCCAATCCCTGAAACCTGGTCCCTGACCCCTCATTCCATCTCTACAGCGGCAGTTCGATCGTGAACGTGGTTCCCGTGTCCGGCGAGGTTTCGAAGTGGAGTCTTCCGTCGTGCTCGTCCACGATGCGCCGCGTGACCGAGAGCCCGATGCCCGTGCCGCCCCGCCCCTTCGTCGAGAAGAACAGGCTGAACATCTTCTCCTGCACGTCCGGCGGAATGCCGGGGCCGTTGTCGGCGACGCGAATCCGCGCCACCCCGCCGGCGTCGTCGCGTTCCGTGCGAATCCGCACCGTGCCGCTCTCGTTCTCCGCCAGCGCATCCACCGCGTTCGTAACCAGGTTCAGCACCGCGTCGTGCAGCGCGTCCTCGTCCGCCCGCAGCTGCGGCAGCCGGTCGTCGAGCTCCAGCGCCAGCTTCACGCCCTTCTCGAACGCCGCCGGCTCCGCCTCCCGCGCCATCTGCGCCAGCAGCGCGTTCACGTCCAGCGGCACCAGCGTGCACTTCCAGTCCCGCGAATACGTCAGCATGTTCTCCACGAGCGCCTGGATCTTCCCGATGCTTCGCTGCAGCAGGTCCCACCCCTGCCGCGCCTTCTCGATGTCGCCCCGCTTCAGCCCCGTCTCCACGAAGAACGAGCCGCCCATCATGTTCTGCAGCACGTTCTTGATGTAGTGCGCCACGCCGCTGAGCGACACCGCGATCGCCGCCAGGCGCTCCGCCTCCACCTTCTCGCCGTACAGACGCGCCTTCTCCACCACGATCGCCACCTGCTTGGCGATGAACTCCGCGAAGATGACCTCCTCGTTAGTCCACTCCCGCTCCGCCGCCCGCCGGAACGTCATGATGCCGGCGACCTCCTCCTGGATGCGCAGCGGCGTTCCCAAATACGCCTTCAGCTCCGCCTCGCCCGCCGTGTCGTCCAGCCGCGCCCACCGCGAATCGTGGCGGTCGTTCGCCAGCGCCACCGTCTGGTTGTTCGCCGCCGACCAGCCCGGGATGCCGTCGCTCCACCGGAACCCGCGCACGCCGAGCTCCTGCGCGCGGCTCAGCCCCTTCGACGCGTACAGCACCAGAAACTCCGGATCGCTCTCGCCCCGCAGATAGACCGAGCAGGTGTCGGTCTCCATGACGCGCGCGCCCGTCTCGACGATCCGCTGCAGGATGTCGTCGAGCTCCATCACGGAACCCACGGCGTTGCTGATCTCCATGATCGCTTCCGCGACCCGCAGATCGTGTGCGAGAATCTGGACGGGAGGGTTCACTGGACCTCGAGCACCGCGCCGCGCGCCGCGTTCGTCACCATCCGCGCGTACCGCCGCAGCCAGCCGTGATCGACCTTCGGCGGCAGCGGCTTCCATCCCTGCTTCCGCTTCTCGATCTCCGCGTCGTCCACCATGTGCTCGATCGTCGCGTTGTGGATGTCGATGGCGATCCGGTCGCCGTCGCGCACGAACGCGATTCGGCCGCCTTCCGCCGCCTCCGGCGAAACGTGGCCGATGCACGCGCCACGCGTGCCGCCGCTGAACCGTCCGTCCGTCACCAGCGCGACCCGGCTTCCAAGGCCTCGCCCCATGATGTAGCTCGTCGGCGCCAGCATCTCCTGCATGCCCGGACCCCCCTTCGGGCCCTCGTAGCGAATCACCACGACATGACCCTCGCGCACCCGGCCCTCGAGAATCGCCTCGCACGAAGCCTCCATCGAATCGAAGCAGATCGCCTCGCCCGTGAAGACCTTCATCGCGTCCTCCACCCCGGCCGTCTTCACGACGCAACCCTCCGTCGCCAGGTTTCCGTAGAGAATCGTCAGCCCGCCCTTCTTCGAGTACGCGCTGCCCGCCGAACGGATCACGTCGAACGGATCGATCGTCGCCGGCTTCACCGGGAAGTACCCGCCCAGCGAGGAGACCCGCCGCGGCTTCGCCCGCGAGAGCAGCTTGTCGTCCCAGTGCAGCGTCATCGCCGCGATCGTGTCGTTCGCCGTGTCGATCGTCCCGATGCCCTTCGCCGCGGGGTCCTTCCCGCGCTCGAAGAACATCACCACCGGCTCGCCGTCGATCTCCGCGACGCTCGCCGCCATCGTCTCCGCCTTCGTGATCGCCGGAGGGTCGCCCCCGGCGAAGAGCGCCTTCGCCGCCGCGTCGTTGCGCGCGTTGAACGCCGCGCAGTACGCCGCCGCCAGCGTCTCCGTCCCCGTCGCCACCAGCGTCGCCACGCCGCGCTCCGTCCCGCCGTCGCCCTCGCCGGCCTTCGCCGCGAAGACCGCGTGCAGCTGCTTCACCGTCTTGCCCGTCGGCACCGCGCCGCACTGGTTGATCACGAGCGCCTCGCGCGAAACCCGTTCGCTCCGCAGGTCCCACTCGTCGATGTTCTCGCCCAGCGTCCTGCCCGTCACCGTCAGGCAGTCCTCCTTCAGGACGCCCGGCAGCCCGCGCCGCAGCTCGCCGAGAATCGTGTGGATGCCGCCGGCGTGGTGGACCTCCTCGATGTGGTACACCGAAGAGGGCGCGACCTTGCTGATGTTCGGCGTCGCCTGGCTGATGGCGTTCAGGTCGCCCATGCCGAAATTCGCCTTCGCCTCGTGCGCGATGGCCATCGTGTGCAGAACCGTGTTGGTGCTGCCACCCATCGCCACGTCCAGCACCATCGCGTTGTGGAACGCGTCGTACGTCGCGATGTCGCGGGGCTTCACGTCGCGCCGCACCAGGTCGAGCACCGCGTGCGCCGCGCGGCGGTACAGGTCCACGCGCGTCTCGCTCGTCGCCAGAATCGTCCCGTTGCCCGGCAGCGCGATCCCCAGCGCCTCCGCCAGGCAGTTCATCGAGTTCGCCGTGAACATTCCGCTGCACGAGCCGCACGTCGGGCACGCGCCGTCCTCGATCCCCTTCAGCTCGTCCTCCGTGATCTTGCCGGCCTCCAGCGCCGCGACCCCCTCGAACACGCTCACCAGGTCGATCGGCCGCCCGTCCGGCGACACGCCGGCCTCCATCGGTCCGCCGCTCACGAACACCGTCGGGATGTTCAGCCGCATCGTCGCCATCAGCATTCCCGGCACGATCTTGTCGCAGTTGGGAATGCAGACCATCCCGTCGAAACGGTGCGCCTCGATCATCGTCTCCACGCTGTCGGCGATCAGTTCGCGGCTCGGCAGGCTGTACTTCATGCCGACGTGGCCCATCGCAATTCCGTCGTCCACGCCGATCGTGTTGAACAGGAACGGCACCCCGCCGGCCTCCCGCACGGCCCGCTTCACGAACTGCCCCACCGCGTCCAGATGCGCGTGCCCCGGGATGATATCCACATGGCTGCACGCGATGGCGATGAACGGCTTGTTCTGGTCGGCGTCGGAGAAGTTCCCCGTCGCCTTCAGCAGCGAGCGGTGCGGAGCGCGCGTCGCGCCCTTCTTGACGGTGTCGGATCTCATGGAACGGCCTGGCGCTGGCATGGAACACCTCCTAAGGTGGGCCCGAAGCGTCAGCCCCCCGGGCTCGGAAATCAAGTGCATCTGCCCACCCAGTCCCAAACGCCCTCGATTCAGGCGTTCCCGCCCATCCAGCGAACGACGCTCGACACATCGCTCACCCCTCGCCACGCGCCCGCGGACATCCCCCTTTACGCGGTCCGCCACCGCCGGTGGATGCTTTCCGCCATGACGCCCCCGCCCAGCGGATACACGCGCGCTTTCGTGCCGGTTCTTCTCGCCATGCCCGCACTCATGGCCTTCGCCCTGATCGTATGGGCGACGCGCCAGGGCATCGGCATCACGCCTGATTCCGTTCGCTACGTGGATGCCGCGACGAGTCTGCTCGACGGCAACGGCCTCCGCGCCGATGGCGAGCCGCTTACCCACTACCCGCCGCTCTATCCGCTTCTCCTCGCCATCGCTGGAGGCTTCGCCGGCGATGTTCTCGTCGCCGCGCGGTGGCTGCACGCGCTGGTTTTCGCCTGCACCGTCGGAGTCGTCACTTACGGAGCATGGCGCTTCTCCGGACGGAGCCTCTCCATCGCAGTCGTCTCGGGACTCCTGCCGGTCGCCATGCCCGACGGACTCCTGATCCACGTCCAGGCACTCTCCGAACCCCCGTTCCTGCTCCTCGCGCTATGCGGGCACCTGCTGCTGGCGCACCACCTGACCTGTCCCGACCGAAGGTTCCTCGCCGCAGGCTCCGCCGCCATCGGCTGCGCACTGCTGACCCGTTACGCCGGGGCCGCGCTTCTGCCCGCACCGCTGATCCTTCTCGCATGCCTGAAAGAGCGCCCCCTGCGTTCGCGCGCGCTCGACGGAGCCCTCTTCGCCGGACTCGCCGGAGGCCCGCTTCTGCTCTGGCTCGTGCGCAACGCGATCGTTTCCGGCATCGCCGCCAACCGCCCCCTCGCGTGGCATCCGTTCGGCATGGCGCGCGTCCGCGAAACGGCCGGCACCTTTGCCGCGTGGATACTCCCTGCCGAAGTCCCCTTCGCGATCCAGGTCCCCGCGCTCCTCGCGTTCGCCGCGACCATCGCGCTCCTGGTGCTCTTCGCGGCGCGGCGCGGCGACGAACGCCTTCGCGGCCTCGTGCGCTACACGATCCTCGTCTCCATCTTCGCGTGTTCCTACATCGCGTTTCTCGTCGCCTCGATCTCTCTCATGGACGCCCACACGCTGATGGACGCGCGCATCCTCAGCCCCATTCCCCTGCTTCTGGCCGTCGCGATCCCTCCCCTGCTTCTCCGCGCAGCCCAGGCCCGTCCGGAGAAAGCCCTCCGCCACGCGGTCCTGTTGCTGCCCTTCGCACTCGCCGTCTGGAACCTGCCCGTCACGATCGACCTCGGCGGCGCGCTGCGCGCCAACGGATTCGGATACGCCAACCGCGCCTGGAAGTCCTCCGAAGGCATGGCGCTCCTCGCCGCGCATCCGCCCGACGCGCCCGTCTACACCAACGCGCGCAACGCCGCCTTCATCCTGACCGGCAGACGCACGATGCCCGTTCCCGCGAAACTCGATACCCGCACGCGCGAACCGCGTCCCGAATTCGACGCCGAAATGCGAACCATGCGCGGCGACGTCCAGGAGCGCGGCGCCATCCTCGTTCTCTTCGACCGCGAAATGTGGAGATGGAATCTGCCCGCGCGCGAGGAACTCGCCGAAACCCTGCGTCCCGCGGAAGCGGAGCGCCTGCGCGACGCCCTCGTCCTCCGCGCGAAACAGAACACGCCGTAGCCCAGCCGCCTACCGCTTCGACCCGTCGTCGTCTTCCCGGTCCGGCGCGTCCCCCTGCCAGCCCGGCGGCTCGTCGCTCCCGCCGGACGCGCTGCTCTTTCCCACGACGTAGCCCACATAGAACACCAGGCCGATCGCGCACGCGTGCAGAACCCACCACATCGTGCCGAGAAAACGCCATGTCTCGGGAAGCTCCACGTCGGTGCCGTCCCCCTACTTCCCCGGGATTCCCGGCTCCGTCATGCCCTTCGGGTCCATGATCTTCCGAATCTGCTCGTCGGTGAGCAGCTTCTCCTCGCGCACGATCTCCACGAGACTGCGGCCCTCCTTCAGCGCCTGCTTCGCGATGCGCGACGCGTTCGCGTAGCCCACGTACACGTTCAGCGCCGTCGCCAGGCCCATCGAGCCCTCGCAGTACGCCTTGCACCGCGCCGGGTTCGCCGTGATCCCCGCAACGCAGAGGTCCGTCAGCTGCCGCAGCAGCGTCCCCATGACGTGGATGCTCGTGATCACCTTGTGCTGCATCAGCGGCATCATCACGTTCAGTTCCAGCTGCCCCGCCCCCACGGCCCACGCCACCGACGTGTCGTTGCCGATCACCTCGAAGCACACCATGTTCGCGCATTCCAGCATCGAGGGGTTCACCTTGCCCGGCATGATGCTGCTGCCCGGCGCGATCGGCGGCAGATCGATCTCCGCCAGACCCGTCGTCGGACCCGAGGACATCAGCCGCAGGTCGTTCACGATGCGGCCCGTCTCGATCGCGAGATTGCGCAGCGCCCCGCTGATCTCCGCCACCGGGCGCTGGCTCTGCATCGCCTCGCACATGTTCGGGTTCAGCGTCAGATCGCGAATCCCCGAAATCTTCTTCAGCTGCGCCAGGATCTCCTCGCGATAGCCCGGCCCCGTGTTCAGCCCCGTGCCCGCGGCCGAACCCCCGATGCCCAGTTCCTTCACCCAGTCCCGCGCCGCCGCGATGCTCTTGTGGCACCGTCCGATCGTCTCGCCGTACGCGCGGAACTCCTGCCCCAGGCGGACCGGCACCGCGTCCTGAAGGTGCGTCCGCCCGCTCTTGACGATCCCGTCGAACTCCTTCCCCTTCTTCAGCAGCGCCTTCTCGAACGCCGCCAGTGGCGCGTGCAGATAGTCCCGCAGCATCAGCAGAATCCCGAGCCGCATCGCCGTCGGGAACGTGTCGTTCGTCGACTGCCCGAAATTGACGTGGTCGTTCGCCGTCACATGCTCGTACGTTCCGAGCTTCGCCCCCAGGATCTCGTTCGCCCGGTTCGCGATCACCTCGTTCACGTTCATGTGGAAACTCGTGCCCGCGCCCATCTGGAACACGTCGACGACGAACTGGTCGCGCAGCTCTCCGCCGACGATCTCGCGGCACGCCTGGGCGATGGCCTTCGCCTGCTTCGCCTGGATGCCCTTGCTCTTCCCGTTGGCCTCCGCCGCCGCCCACTTCAGCATCACGTACGCGTCGACGAACTTCGGATGGTGCCGCAGCCCCGAAATCGGATAGCTCTCCAGCGCCCGCTGCGTCGTCGTGCTCCAGTACGCGCCGGCCGGAATCTCCACCGGCCCAAGGGAATCCTTCTCGATCCGAACCTTCGGGTTGGCCGCGTTCTTCGCGGCGGCTTTCTTCGCCATGACCGTCTCCCTGCGCGTTGAGTGGGAACCTCTTGCGGTTCCGTGCGGCACGCATTGCCCTGCATGGGGCGCGGAGCAAGGCGAACCACCCCGATTCCCGCCGATCTGCCTCCCGGGCTCAACGAATCGTCCTCCGAAAGCGGCTACGAAGATGGCACCCCAACGGAGCGACGACCTGGACGAACCGATCGCGACACCCGAAGTCTCCATTCGCGAGAGCCGCCCCGCCGCGCCCCGCATGCCCTCCGTCATGCCGCAGTACGATCTCGGCCGCCGCCACACCGAAGCCGTCGAAGGATACTTCGACGACCAGGGCCGCCCCAAGGTCGCCTCCGCCCGCGAAGTCGCGCCCCCCGCCGACAACCCCCTCTCCATTCCCATCCGCATCGGCGCATGGGCCGCATACCAATCCATCAACGGCCCCAGGCTCTGGCCGCTCAACGTGCGCAACAATCCGATGCTTTTCTATCTCACCGGGCGAATCCGGCCCGCCGTCTGGGACGACCTTCTCGTCGTCGCCTTCTGGGGCATCCTCGCCGCCGCCGACCTCTGGGCCCTGCGCCTTTTCTGGGACACCGGAGGCTCCGCCACGTCCTACTTCGCCGTCCTTCTCGTCACGTTTCCGCTCCTTCCCCTCATCGCCATTCCCGCCTCGTTCCTCGCCGTCTTTCGCCACGTCGGCCGCACCGAAGGCCACGTCCCCTTCGACGAACTGCTCGTCACCCGCATGAGCCCCGACGAAATCGTCTACGGAATGATCGTCCGCCCCCTCGCGCTGCTGCACATCCTCAACCTCGCCACCAGCCTCGCCATCGCCCTCGTCGGAATCCTCGCCGTCTCCTGCGCGCTCGTCTACGAATCCGCCCTCGCCGGAGCCGTCTTCTCCGACGGCATCCTCATCGCCGCCGCCGCGTGCATTCTCTGCCTGCTGCGCGCCGTCTTCGGATTCCTCTGCATCAACCACACCGCCGCCGTCTGCCTGCGCGCGCGCTTCATGACCCCCAGATTCCGGGACGCCCTCGCGAAAGCCGCCAAAGAAGCCCTCCGCATTCTCGCCATCGTCCTCCTCCTCGAAGTCCTGCTCGGCGTCCTCTGGGCCTTCGTCGGCATGGGATTCTTCGGCTGCCTCGCCCTCCTCCTGCTTCCCCTCGCGTTCCTCTACGTCGCCAAGTACCTCATCGCCCTCAACGGCATCGCCGCCGGAATGCTCCAGGACGTCGCCCGCAACTACCGCAAGTGGTACATGCTCGGCGAAGACGACCCCCGCCCCGACGAACGCTACCGGCGCTACTGAACCCCGACGCGGCAGAAGCCGCATTGCACTTCTCCGCGCCTCCGCGCTCCGCGCGATTCCCGTATTTCGACCCGCCGGACCCTAAGAGGCGTCCATCCCTGACCGATGCCCCGGCGTCCGACTCCTACAAGAGGGAGGAAAGGTCGAACGGATCGCTTGACCACGGAACCCCGCACCGGCTCATGATCTGCTATCGTAACCGCGTTCCCCCGGGGAGGGGCGGCAAGTCGCGACAGCGCTGCCAACCCACGCGAACCGGAGACTCCCGTTCCCGCTGGCACATGGGAGAAGGGGCCGGTTAGGAAGGCTGGAGGTCGAAGAATCATGCATGTTTCGATTATCGCGTTCATCGTTCTCGGTACCATTTTCGTGCATCCGAAGGAGGCGGAAACGATTCCTCTGGATGAACTCCGGGAGCGGGCCGACCTGGTCTTGAGCAATCCCGGCCCCTCGGCGCGGGGGGATATCGATGTCGTCTTCGAACTGGTGGACGCCCTTCTCGAGGAGGGAAGCGACGACGCCGAGCACTATCTTCTACAGGGCCTGAAGCATTTCCCCTGGAACCTGGAATATCAGATGGCCTACGCGGAACTGCTGGCGAAAGAAGGTCGGTCGGCCGAGGCGGAAGAGAAGGCGGGTCTCGTTCTCCGGCATGCCGAATCCGACGACCTCGTCGAACGGGCGGGCGAACTGCTGGGCAGGGAGCCGCTCCCCGCGTTCGACGGGATCGAGTCGCTTCCCGGATCGAATCACTGCCTGGTGCTGATCCCGTTTCAGGAGGCCGACGCGTGGCTCGTCGCGCGAGTCAGGGAACGGCTTTCCGTGGAGTTGGGCATCCCCGTATACGTCCAGACGGTGGAGACGGACTACCCCCCCTTCGATCGTGATCGCCGCAAGAAGATCCTGATCGAAACGCGATGGGGCATCGAGGAGGAGATCGACAATCCCCGCATCGCCCAAGCGTTGAAGGATACCAATCTGACTCTGGAAGAGCTGGACGACGAGACCGATCTCCTCCGTTTCATGAAGACTCTTCTGGACCGCGCGGATCCCGAAGCGTTCGCGGAATTCGAGACGGTCCTGGAGGAGTCGCGAGACAAGGACCCGCAATGGCATACCGATCAGCTGTTGGAAGTTCTATTCGAGACCGTGGGGCCTTACCGCAGGGAGAACGTCGTGTACCTCGGCATCACACCCGTCGATATCTATGCCAGCGACCATAACTTTCTCTTTGGATGGGCAAGCGATCCTGGCGGTGTCGTGTCGTATCATCGATTTACGGCAGAGTTCAACGATGAGACGCCGAACCAGGAGAGGCTCGTAAAGAGAACTCTCATGCAGTGCCTCTCTTCGACAAGGATCGCCAACGGTATCGAGAGATGCACGAATCCCACGTGCGCATGTGCCTACCCGAATTCCCTGCCCGAACACGACGCGAAGGAGGGGACGCTTTGCCTACAGTGCAAGAGCGCGTTCGAGGAAGTCTTCGGACAGTCTGCCACGGACAACGTTCCGGGAGCCGCCCCGGAGGAGTGAGGTTGCCGCGCACAGAGCCCTGTCGGGCGCTGGCCCGACTTCACCCCCCACATCTCTTCTCCGCGCCTCCGCGTCTCCGCGCGATTCCCGCGCGGCACGAACGCGTTCCGCGCGCCCCTACCCCTCCTTCTCGCCTTCGATGCCGTACTCCTCCAGCTTGCGGTACAGCGTCTTGCGCCCCAGCCCCAGGATGCGCGACGCCTTCGCCTTGTTCCCCTTGTTCTCCGAGAGCGTCGCGCGGATCAGCTCCCGCTCCGCGTCCTTCACCGTCATTCCCACCGTCAGCCGCAGATGCGGCCCCTTGTCCGGCTCGTCGCGGATGTCGTCCGGCAGATTCGCCGGCCCGATCTCGCGTCCCGGCGTCAGAATGCACGCGCTCTCCATCACCGTCCGCAGCTGCCGCACGTTCCCAGGCCAGTCGTGGTTCTGCAGCATCTGCATCGCCCGCGGCGCGATCGTCAGCGTGCGGCCGTGCTCCTTGCCGAACTCCCGCAGGAAATGATGCACCAGCAGCGGCGTGTCGTCGCGCCGTTCGCGCAGCGGCGGAAGATCGATCCGCACCACGTTCAGCCGGTAGTACAGGTCCTCGCGGAAACGCCCCTCGTCCACCTCCTTCTTCAGATCGCGGTTCGTCGCAGCGATCACCCGCACGTCCACCTTCACCGCCGACTGCCCCCCCACCCGCTCGAACTCCTGCTCCTGCAGCACCCGCAGCAGCTTCACCTGGAACTCCGGACTCGTCTCCCCGATCTCGTCCAGGAAGATCGTCCCCTTGTCCGCCGCCTCGAACCGCCCCGCGCGCTGCTTCACCGCCCCCGTGAACGCCCCCTTCTCGTGCCCGAACAGCTCGCTTTCCAGAAGCGACTGCGTCAGCGCACCGCAGTTCACCGCCACGAACGGCTTCGTCCGCCGCGTGCTGTTGTAGTGGA
>JAJFLJ010000072.1 GCA_021772755.1 Candidatus Sumerlaeota bacterium
ACGCGGCACTGCTTCGGTCGGAATGCTTCGTCTCCATCGGAGGAAGCCGCTCGGCTAGGGACTGGGACCTGACGGCCATCGAGGCATGCAGCGGGAACCTGGCGCGGACCGCCTGCATCGTCAGCGGGGGAGCCCTCGGCACGGACTGCGCCGCCCACAGGGGTGCGCTCCAGGCCGGCGGCACCACCATCGTGATTCCCCCGGTTCCCCTCGAACAGATCGCGCTTCGAACGTGGCGCCCCGCGATGGCCTCGGCGTGGGACCTCGACCGCACGCTCTTCCTCTCGCCCTTTCCACGAGGCGCGAAGGTCACCAAAGCCAGCCCCATTCTCCGCAACCGACTCGTCGCCGCGTTCGCGGACGCCGCCATCGCGGGGAGGACCGGCATGCGCGGCGGAACCAATCATTTCATCGGCCTCTGCCGCTCGCTTGGCGTTCCCCTCTACGTCCTCGACGATTCCTCCGGCGATCCCCCGATGAGGATGGCGCTGGAGAATCTTCGGCGACAGGGCGCCGTGCTCTTCGGCCGCGACACGGCCCTCGATGCGGAGTTTGCCCGCGCGGTGCTTGCCGCCGCACGCGACTTTCGCCGCCGCCGTCTGGCCGACGACGGAGCCCAGCTTCGCCTGCTCGAACCGCCCGAACCCTACATCCTCGGCGAATAGCGCGATCATGTACGCATCCGTCGTCCTCAACGTCCCGCTCGACCGCGCCTTCACCTACGAAGTGCCCGAACCGCTGCGCCCTGCCGTCGAGCGCGGCGTTCTCGTTTCCGTGACGTTCAACAACCGCAAGATGGTCGGCTGCGTCCTCTCGACGGCCGACGACCCCGGCGCCGGCGCTGCGGCGGAAATCAGGGCCATCGCCGGAGTCGCGTCGCCCGGCTATCGCATTTCCGAAGAGCTTCTTGGCATCGGCGAGTTCATCGCGGACTACTACCTCTGCTCGATGGGCGAAGCGCTCGCGAGCATCGCCATCACCGGATTCCGCGACGTCAGACTCCGTCCGACCGTCCTCTATGCGCCCGCCGATGCGGACCCGCCGGCGGAACTGACCAGGCGCCAGAGCGAGGTACTCGGCAAGTTGCGCCTGAACGCGTCCGCCCCCGCGACGAAGTCCGCGCTCGCCGAACTCGCGGGATGCAGTTCACAGCTGATCGACAAGCTCGTCGCCCACGGTTGCCTCGTCGAAACCGAGCCGGTTCGGGAACCACGCGAGATCGCGCGCACTGGAGCGCTCGAACTCAACGCCGAACAGATCCAGGCCCTCGACCCGATTCTGCGGACGATCACCGGCGACAGCTTCGGCGCCTTCCTCCTTCACGGCGTGACCGGCAGCGGAAAGACGGAGGTCTACCTGCAGGCGATGGCGGAGGTCCTCGCGCGGGGCCGCACCGCGATTTGCCTCGTTCCCGAAATCTCGCTCACGCCCCAGACCGTCGACCGCTTCGAGCGGCGCTTCGGCGAGAGCATCGGCGTCTTCCACAGCCAGCAGTCGCGCACCGCCAAGCTCGCTCTCTACCACCGCATTCGCGATGGCGGAGTCCGCATCGTCATCGGCGCGCGTTCCGCCGTCTTCGCCCCCCTGCCCGATCTTGGTCTCGTCGTCGTCGACGAGGAACACGATGGCAG
This sequence comes from Candidatus Sumerlaeota bacterium, assembly GCA_021772755.1. Taxonomy (GTDB): domain Bacteria; phylum Sumerlaeota; class Sumerlaeia; order SLMS01; family JAHLLQ01; genus JAJFLJ01. Next base: position 1,632 of record JAJFLJ010000072.1, read on the forward strand.
CTACAAGCAGGGCGAAACGCCCCGCTACCACGCCCGCGACCTCGCGATTCTGCGGGCCCGGCGCGCAGGAATACCCGTCGTGCTGGGCAGCGCCACGCCCAGTCTCGAGTCCTATACCAACGCGCTCGACGGAAAGTACTCCCTGCTGAAGCTCGGCGCCCGCGCGGCCGGCGTCGCGATGCCGGTCGTCCGCGTTCTGGACCTCTCCCGCGAACTGACCGAACGGTCCGGCGACGTTTCGCTTTCCGAACCTCTCGTGAAAGCGGTTCGGGAGCGCATCGATCGCGGAGAGCAAAGCATCCTTTTCCTCAACCGGCGCGGATTCTCGAATTTCCTCTTTTGTCCCTCCTGCAAATGGGTCGCCAAGTGCGCGGAGGACGACATCGCGATGACCGTTCACCGCAAGTCCGCCCGGGCGACGCGCGGCGACACGAACGAACTGGACCTCTTCGCCGCCCAGGAACAACCCGACAAGTTCTCCCTCCGCTGCCATTTCTGCGGACGGCGCGAGCACTATCCGTCGAAGTGTCCGAACTGCGGCCGCGAGGAACTGCTCACCATCGGGTCCGGCACCCAGCGCATCGAGGAGGAACTCGCCGCCCGGTTTCCCGATGCGCGGCTCCTGCGCCTCGACTACGACACGACCTCCGGCCGCGACGCATGGCTTCGCGCATGGAACCGCATGGAGAGCGGCGACGCCGACATCATCGTCGGAACACAGATGATCGCCAAGGGACTGCACCTGGAGAAAGTCACCCTGGTCGGAGTCGTCCTCGCCGACGTCGGTCTCTTCATCCCCGACTTTCGGGCCGAGGAGCGCACCTTCTCGCTGCTCACCCAGGTCGCCGGCCGCGCGGGCAGAACGGGAGCCGGCGACGTGTACTTCCAAACGTGGATGCCAGGTCACACGGCCGTTCGCTGCGCCACCGCCCACGACTACGAAGCCTTCTACCGCGAGGAATCGCGCCGCCGCCGCGAGGCCGGGTTCCCGCCCTTCTCGCGCCTGACGGCTCTTACCATTAGCGACCAGGATGGTGAGAAGGCTCTGAAGGCCGCCCGCCTGCTCGCATCGCTTCTCCGCCGGGCCTCCTCCTTCGCCCCCGAGCGTCTGCGCATCAACGGCCCGCGCCTTGCGCCTCTCGCCAAACTCGGCGGGCGGCTGCGCTATCGGATTCTTCTGCGGGGCGAGCGCCCACGTTCCGCCGGGCAACTGATCCGCCGGGTCCTGGGCGACTCCGACTGGTCGGTTTCCGGCTCGACCCGGGTCGCCATCGATGTCGACGCTTTGGACCTTATGTAGACCTTGAGGCAGGGAAGCGATGTCCGAGACCTTCGGCATGGAAGCGCGAGAGACATTCGTCACCCGCTGGCGCAACTGGCTCTTGGGCAACCGCCCCGGGTTCGGAGACGGTACCCGCCTGATCGAGGTCGCGCGCCGCGCCGAACGACGCCGCAAGGTCAACTGGAGCATCCCGGTCATGGGCATGCTCTTCGCCCTGGCGCTTCTGGTCATGCACCGCCTCACCTTCGGTTCCGAATCCGCAGGCGGCGGAATGATCTTTCGCGTCTTCGTCTTCGACTACGTGATCTTCCTCTTCGGCGGAATCTCCGGATACAGTATGGCGCGCAAGTGGCGCTCCAACGCCGACCAGATCGAGGAACTCAGCCTCGCGCCCGTCTCGCCGCCGGTCGTCGCCACCATGATGATCGCCGGACTTTGCTCCATCTGGATGACCCTGCTTCTGGGGTTCTGCGTGATCGACATGTTTACCGCCTATCCCGATGCCGAGTTCGTCCTCTCCGCCTTCGACAGCGCCGGCATCGAAGGGCTTCCCTTCGCCCTGATCGGAATCCTCTCCATGTTGCTGGCTCCCGTCGCCCTCGCCTGGTTCCATTTCGAGTCCGTCCGGCTTGCGCACTGGATGTTCGTCTCCCACGGCATGCCGAAGGTCTCTCTCGCGCGCGCGGGGATCGCGAACTTCCTTGCCATGTCGTGCATCGTCGCCGCCTTCTCCGCCGTCGGCAGCATGGTCACGGGGTGCGCCGTCGCACTGCTGGCACTGGCCGGCGGGCTGTTCGACTCCGGACGCTTCAACCTGTTCGGTACGTACTCGGCGTGGTCTCTGGCGGCCGTGCCCGGCCTGGTGCTCGTGGCGATGCTCAAGCGCTTCGCCTCCATCAGCTACCAGCGCTCGTTTCTCTCCACATGGCTGCTTTATCAGTGGTGGGGGGCGGGGGAGTCCCGCCAGCCGCGCACCTATCCCGCCGAGCTCCGCAGAATGCTCCCGATCTGGTCGCTCTGGTACGCCGCCGAAGAGGAGGAAATACGCGGTCTGCCGGAGTCCAGGCGCCGCGCCACCGTTCGCCTGCGCATCATGCGCGAAAGAGCGATGGAGCAGTCCCCGGACGGCGCGGCTCCTACCTCAGGTAGAAGCTCAGGCTCTCCATCTCGATCGCCAGATCCACGTAGTGAATCTTCACGTGGTCCGGCGTCTGAAGCCGCGTCGGAACGAAGTTCAGAATCGCAGACACTCCCGCCTTCACCAGCCTGTCCGCGATTCCCTGCGCCGCCTCCGCCGGTACCGTCAGAATCACCAGCTCGATCGACTCTTCCCGAATGATCCGGTCGAGTTCCGACGTGTGATACACCGGCACGCGCTCGACCCCCACGTGCGACTCGCGCACCTCCACGTCGAACGCCCACATGATTCGGAACCCCTGGCGGTGAAAGCCGCCATAGGACAGCAGCGCCTTGCCCAAGTGCCCCACGCCGATCAGCGCCACGTTGATCTCGCGGTCCGTCCCCAGGATATGCTTCAGGTGCTGTCGCAGTTCGCCGACGTGATAGCCGAAACCCGGCACGCCGAACTGCCCGAAGTACGCCAGGTCCTTGCGCACCTGCGCGGAGTTCAGCCCGAGCTCGCCGGCCAGTGCCGTCGAACTCACCTTCTCGACCTTGTTGCGCTCCAGATTCTGCAGGGCCCGCGTGTAGAGAGAGAGCCGCTTGACGACCGCAGCGGGAATCTTCTTTTCGCCGAGGACGGCGGATCGTTCGGGGTTCTGGGCTTCGTCGGAGGAGTCCGGGGATTTTGGGCCTGTCATCCAGCTTCCCTCGCAGCGAGATTGTGAAAACGTTCACAAATTCGCCGGACTAACGGCAAGCGGGAAATCTCAGCGCCGCGTCTCCCGCGTCACCACCGGGCAGACCTCGATCACTTCCTGTCCGTCCTCGCTCGTCGCGCTCACCGGAAAGTCGATCCGCCCGTTCGGCAGCGCCACCCGCACCCCGAACGTCCCGTCGGGGTTCAGATTGATCTCGCGCCCCATCAGCCGCACCCGGGCGTCCGGCTCCGTCGCTCCGTAGACGATGACCTCCGTGTCCACCACCAGCCAGAACCCGCGCTCGGCGGCTGGCTGGGTCCGCGCAAAGCCCGAGGAAAGTTCCCGTGCGAGCGACCCGCTCGAAAGCCCGGAATCCTCCAGCAGCCGTCCGCGCAACTGGCTCACCAGGTCCGCGCTGCTCATCCGCGAGGGGAGCGCCGCGCCGCCGGACATCCGGATGATCTCCAGGTGTTCCTCCTCGTTGCTCTCGTTCAGCGCCCAGTCGATCTCGTTCGAGATTTCCGCGCGCGGCATCTCGAACTCGTTCGATCGCATGATCGACGAAAACGAGCCGCCCGACGCCGCAATGCCGAGCTCCACGGCGAATCGCTGCCCGCGGCGCGGCACGCTCATGTACCACGACGTCGCCGAAGTCCCCACCCGAACGGACTCGATCACTTCGTCGTTTCGAATATCGATCAGTCGCAGTACCAGCTGCGTCGCGCCGTTCCAGTCCGCTCCGAATTTCGAGGACGTCGCGGGCGCGATTTCCCAGTAGACGTAGATCCATTCGGCATCGCGAACCAGAACCGTCAGACTCGTCCGCCCATAGCGGTCCGGCAGATCGCCCGATGCGTCCGGCACGCCGTGGCTCGGAAGCGCCCGCTTCGCCACCCGGTCCGGCCGGTTCCAGGCCAGTCCGTTGATCGGCGCGGGATTCGAAGGGCGCCGCGTCGAAGGCGTCAGCGAACCGGACGTCGTCTCCGCCACAGCCGTCGCAGCCTCCGGCTCGCCCGACCGGGCCGGCTTTCTCGCGACCGACTTGCGAGCCGTGCTTCTCTTCGCCGCAGCCTTCTTGACGGTCGTCTTCTTGGCTGCCGACTTCTCCGCCGCCGCCTTTTTCACGGCTGCTTTCTTGGGCGCAGACTTCTTGGCGGCAGGCTTCGCAGGAGTGCCGGGCGCCGCAGCCTTCTTGGCCGAAGAAGCCTTCCGGGCAGCCTTCTTGACGGCCTTTCGGGCGGGCGTCTTCCGGGCCGTATCCTCTGTCGGATCAGTCTTCTTTGCGGGCGTCGCCGCCTTCTTCTTTGCCATCGGAGCACTCTCGGTCGAAGCGGGTCGCCAGGCCAAAATCCATTCCGGCCCGAACACTGCCCAGCGTTAGTCCCGCGCCCGGCCCACTGCAACGGAACCCCGGAAGATGGGTGCCTCTTTTTATGCACTCGCTTTATAGGCGCGTTCAGACTTTCCCGTTCCGGAGCGCTCTCCGCAGCCATCAGGTCGCGGACATTGGACTTGCCCGAGTTCGCAAATTCATCGCCGATGTCCAAGGCGGAGACGAACCGGACTGATCGCTGCGACCGCAGTCCATTCAAGCACCTTCCCCGTCCAGCACCGACTTGGCAGGAGTCACAGTCTTCGTGGGCCGATCATCTCCATCGCATGAGACGTCTCCGGGTCCGGGGGAAGCCCGAATCGCCTTCGAGTCCTCTCCGGCGGGCGCCCGCATGGTCATCTCCGGAGCTCTCGACGTCGCGACGACCGCTTCCATCTGGCCGCAGGCGACGAAGTTCTTCTCCGAGACCGACGCCAAAGCCGTGGAGGTCGATGCCGACGGCATCTCCTACCTCGACGGATTCGGCGCCGGTCTGCTTCTGGATATCCAGCGGCGCGCCATTCCCCGCGGAATTCGTCTGACTGTCAGCGGCCTCAAGCCCGACTTCCAGGCCATGCTGGAGCCCTTCAAGCCCGAGGGCTACGCCACGTTGCCCTCCACGTCCAAGCCGGACGCGCCATTGGTCGACAGCGTCGGCGCGGCCATCAAGGCCCTGATCGCCGACCTCGGCGCCTTCGCCGAATTCACCGGCGAGATATCCCGCGCCCTCGTCTATGCCGCATTCCACCCCAGGACGATCCGGTGGAAGGACGTCTACCGGACCGCCGTCGTCGCCGGTGCCGACGCCCTTCCCGTCATCATGCTTGTGGGATTCCTGATCGGCTTCGTCATGGCGTTCCAGTCCGCCATTCCCATGCGCCAGTTCGGTGCCGACATCTTCGTCCCGACTCTGGTGGGCATCGCCATGCTGCGCGAACTGGGCCCCATCATGACGGCCGTCGGTCTCGCGGGGCGGTCCGGCGCGGCCTTCGCCGCCGAGATCGGAACCATGAAAGTGAACGAGGAGGTCAGCGCCCTGGTTACGCTGGGCCTGCAGCCGGTGCGGTTCCTCATCGTGCCCCGCATCATCGCCGCCGTCGCCATGACGCCCTTCCTGATCGTCTTCGCCAACGTGGCCGGACTGCTCGGCGGGCTGATCGTCTTCATGTCCCTGGGCTATCCCGCCGGCATGTACTTCGACCAGCTGGAGCAGTCCATCTCCCTGAACGACCTGCTCGGCGGCCTCATCAAGGGATTCGCCTTCGGCTTCGTCGTCGCGGCCGTTGGATGCATGCGCGGCCTTCAGACGTCGACCGGCGCCAGCGCCGTCGGCCGCTCCACCACCAGCGCCGTCGTCACCTCCATCGTTCTCGTCGCCATCGGCGACGGCATCTTCGCGATCGTCTACTACTACCTTGGATTCTAGGCCGATGACCACCCCCGACTCCATCATCCAGGTGCGCAACTTCACCGCCGCCTATGGGAACGTGAAGGTCATCGACGACATCTCCTTCGACGTGTACCGCGGCGAGGTCTTCGTGATCCTCGGCGGTTCGGGCTGCGGCAAGAGCACCATGCTCAAGCACATGATCGGCCTCTACGAACCGGCCGGCGGCAGCATCGTCATCGAGGGCGACGACATCGTCACGGCAGAGGGCGAGGCCAGGCGCGCGATCCTGCGCCGCTTCGGCGTCATGTACCAGCTCGGCGCTCTCTTCGGATCGATGACCCTTCTCCAGAACGTCCGCCTTCCCCTCGAGGAATACACGAACATCCCCGAGGAGGCGATGAACCTGGTCGCGCTCACCAAGCTCGATCTCGTCGGGCTGAAGGACTTCGCCGGCCACATGCCCGCGGAAATCAGCGGGGGCATGCAGAAGCGCGCGGCGATCGCGCGCGCCATGGCCCTCGACCCGAAGATCCTCTTCCTGGACGAGCCCTCGGCGGGGCTCGATCCCATCACATCGGCGGAGCTCGACACCCTCATCAAGCGCCTGGCGCGCACGCTGCAGATCACGTTCGTGATCGTCACCCACGATCTGCCGAGCATCTACTCCATCGCCGACCGCGTCATCATGCTCGACAAGCGCGTGCGCAAGATCGTGGCCGTCGGCCGGCCAGCCGATCTGCGCGACAATTCCGAAGACCCCTGGGTACGTCAGTTCTTCAATCGCGAAGCGGAGGCCGCGCAGGCATCATGAGAATCAAGGTATCGAACTTCAAGCTCGGCATGTTCATCATCGCGGGCACCACACTCCTCGTCGTCATGGTCGTCATGTTCGGCGCCGGCGCCTTCTCGAAACCCGGCCTGCCGATCGAGACCTACATCGACGGCTCGGTCCAGGGACTCGACATCGGGTCGCCCCTCAAGTACCGCGGCGTCACCATCGGCCGCGTCAAGGAGATCGCCCTCATCGACCAGTACTACCCCGTCACCGACCCGCGATACTCCCGCTACGTCTGCATCCGCATGGAGATCGACCCGCAGAAGCAGCACAAGAGCACCGCCGATCTGGAGAAGAGAATCGACAAGTGGGTCGAGCAGGGCATGCGCCTGCGGATGGCGTCCCAGGGAATCACCGGCGTGGTCTTCATGGAGGCCGACTTCATCGACACCGCGGATGTGCAGGACATGCCGATCACCTGGACCCCCTCGGTGCACTACATCCCGTCGAGCCGCTCCCAGCTGGCCCGCGTCGCCGACTCCATCGAAGCCATCGCGCGCGATCTCCAGAACGCTAACATCCCGGAGATCGCGGCGAACGTCGATCGCCTGCTGACGACCACGAACCAGGCCGTCGCAGACGCCAACATCAAGACCGTCAGCGCGCAGCTCTCCGAATCCCTGGAACGGGTCCGCGACATCGCCGCGAAGATCGACGACATCGCCGCCGATCCCAAGCTCAAGGAAATCGGTCCCAAGACCGTCACCACCATCGAAAACGTCGATCGGACCGTCGTCGAACTGCGCGCCACCGTCGCCCAGGTCGGCGACGATCTCACCGAGATGATCGGCGAAACGCAGGCCGCCGTCGGCGACGTTCGCGACTATCTCGACAAGCCCCAGCTCGACGATGCCTTCGAAAGGCTTGGCGAGATCGCCCGCAGTCTGGAGGCCACCCTCGCAAGGGTCGAGGACTCCTTCGCCCAGAAGGACGAACAGGTCGATCTGATCCTCCTGGACATGCGGGCCGTCTCCGTCAACCTTCGCGATCTCACCGAACTGATTTCGCAGTACCCCTCGCTTGCCGCGTTCGGCACTTCCCCCAAACCGTCGGAGGTCTACAAGAATGACTGATCGGACGTCTACCCGCTTCCTCTCGCTGCTTTTCGTGTCGCTGTTCCTCGGCTCCTGCACGGGGCTCTCCCGGGAGTACCCGCAGATCCGTCTCTATACTCTCGATCCCGTTCGCTCCGCGCCGCCATCCTCCGCGCAGGGCGACGGCGTTCTGCTGGTGAAGGCCTTCACCGCCTCCTCCACCTCCGTGGGCACGAACTTCCTCCTCCGGCGCGGCGGCGGCCGCGTCGAGAAGGACTACTACAACCGGTTCATCGTCGTTCCTCCGGATCTCGCCCAGGACAACGCGTCGGCATGGCTGCGCGAGAGCGCGCTCTTCGCCGATGTGCGTCAGGGTTCTTCCAACGAAGCGGCCGACTGGGAATTGACCGGGCACGTCGTGAGCATGGAAGGCGATTTCTCCGGCGAACCGTCGGCCGCCGTGATGGAACTCCAGTTCGTTCTCGAACCCGGCAGGAACGCGGCGGGCGAACGGTTCTTCGGGACCTATGCGGAACGCATCGATCTGGAGTCGTCCTCTCCGTCCGCCCTGATCGCGGGCTGGGACGCGGCCTTCGCCGCGATCCTCACCCGGCTCGAATCGGACTTGGCGGCGCACCCGCGGGAATAGGCCGACAACCGACCGACGATTCTCCAGCCAGAATATGACGACGTCCGACGGGCACTCCTCCCGCCGGACGTTCTTCTTTCAGGGCAAGTCGTTGAAAATCAGTGGTGCCGGAGGAGAGACTCGAACTCTCACGAGGTTGCCCCCGGCGGATTTTGAGTCCGCTGCGTCTGCCATTCCGCCACTCCGGCAAGCCCGGCCGACCGATGGCCGCCAAGCCCCCATTTGATGGCGAGCAGCGACGCGTCGCTGCAAGCGGTTTGTGCCGACCCTGGGTGCGCGCTGCGTGCGGAGACGTTTTGACCCGCCCGCCGCAACTGCGGGAGTGTCGCCCCGCACGACGCGCAGGACCCTGGAGCTGCACATGGACGAACCGGCGAACCGCAACGAACCTCTCACGGTGTCCCAGATCACGGCGATGATCCGCGCCCGTCTCGAAGGCGAATTCCCCCGCGTTCACATCGAGGGCGAGATCGGCAACTGGCGCCCCGCCGCCTCCGGCCACGTGTACTTCGCGCTCAAGGACGAAGGAGCCCTGCTCGGCGCCGTGATGTGGAAGTCCACCCGTGCCCGCATGTCCGGCGAGTTCCGCGACGGCGACCGCGTCGAGGCGCGAGGCGCCATCGGCGTCTACGACCGCCGCGGCCAGTACCAGTTGATCGTCGATTCCATGAAGCCGGCGGGGGAGGGTGCGCTCTGGAAGAAGTACGAGGAACTCAAGCGCAAGCTCGAAGCCGAGGGACTCTTCGATCCCTCCCGCAAGCGCGCCGTTCCCGCGCTGCCGACAGCCGTCGGCGTCGTGACGTCGCCAACGGGCGCCGCCATTCGCGACGTGCTTTCGGTTCTCGCGCGCCGTGCTCCCGGCCTTCCCGTCTACGTCTGGCCCGCGCGCGTCCAGGGCGAGGGCGCCGCGCGCGAAATCGCGAGGGCGGTTGCCGGACTCTCCGCGAGCGGACTCGTCGACGTGATGATCGTCGGTCGCGGAGGCGGAAGTCTGGAGGACCTTTGGGAGTTCAACGACGAGGCGCTCGCCCGGGCCGTTGCCGCCTCCGCAGTTCCCGTGATTTCCGCCGTTGGCCACGAGACCGACTTCACCATCTGCGACTTCGTGGCGGACATGCGGGCGCCGACGCCCTCCGCGGCCGCGGAACTCGTCAGCCGCGACCGTATCAAGCTGCGCGTGGAAGTGGCCGACGCTCTTCGGCGGATCGACCGCTCTCTTCGGACGCGTCTCGACACGGCGCGCCGCCGTCTTCGGGCCGCGCTGGACAGCCACGCCATGCGCCAGCCCGAGATGCGCCTCCGGGTCGCCCAGCAGGCCACCGACGAGGCCATCCGGCGCATGGACACGTCCATCGGCGAACGCCTTCGCACCGCGCGCCATCGCGCCCTTGCCGCGACCGCAGCTCTTCAGGGCCACGACCCCGACCTGATTCTCCGAAAGGGCTATGCCATCGTGACCGACGCCGCCAGCGGACGGGTCCTCTCCCGCAGCGCCCGCATCCGGCCCGGCCGCCAGATTCGCACGCGGTTCCGCGACGGCACCATTCGCAGCATCGTGACGGACGACGAAGCGGACCTCTTCGAGGGCGGACTGGAGTAGCGTGCCGACGGGCGTTCCGAACGCCTACGGCATGGCTCCCGCGGCGATTTCGCGCAGACAGTCCCAGCAGAGACAGTCGGCCCACCGCGCGGCCACCTCGCGCCGCTGCTCGTCCGTCAGTTGGATGTCCATGCAGCCGCAGACTCCGGTCGGCGCGCCGCACTCGAACGGCCGGCTGCAACGCATGCAGACTTTCGCTTCGCGCTCCCTGCCGGCCTCGTCGTTCATCATCGCCGCGGTTCGCCCCTGCCCTGTCGGTCGATGCGCCGGAACCGGAGCGAAAGAACCCGCTTGATGGCTTTCGCGCCGTTCCCCTTCAGCATGCTGAAATGGTCGCCGGGGACGGCGACGTAACGGCTTGGACCCTTCAGGACGTCCTCCCAGCCGATGCGCGGAAACAGAACGGAGTGCAGCGCGCTCTGGCGGCCCGTCAGCACGATCGTGGGAACGCGAACGGGCTTCGGCGTGTACTTCCACCTCGCCTGGCGCGGAACTTCGAGACGCGTGATCAGGGCTTGCGGAGCGGGTTCCCCGCCGTTCGCAGGATCGCCGGCGCCAGGCCCGGTGCGAACCGGCTCCGGGCGCCCGCCGAGTTTCCGCTTCAGAATCCCGAACGCGTCGCGAAGTCTCCGCTCGCGAAGCAGACGCCCCGCGCGTCTCGCGTCATGGCGCGTTCTCGTCGAAAACAACGGACCCACGAGATCGTACCAGCGTCTGTACGCCGGCGCCGGACCCGGCCATTCCATCACCACCAGGCAGGCGACCTTCCCGCCGCGCCGCGTCAGCTCGCGCGCGATTTCCAGCGCGATCGCCGCGCCGAAGCAGTATCCCCCCAGGATGTACGGGCCCTTCGGCTGAACGAAGAGGATTTCCTCGCAGTAGTATTCCGCCAGTGCGGAAATCTCCTCGCGCGTGCCGTCGACGATTCCGAGCCCCGTCGGGAGAATATGGAAGGGTCTCGACCCGAGCATTCTCGCGATGTGCTGGGAGCGCATCAGACCCCCCACCCAGAAGACCGCGGTCCCCGTTCCGCTTTCCTCCCGCAGGCGCGAAATCAGCATTCCCTCGCCGCACTTCACCACGTCGATCCAGGTCTCCAGCCGCTGGCGCAGCTCCGAAATGCACCGCTTCGAAAGTCCCGCCTGCGCGGCCCGCTCGTCCCATTGTCCGCACTGCGCGCGTTCGCGGGTTCTCCCGCCGAGCAGCATCGCCACATAGCGCGAAAGCGACGGGATGTCCGGATAGTCCCAGAACAGCGTCTGGTGCAGATCCGTTCCCGTGGCTTCCGCCAGCTCGCCGGTGATGTTCAGCGCCGTAATCGAATCGATGCCGATCGTCGCGAACTCCCGGCTCGCGTCGATCCTCGCGGGCGGAACCTCCATGCGATCCGCCAGCGTGTCGAGCAGCCACGCGGCGATATGGTCGGCCGTCGGGTTCTCGGGAAGCCGGCGCGGTTCCCTGATCTCGGGCCGGGCCGGGGGGCGTGTCGTCCGTTCGGCTGTCATGCTTCGGCGAACTCCCCGCTCTTGAACATTCCGCGACAGGTCCTTCGCCGGATCTTTCCGCTGGTGGTTCGCGGCAGAGCGCCGGGCCGCAGGAAGACGCAGTCCTCGATCGCCAGGTCGCACGCGTCGTGAACGGCTCTTCGAACGGCGTCCTCGATTTCCGCCACGTTCGCCGATCGCAGTGCCGTCCGTTCCATTTCCACCGCCACGACTACGCCTTCGCCGCGCCTTGTGTCGACAGGGAATGCAGCGACACCGGCGGGACGGACCGCGTTGTGAGAGCGTTCCACCGCCGCCTCGATGTCCGACGGATAGTGGTTCCGGCCGCCGACGATGATGAGGTCCTTGATCCGGCCCGTGACGCAGAGGCGGTCCTCGTCCAGAAAGCCGAGATCGCCCGTTCGCAGCCACGGTTCCCCGCTACGACCGGGAACGACGCATCCGAACGTCGCACGAGTCTCCTCTTCCGCTCTCCAGTAGCCCGCCGCGACGTTCGGTCCCCGGACGAGAATCTCGCCGACGCGACCCGTCGGAAGCGGCGCCAGCGTTTCGGGATCGGCGATCAGCAGCTCCTGCTCGTGGCGCGGGGTTCCGCAGCTCACGATCCGCCGCACGTCCTCCTGCCCGGGACGGGCGGGCTCGACGCGGTGTTCTTCCAGAGCGGAACCGTCCAGCTCCAGAACGCGGTGCGGCGTGCGCGTGTCGCCCGCGACGAAGAGCGTCGCTTCGGCAAGACCGTAGCACGGGTGCCACGCGTTCGGATCGAAACCGTAGGGCTGCCACGCGGCGGTGAACGCGTCCAGCGTCTCGGCCCGCACCGGTTCGGAGCCGTTGAACGCCACCAGCACGGAACTCAGATCGATTCCCTCGCGCTGCTCCGGGCGGATACGCTGCGCGCACATGTCCCACGCGAAATTCGGCGCGCCGAGAACCCGTCCCTGGTATCGCGTCGCGGTTCTCAGCCAGCGTACGGGATTCATCAGCATCGACTCGGGCGGCATCAGCACGCAGCGCCCCCCGCCGTACACCGCCTGCAGCGCCATGCCGATCAGCCCCATGTCGTGGAACAGCGGAAGCCAGCTGACGATGTTCGTGGTCGCATCCGCGCCGAGAAAGCTCTCGATCATGCGCTCGTTCGCCAGAAGATTGCCGTGGGTGACGACAACGCCCTTCGGCGACGCCACGGAACCCGACGTATACTGGATGAACGCGATCGATTCCGGCGAAGGCGGAACCGGCTCGCGACCGGACGCGCTTTCGGGAAGCGCACCGGTGGCGACGAGGGAGAGCGCATCGTTTCCCATCGCGTCCCTCAGTCCCGGGGCGAGGGCCTCCGTCGTCAGAATCGTCGTCGCCGTCGAATCGGCGACGATAGACTGAAGGCGCTCCGCGGACCGGTTCCGTCGCGGAGGATGCACGGGAACCGCGTAGCATCCGGCCATCAGGCATCCGAAGAACGCGGCGAGGTATTCGATTCCGGCCGGGTAGGCGAGGATCGCCGGCTTGCCGGCCAGACCATGATCGGCGAGCAGCGATGCGATCGCCGCGGACTTGGCGTGGAACTCCCGCCACGTGATCTTCTCTTCCCGGTCGGAACCATCGGGCAGAAAGACGAATGCGTCGGCGGACGGCCTGGTGGTCGCGTTGAGTGCCAGGCAGTCGACCAGCGTGAGGCAGCGGCTTCGATCGTCGCTCATCGCCGTTCGGGTCGCCGCTCGAGATGCACCGCAATGCCGCCGGGGGGGCGAAGGGTGATATACGGATGCGGCACCGCATCCTTCGCGCTTTCGCGCACGATCCGGTATCGCTGCCCGATCATCGGAATCGCGATCATCCCCTCCAGCATGGCGAAATGCTTCCCGATGCAGGTGTGCGGTCCTTCGCCGAACGGGATGTACGTATCCTTCGGAATGTCGGCGGCGTTCCCGTCGTCGAACCGCTCGGGGCGGAACCGGAGCGGCTCGTCCCAATGCTCCGGACTGCGGTGCAGCTCGATGATCGTGGTGATCAACAGGGTCTCTTTCGGTATGAGGTAGCCGCCGACGGAATCCTCGCCGAGCGCCCGCCGCGCGAGCCCCCAGATCGGCGGATACAGCCGCAGGGTTTCCTGCAGCGTCATGCGCGTGTACGTCAGCCGCTCCACGTCCTCCAGAGTCGGCTCGCGCCCCCCCAGCACCGCCTCCCACTCCTGGTGAAGTCGCTGCTCCACCTCCGGGTTCGACGCGATGCAGTACCAGGCCCACATCAGCATGACCGAGGTCGTTTCGTGTCCGCCCAGCAGGATCGTGGCGATCTCGTCGCGAATCTGCTCGTCGCTCAGCGGCTCGCCGGTGTCGGGATCGCGGCCCGCGAAGAGCAGCGAAAGAAAATCGTCCTTCGCTTCGGAATTCCGCTGGCGATGCACGATGTCCATGATCAGCTCGTCGAAGAGCTTCATCGCGCTGCGCGCCCGCGGCGTGCTGTCGGCGCCGAACGCCGCGGCGAAAAGCGGGTTTCCCAGAAACGCCATGTAGTACATGACGTCGAACGTCGCCTGATTCAGTTCCTCCGTACGGCTTTCGATTCGGGTTCCGAGAACGGACTCCAGGCTGGCCGGAAGCGCGACGTTCATCATCTCACGCGCGAGATCGAAGGGTCCGCCGTCCGTCAGGCCCTTCGCTTCCCAGGCGGTCATGGCCTCCGTCGCGGCGCGCGCCATGATCTCCCGGTACGTTTCGACGGTCTTCTGGTGGAAGCGTGGCTGCGCGAGTCGCCGCTGCGCCCGCCAGTAGGGCCCCTCGCTCTGGAGGAGTCCGTTGCCGATCAGCAGCCGCAGGTTCTCGAACCGCTTGAAGCGCCCGGGATTGAAGAGCACTTCCCGCACTTCCGCCGCGCCGGAAACCAGCACCGTGTACCCGAACCGCGTCTGGAATCCCGTCACCGGACCGTACTTGCGGCAGAGTTTCTCGATCGGAGCGAGGGGATTCTCCTCGTCGGCCTCGACCGTCTCCGCCCCGGGGGGCAGCGGCAGAGCCTTCTCCGGTTGAATGTCCATCGATCGCGCCATCGCGCGAGTCGTTAGTCCCCGGCGGGCGCAGCGACAAGCCCTGAGTTGCCCGCCTGTTGCGCTACGCCTGGCGCGCGCTCCGGAGCGTTGCGTAGAACTCCAGCGAAAGACGGCCCGTGGCTTCCGAGGTGTGCTCCCGGAGGACCTTCTCGCGAGCGGCCCGGCCCCGCTCCTGCCGGGACTCGTCGTTCGCGATCGAGTCGCCCATCGCTTCCGCGAGTCCGGTGGAATCCTTCACCGGCACGCACCATCCGGTTTCGCCGTTCCGGGTCAGATCGCGAAGCGCACCCACGTCGCCCGCGATCAGCGGCTTGCCGCAGGCCATCGCCTCGATCGCCGCGCGACACGTCGCGTCGTTGCCGGGCTTCGCCAGAACCGACACGTCGAACGCGTTGTAGTACGCCGGCAACTCGTCCGGATCGATGTACCCGAGATAGCGAATGCGCTCCCCGACGGGCGAGTCGCGAAGGCGCTTCTCCAGCTCCTCCGCGTAGTTCCCGCGCCCGCAGATCACCAGCATCGCCCGCTCGTGGCGTCGCAGCGCGTTCTCCGCGGCATCCACCACCAGGCTGATGCCCCGTTCCTTCCGCAACCGGCTGACCACTCCCAGAACGACGCTTCCTTTGCCGGCGCCCCAGGCCTCGCGCAATGCCGACACCGCCGAATCCGTGCGCGGGCGAAACACACCGCTGTCCACCGTGCCCCTCAGCAGATCGAACCGCAGGTTCGCGATTCCAAGCCGCTTCGCGATCGCCTCCCCCTCGGAAGCCGAGGGCACCAGAATGCCGTCGGTCGACCGAAAGATCGCCCGGTGCAGCGGAACGAAACCCGCGCGAAAGCGGTGAACGCTTCGCACCAGAACGGGTCGGCGTTCGGCGGGAACCGAGCGCAGCGCCGCCACCGCCAGGTTGTGACCCCGGCTCAGATGGACGTGAACCGCATCCGGCTGGAACTCCGCGACCAGGCGCTTCACCGCGCGATAGTCCTGGACCAGGCGGTGGGGGAGACTCGTCCGGTGAAACGCCACCGCCCCCGACCACGGCACGTCCATCCCGCGCGCGCGCTTCTCCAGACTGCCTCCCGCCGTCCCCGCCACGCAGACCTCCGCGCCGGCCGCCACCTGGCCGGCGGCCAGATACACGGCCGGAACCGCAGCACCCGTCCAGCGGTGCGAGTTCACCAGGTGCAGAATGCGCGGAACGTCCGGCGACGGATTTTGTGCAGACACGCGGCCAACCTGCTCGAAGAAGTCCCGCGATCCCTGACGGAGTTCGCCCGGGCGGCAAAGCGAATTCTCGCGCACAAGGCGCCCCTGACGCAGGGAATCCCCCGACCGGCGGGGGATTCCGTATGTCGCTCGATGGACCGGACCGCTCGCGGTCAGCTCATCCAGTTGGACCGGAACGAGTCCGACCATTTCGTCGTGATCTTGCGCGTCTTCGACCAGAAGTCCACGGCGTTCGCGCCCGTGATGTCGCCATCGCCGAACGCGCTCTGGTTCCATCCGCCGAACGCGAACGGCTCGCGCGGAACCGGCACGCCGATGTTCACGCCCACCATTCCCGCGCTGGCGTGCTCGGTGAACCACTGCGCCGTGCCGCCGTTGGTCGTGTAGATCGCCGCGGCGTTGCCGTAGGGATTCTCGTTTTCGATGGTGACGGCCTCTTCGAGCGTATCGACCTCGAGCACCGTCAGCACCGGGCCGAAGATCTCGTCGCAGGCCGACTCGTGGTCCGGCCCCGCCCCGCGAATGATCGTCGGCGCGATGTAGTTGCCGCCCGGCGCGGAATCGACCGAGGCGTTCCGGCCGTCCAGCATCAGCTTCAGTCCGGCATCCTTTGCGCGCGAGATGTAGCCCTCGATGCGTTCCTTGGCGCCCGGCGTGATGATCGCCCCCAGGTTCTTGCCGGGAACGATCTTGCCGGCGATCTCGCGAACGCGCTCGAGAATGTGCCCGCAGTCGCCCACGGTCACGACCACGCTCGCCGCCATGCAGCGCTGGCCCGCGCAACCCGTGAACGAGGCGACGATGTTGTTCGCCGTCATCTCGACGTCGGCGTCGGGGACCACCACCAGATGGTTCTT
The DNA here is from genome assembly GCA_021772755.1 of Candidatus Sumerlaeota bacterium. Taxonomy (GTDB): domain Bacteria; phylum Sumerlaeota; class Sumerlaeia; order SLMS01; family JAHLLQ01; genus JAJFLJ01. Next base: position 18,250 of record JAJFLJ010000072.1, read on the forward strand.
CGCGCCGCCCAGGGCGCGTACGCGCTTGTCCGCCGCGGAGGCGCGTTCGTAGACGATCCGCGCGACCTTCGTCGAACCCACGAACGCGACCGCGGAAATCCCGGGGTGGTCGCAGACCGACTCGACGATCTCGCGCCCGCCGTGCACCACGGAGAAGACCCCCTTCGGCAGCCCGGCCTCCTCCAGCAGCTTCGCCAGTTCCATCGGCGAAAGCGGCGTCTGCTCCGACGGCTTCAGGATGAACGCGTTTCCGCACCCGATCGCCAGCGGAACCATCCAGAGCGGAACCATCATCGGAAAGTTGAACGGCGTGATTCCCGCCACGACGCCCAGCGGGCACCGAACCCCGCGGCACTCGACGCCGCGACTGACTTCCAGCACCTCGCCGGCCAGAAGCTGCGGGATGCTCGTCGCGTACTCGATGCACTCGATTCCCTTTTCGACTTCGGCCTTCGCCTCGCCGAACAGCTTCCCGTTCTCGTCGCTGACGAGCTGGGCCAGGCGGTCGAGATCGCGCTCCATCAGAGCCTTCAGGCGGAACAGGACCTGCGCGCGCGCCTTGACCGACTGGCGCCCCCATTCCTTCTGAGCCGCCGCTGCCGCGGCGACGGCCGCATCGAGGTCGGCGGCGGTGGAGAGCGGAACCTCCGCCAGCGTTTCGCCGGTCGCCGGATTGGTCACCGGCAGCGTTCGCGACCCGGTCGACGGTTTGGGTTCTCCTCCGACGATATTGCAGAGGGGTGCGATCGTGCGGGC
>JAJFLJ010000073.1 GCA_021772755.1 Candidatus Sumerlaeota bacterium
AAGAAGTTCATCTCCTCGCCATACTTGTTCCCCAGCTCGATGCGCACGCCGTCGCGGCGAAACTCCAGCGCCATGCTGCCGAACTCCATGTCCGCCAGCAGCCGGTGCTCCGAAACGCGCCGCATTCCGAACAGACGGGCCGGCCCCCACGCCGTGGCGAAGTACATCCCGGGCGAGAGCGGATCGGCGGAGTCCAGGAACTCCGCGCCTCCGACGCGAAGACCCGTCACGCGCCCGTCGCCGGAAATCTCGACGACATAGCTCCCCGTGTCGATCTTCCACGGCGCAGGCATGCGCTCGATCTCGAATCCGGCCGGCGCCAGGTCGTCGTTGCGAAACGGCGCGACCGCCAGGCCGGTCTCGCCGAACAGCGTCACCGCCGGGTTCGTCTCCCACGCATAGCGCACGTACGCGGGATTCTCCACGGCGGGCGAGAACGCGCGCACGCCGCGTCCGGCGATCTCGACCGACGCGGGCACGAAGACGCCATCCGCCCCGGCGACGAACACGCCCGTCCCGGCGGGATCGTCGAAGTCGCACCCTGCGGAAAGCGCCGCGTCGAAGCCGATCGCGATCGCCCCGTCGCGCGTCTCGAAGGAAACCGGGCGCGGCGGAAACGCCGTCACGCCTTCCTCGTCGTAGACCACGCGGCGCGCCAGCAGACCGAGACGGGTTCCGATCTCTCGCTTCTCCTTCGGATGAAGATCGAAGCCCTCCGTCGTTCCGAGACCGACGGCCAGATACGCCCCGGGAACGTCGCGGCACACCCGCGCCTGGGCCTTGCGAATCCAGGTGAAGTAGCCGCCGTCGAAGCGCTCGGCGAAATTCGGCAGCTGCACGATGAAGAACGGCAGCGACTCGTCGCGGAACCGGCTTCGCCAGTCTCCGATCAGGCTCGCCATCAGCCTGTCGTACTGCTCCGGCGTCGCGGAGTTCGACTCGCCCTGGTACCAGAGCACGCCGCGCAGCCCGTACGGCCCCAGAGGCGCGATCATCCCGTTGTACATCTGCGACGGCTTCCAGCCGAACATCGAGGTACGCAACTCCTCGCCGGCGTGGTTCGCCGAGAGCACTCCAGCACTGATCCATCCTTCCGCCACGGTTCCCCCGTAGGAACTGTCGATCAGGCCGATCGGAACGCCCTTCAGCTTCTCCGACCGCCGCAACTCGTCGGCGAAATACATCGCCGCGGCGGAGAAGTTCCCCGCGCCGGCCGGCGTGGCGGGAACCCACGCGGCGTCGATGTCGGCGCGCGGCTCGCCGGCGCCCTCCTTCGGCACCATGTAGAGCCGAACGTCCGCGAGCGAACCGATGCGCCCGATTTCCGAGGGAGACTCGTTCGTCGCCGCGAGCTGCCACTGCATGTTCGACTGGCCGGAGCAAAGATACACGTCGCCGATCATGACGTCCCGCAGCGCGACGCTCTCTTCGCCGCTCGTGACCACCAGCTCGTGCGGTCCGCCGGCTTCGGGAAGACCGACGCTCGTCTCCCACGCGCCGTCGCTCCCCGCGACCGCCGAAGACTCGACACCCGCGATGCGAACGGTGACCGCGCTTCCAGCACTGGCGGTTCCGAAGACGGCGACACTCTCGCCGCGTTGCAGCACGGCGTGGTCGGTAAAGGGCGGCGCGAGAGAAAGCGACATAAGAAGGGCCGACAGGAGAAGGGACACGGCGCGAAGCCCTCGGAGGCGTTACGGCGCGGACACCGGCAGAGGCAGTCTCGCCGCACCCGCCAGGGCCGCGCGTTCCATCGATACCGACTGAAGAACCAGGCAACCCGGGCGCGCAACCGCCATCTCGGCCGCGAAGACTTCGCCGAACAGGGGCCACGCCCGCGAGATATTGCCACCGGCGACGATCATGTCCGCTTCGAAGCGCATCGCGTGTGGGGCGAGGAACTCCGCGAGGTCGGACCCGAAGCGCGCGAAGACCGCCCGCGCCCGCGCATCCTCCCGCGCGACGCCCGCCAGCTCCCGTACGTTCGCGACGTCGGCTCCGAACTCCGCCTTCCAGTCGCGAAGCAGACCCCGCGTGGAGAACCGCTCGTCGGCGGTCGTGTCGCGCCAGGGCTGCCCGTACAACCATCCTCCGGGGGGAACGGACGCTCCCGCCGCGACGAGCCCCTCGCGCGTGCAGAACGCCGAGCCGAAGCCCGTGCCCAGCGTCACGCCGATGGCGCGGCGCGATTCCCGCGCGACCCCCGCCCAGAACTCGCCCAGCAGGAAACACGCGGCGTCGTTCTCGAACAGCACCGGCTGGCTCCCAGACAGTCCAAGCCGCCTCGTCAGCTCCGCGCGCACGTTCGTGCCGTACAGCTTCTCGTATTTTCCGACGCCCCGCATCGTACAGATACCGTTCGCATAGTCGAAGGGGCCGGGCATCGCCACGCCGACGCCGATCGGTTTCGCGGATTCGCCGCAGGCCCGCTGCGCCGCGGACGCCCATGCCGAAAGAACGCTCTCCGCGTCGCCGCCGGAATCCACCGCGACATCGACGACATCCCCCACGGCGCAGTCTCCCCCGCGCCACGACACCAGCGCGGCGCTGGCATGGCTGCCGCCGAT
>JAJFLJ010000074.1 GCA_021772755.1 Candidatus Sumerlaeota bacterium
TGCCGACGCCGCTTTCGCCCCGCAACAGCACCGACGCGTTGGAGCCGGCGATCTTGTCCACCTTGTTCAGAATCGCCTGCATCGCCGGGCTCTTCGACCGCAGTGCCGGGGTGGATCGCGGGGCGCCGGTTCGGGTTCTCACGGCGGAAGCCGCCGGGGCGGGTGCCTCGTCGCGCTCCGCAAAGAGACGCGCCAGCAGCGGCTTGAGGTCCGACTCCGCGCTGACCGGCTTCATCAGATAGTCCACCGCGCCGCGCTTGAGCGCATCGCGCGCCGTCTCCACCGTGGCGAACGCCGTCATCAGAATGACTTCCGTGGCGGGGGAGATGCGCTTGGCGCGGTCGAGCACTTCCAGCCCGTCGAGGCCCGGCATGCGCAGATCGGTGATGAGCGCGTCGAAGGTCTCGGCCTTCAGCCGCTCGACGGCCTCCGCCGGATCGGTCATGGCCACGACGCTGTAGCCGTCGCGCGCCAGGGACTTCTCCAGCAGTGCGCCCATCTTCGGCTCATCGTCGACGATCAGGATCCGGTGACCCATGAAACGAACCTCTCCGCCCCATGATCTCGGCGGAAGGGGCGGTCGGGGAAACCGAAAACGAAAGAAAAAAGGCCGCCCCTGCGGACGGCCCTGGATGACTGGTGCGGCTTGGCTTAGCCCTGAATCTCGCCCTTGGCGAACCAGAGTGCCAACTCGCCCCTGGCGGCTTCCGGCGAGTCCGACCCGTGGACCGCGTTCTCCGTGATTTCCGTGCAGAAATCGCCGCGAACCGAGCCCGGAGCCGCGTTCGCGGGATTCGTCGCGCCCATCAGATTGCGGACGTGGGCGATGGCGTTCTCGCCGCGAAGAGCGGCGGCGACCAGCGGGCCGCCCGTCATGAAGGCCTTCAGGTCCGGATAGAAGGGCTTCTCGACGTGCGCGGCATAGTGCTTCGCCGCCAGATCGTCGCTCATCGTCAGCATCTTCAGCCCGACCACCTGCAGCCCCTTCGCCTCGAAACGGCGGAGCACTTCGCCGACAAGACCCCGGCGAACCCCGTCCGGCTTTACAAGAACCAGCGTCGTTTCAATCGCCATGATACGAAATCCTTTGAAAGTGGGCTTCCCTGCCGGAAGCGGGCGGCATGGCAGAAGACCGGCCCCCGCGTGGGCAAGCGCAATGACCGGAAACGGGACGGCCCGGGGGAATCGGGACGGGCTCCCGGGACTGCCCCGCAGAGGGCGAACCGAAGATGGACACTCCAGCCCCCACGCGAACATCGCGCGATCCGCAACGCTCAATGGCAAACGATTCCTTCGCCCCGGAGTTCTCGTGCATTCCGGACATGCGATCCGGACCGAAACTCGACTTTTCGCTCCTCGTAAATGTCAAGACACCTGCCGCCTTCGATTCTTCACTGCCAGGATCACCAAGCGAACGATCGAGGAGATGAAAGTGATGAAGATCAGCAACGATAGAATTGCGAACAGAACATATCGTTGTTCTACGACCTTGCGACCATCCTCGGATAGTGGAGTTGCGGTGAGCCAGCCATAGTACATCGCCTGATGCAGGCACAACAACATCGCAAAGAAGAGCACCACTGAAAGGAGCAACGTTCGCTTGCGGCCAAGAGCCATTTCGGAATTCCCGTGATCTGATCCCCGGTACTTGCCAGCCAATCGCAGGCTACTCGGTTCATAGATGACTGTTTCCTGGCCGGGAGTCAAGGGCCTCGGCGCCATGTCTCCGGGGATTGCACCCGGCGATCATCGCTCGCGCAGCGAAGGCTCGTTCGGCCTGCCGATCGCTCGACACAAACGCACGACTTGCAACGGTCAACGACAAACGATCCCTTCGCCCCGGAGGGGCAGCGCTCCGGAGGAGCGCAAGCGAGTTGCCCGGGGCGGGAGTCCCGGCAGGGACGACCTGGCCCCGGGTTGGTCGTCGCAAGAAAAACCAGGGCTGGCGCGTAGCCCGCCGACAGGCGGGCGATCCTTGCGGGTTCGGGCCGAGCTTGCGAGACCCGAACCGAAACGCGAGGAACGTGACAGCCCGGCGCGATGCGTTCACACGAAGACACACGGAAAGCACGGTGAAGAGGGAATGAAGATGAAGATGAAGATGAAGACGAAGGAAAAACTCGTGCGTCTGTTTCGGGAACGCGCAGCGAACAGCGCACAACGCGCTACTCGCTCTCCCATTCCGCCATCAACGCATCCGCTTCGGCGGGGCGCCCCGCCGAGCGCAGCGCGCCCGCCATCATGCGCCACGGAGCCTCGAACTCCGGGTTCGCGCGGCGGCTCGCTTCGAACGCAGTGCGCGCCATGTCGAGATCGCCGCGGTTGGACGCGTGGAAGAGAACCCCGGCGATGAGATTCCCGTCCCTCGGAAGGCGGTCGATCGCCCGTTCGACGATCGCGCGCGCCTCCCTGTCCTCCAGGAAACCCCTCGCCGCGCACTCGCGATAGAGAATCTCCGCCATGCGCGCGACGCGCGGATTCTCCCGCGCAGCGTCCTTCAGCAGTTCGATGCACTCGGCGTCCGTCGGCGGCTCGACTCCGTCGCGGGCGTACAGGTGGTTCCGAACGTCGCGACCGGACTTGAGCCCCGTCCAGACCTCCGCATAGCGGGCGAACTCGGGGCGCGCGACCGCTTTCGCGACCGGCGGGGGATAGACCTGGGGCGGGCCGCCGGTCTGCGAGTGGACGGCGAACGCCAGCAGGTAGTCGGGCTCCAGGTCCCGCATGACGTACGCGGCGGGGTCGGCGGCTGCGGCCGAATCGCGCACCGACGGCGCACCGGCCAGAAACCTGTTCGTGAGTCCGTCGACGTCGACGATCTCCAGGTCCGGCCTCACCCATCCGGGAAATCCGATGTCGCTCATGAAGATGGACGAGCCACGCGCGGTCCGTTGCAGCAGTTCGTCGGAGATGCCTTCGAGCGCGACGCTGAAGCTCTTCCCGTAGTTCCGCGCCGCGTTCGCCGGCTTCATCCAGTCCGCATCGCGCGTCATCCACATGGGTTCCCTGTAGAACACGTGGGCGGTATCGACGCGGAACTGCCCAACGATGGCGGCGATGGCGGCGATGCCGAAGGCGAGCCTCGCCAGACGTCGTCCCGCGTTTCGGAACCGGCTTTCCAGGGCGTCGACCGCGAACACGGCGTTCATCGCGACGAACGGAAGCGCGATCATCAGAAAGCGAAAGCCGGGCATCCAGTCGCCTCCGACGACGACGACATACACGGCATTGGCGAGGACCTGGCCGGCAACGAGGATGCGCTGGGCGAGCGTTCCCAGCGCCGCGACGAGAAGAAGCGGCACCACGGCGATCGCGATCCAGCCCGCGCGGCCGGCGATGCTGCTCTCCGCCGAGGCTCCGTACACCGACTGGTCCGCCGGGTTCGGCGTCGATCCCGCCTGGTTCAGATAGAACTCGTAGAGATGGGAGAACCCGCGAACGTGTCCCGCGCCGGATTTCGCATACCATGTGTTGGGCAGGAGATCGCCGAAGTACGCGAGGCGCCAGCCGTTGTAGACCGCCAGCCCGATCGCGCAGTACGTCGCCCACAGGGCGAAACGCTTCCATGCGTCGCCGTCGCGGCCGCAGAGAACCATGCGGTACGCGGCCAGCGGCAGAAACGCGAAGACGGTGTCGGGACGCACCATGAACGCGGCGACGATCGCCAGCGGGCTCCAGAGAATTCGCGCGCGGGAGTCCGTTTCGCGCAGCGTCAGAACCGTCGCCGCGAGAATCGCCAGCGGAGGCGCGAGCGTTTCGAGGCCCTGCACCGCCCAGTGGGCGAAGTGCGCGCTGGTCGCGAGCAGCAGCGGCGGCAGGACGTTGAGCAGGTCCTCTCGCGCCCGCAGGGCCGCGCAGAGACGCCACGCAAGCGCCAGGCACCCGGCGCCCGCCGTCATCCCGGCGACCTTCGCCCAGAACATCGGATCGCCTCCGAGCGCGATGACGCCTGCGGATCCCATCGTCCAGAGAAAGTTCGTGAATCCCTCGACCGGTTCGTCGCCGGGATTGAATCGCAGCCCGTATCCCGCGGCGAAATTGCGCGCGTAGCGGAACGAGATGTACGCGTCGTCGATCGTGCGCTCCCAGTAGAACCCCGCGTTCGCCAGAAAGACGAGGGCGCAGAGCGCGACCAGCAGCGGCTGTACGGGAATGCGAACGTCGAAGCGCCGGGGTTCGGTCATCGTTCCGGTCGGGCGTCGGCGGCGGAGAGCGGCAGGCTCAGAATATCTTCCAGCGAATGTCCGAGCCTTCCCCTTCCTCTTCCGCGTCCTCCTGGGTGCCTTCCCGCGGATCGGGTGCGGGTTCGTCCTCCTCCGCTTCCGAATCGAGGGAGAACTTCATCTTCGCGGTTTCCGGGTCCTCCAGGGGAAGAGGCGTGGCGCGGGGGGAGGCGTCCTCGTCGAACAGATTCGCGAGCAGCCCCTCGGAGAATCCGGGCGGGGGGGTGGCGAGTTCCGAGCGGCTCGGCTGCTCGGGGGGCTTGCGCACCTTCTCGTCGGAACCGGTGGGGTCCAGCAGCGGCTTCTTGAGGAGATCGCGGCTCTGGGCGAGATCGTACGCGTTGTCCGAGAGGGGCGTGTGAACGCCGCGCTTGCGTCCGTCGTCGGGCATCGGGGTGTCGGAACTCTCGTCGGGCTGCGAGAGAATCTCCCACGCGCCGCCCTTCGCGAGTTGCGGCGGGTCGGACGCGGACTGGCGGGCGAACTGCTTGCGCGGCAGCTCGTCGAGACTCTTCGGAGTGTCCGCGCTGCGGGGTCCGGGCTTCTGCGAGGTCTGCTTCGGAGTTCCGAAGACCCCGCTCTCGGGGCCGGACTCCCAGGGGAGCGGCGTAAAGTTCACCGCGCGCGCCGCGGAACCGATGATGCGCGTCGGCGGTTTCGCCTTCGGAGCGGCGAGCGTGCCGCCGGCGACGGCTTCCGCCGGCGTCTGATAGGGCTGGTCCTCTTCCCAGTCCCCGCGCGTGTCGCGCTTGCGGCGCCCTTCCGCCGATTCCGGCATGACGATGTTCGTCTCCCGCAGCGTCAGTCCGCTGCGCGAAACGGCGTCCATGATGCTCTCGCGGTTGCCGGTCATGGCGGCTGTGGGGATGACGAGGGTCCGCTCGATCATCTCCGCGTAGATCGCCAGCGCGCACGTGATCGCGTGCCCCTGGCTCAGGATCATGCCCTTGGGCTGCCACCAGTCGGTGTGATAGACCTGGTGCAGCGCATGGCCGATGCGCGCGTTGAACTCGCCGTCCGCGCGCGCCAGCAGCTGGCTGATGTAGAGACGCCCCTCCAGCGCGCGCTGCTCGAAATAGGGATCGCCGGTCAGCGCCGACAGCTTGCGCATCTCGGCGAGACTGATCACGCCCGTCGGCGTCAGCGCCGGCGCCGCCGCGGAGGAGATGTCGCCGCCGCGCGTCTGGAACCGCGCGCGCGCCAGCATCGAGAACGGCTGGAACGACTCGTTGTAGGTCATGCGCCAGGTGAAGGCGAGGTTCGCCGAGCGCCTCGCGACGTCGAGCCACCGTTCGTCGCGGTCGCACTCGTAGAGAATCGTGTAGGAGATCGTCGCCCAGTGCGCGTCGTCCACCGTGGGAACGAGGGGCAGGTCCTCCACGCACCCGTAGAGGAAATCCGCCTCCACGAACTGCGAGTAGTATTCCGCCGCGCGCCGCGCCGCCCGCTTGTAGACGTCGGAGGAAACGACCGAATCGTACGCCGCCAGCGCCGCGATCCAGCACATGCCCGCCGTGCCGCTGTAGCTGAAGACCTCGCCGTCGTCGACGAACCAGTAGGCCGGAAACGCGCCGTCCTCGCGCTGCTTCGTCAGGATGAAGTTCAGCGAGCTGCGGACCGCGTCGAACCACGGGCGGTGCGCCGTGTTCGCCTCCAGTTCGAGGCGGAACGCGCGGATCAGAAAGAGCACCGCTTCCGCGATGGTTCGGCTGTGGGCCAGGCCGTCCTCGGGTCCAAGCCCAGGCAGGTTCCCCGCCTCCAGCGTGATCAGCGGCCAGAGCGTTCCGCAGGGCGCCAGCTCCGCCGTCATGCGGTCCAGCACCGCCGTGCCCGCCTGAACGTACTCCGGCGTCATCGTCTCGCGGCCGTTCCACAGCAGCACGTACGCCGGCAGCGCACCGCTCAGCCACCCGCAGTGCATGTGGGTGCGCTCGTAGTTGTGGCCATGTCGGCCGTAGTGCTTGTCGAACGCCGACGACTCGTGGATCATCGCGTTCTTCTCGTCGTAGTGCCAGCGCATCAGCCCCTTCAGCGCGAGGCGCTCCGTCTCGATGCTGCTCAGCTTCGGGCGCTGCGCGTGGTTCATCCAGAGTTCGCGCTGCAGTTCGCGGTAGACCGGATCCCAGGGCTGCTCCGCCTCGCCGTCGAAGGGCAGAAACCCCAGCACCGTCCGGAAGCGGAGCGGCTCGTTCTTCTCCAGGCGGACGAACGTCTCTTCCGGCTGCGTCTTGTGCTCGTGGCAGTACGAGAACTTGACGGGGTCCTCCAGATAGGGCGCATGGGCGGAGATGCGGGGGAAGCCGTCATCGGCGCTCATGCCGACGGCGGAAATCCCCTGGCCCTGCGGGCGGTCGGCGGACTGCCCGAAGATCTCCTCGGTGAACATGAACGCCGTCAGGACGTACGTCATGCAGAACACGACCGGCATCGCGGTGCGGTCGCTGCGGAAATTCCAGTGGTTGGTCAGGAAGCGCCCCGGGTCGCGCTGGATCTCGGACCATGCCGGATACATGCGCTTGCAGTCCCGCACGCGGTTCTCGTTGTAGAACAGACCCGGAATCAGCCAGCGGGGATCGGCCTGGCCGATCAGGTCCAGGTGAACGCCGAGACGGGTCGTCATCTCCTCGGTGGCGTTGACGACCTGGATGTCGGCTTCGAGCGCGTCGGTCTCCTCGCGGTATTGAAGCGTCGCATAGAGCGCGACGTGCTCCGTCGTGACGCCCTGGATCTCGAGACCGCCGTCCTTCGTCTCGTCCATGCGCTTGAGCTGAAAGAGGACCGGCTGCTCGCCCGATTCGGTAAGCGAAAACGCCAGAACCGCCCGCAGACCCGCACCCATGGCGGAAACGCGCTGCTCGCCCTCGCGGGAAAGCCGGACGCCCCGTTGTTCCAGGGTAACCCCATAGGGGCCAAGAGTTGCGGTCTCAGGCACGCGCCATTTCCCTCAGTCGTTCCACGCTTTGACCTGACTCCACCAGCGGCGCCAGTCAGAGGCAAGCACGAAGCCTTGCCGACCCCGCCCGGTAGTGGTTTCAGGGCTCGCCGACGGGGGTCTCCGGGGCGGGGGAGGCGCCCTCGGGGTTATTCTCCGCAGCCGGTTCGGAGCGCTTCTCCAGCGGAGGGAGGGGGAACTCGAACCGAGCGGCCTCTTCCTGGAAGATGAAGCTCGGAAAACCCAGGCTGATGGACTCCAACAGGACCACATCGTAGACCAGTGGACGGGTTCGCAGGCCTTGGGCCGCGACACCCTCCGGGGAATCGCGGGCAAAGGACTGCGGCGGAAGCACCGCCGTGATTTCCTCGTGATAGCGCGTGGCCAGCATTTCCATCCTGTCGTACAGATCCGGGTCTCCCGTGTCCCAGGCGCCAGGCCGTTGCACTGTGACCTGCATGTGCAGTGTGTCCGTCGATGCCTCGTCGTAGAGGTTCGCCAGCCACGCCCGGCGTGTCTCGTCGGACGCGAGGTCGTCGGCGGTCGGCATCACGACGGCCTGCATGTGCAGGTCTTCGAACCAGTCGTCGGCTATCAGCGACTGCTCCAGTGCGTACTTCTTCGAAAACGACTCGGGGACGTCGCCGCGAGTCGACAGCAGAAGGAGACAACCCGTCACCAGAATGAACGTCGCCCAGCCCGTGACCTGTGGCTGGCGGTAGTACCGCTTCCAGTTCCCGCCCACGATCCCGCCGATTTCCTCGAGCGACATCGTCGGGGCGTTCAGCGGGCGCACCAGCGTGCGGGCCGCGTGGTCGTGCAGCGTCTGCTTGAAGGGATTGAACACCACGGCGAAGATGTTCGCGACGAGCATCGCAAACAGAGTCATCGGGGGAATCGCCCACTGCACGGAGTACCACGTCGAGAACTCGTCGGGGCGCTTCATCAGCGGAATCGCGATCGCCGCGTAGAGAACGCCGGAATAGAGAATCGCGAAGCGTGCGAGAGCCTGGCCGAAGCCCGGTGTGCCGCCGTCCAGCGTCGTCGTGCGGATGCCCGTCAGCAGCTTGCCCACGGTGCGGCCCTTGCCGACCGGTCCGTTGCCCAGGGCGAAATAAAGAGCCGTGACCGCGAGGCCGAAGAGTCCGCTCCACTGGCCGAGCTTCAGGAGCTGGTCGCTGAACAGGCTCCCGGCGAGTCGCGCGACGAAGTAGAGCAGGATGAGATCGAAGACGACCGCGCCGATCCGCCGCCAGAATCCCGCGAGCGGAAGCCGCGGCTGGTTCAGCGCGTTGCGCTCGACGCCATCGCTCGGGGATGCGGCGTCCGGGGCATCCTTCCCGGGCTTGAGAAACGGGGCGATCTGGGTCATAGAGAGTGGCACGCGATGGGCGGGACGTCCCCGCAGAATGAAGCGGAGAGCATCAGCCGCCGGGACCGGGGGAAGTCAACCCTTCCTCAGACCGGTCCGCCGGGCACCGCGTCCAGCAGCGAGCGAAGCTGTACGTTCACCAGTTCGACGCGCCGGCGAACAGAGGACTCGTCCAGCAGACTCTGCCGGTCGTAGACCTCCTTCACCAGGGCCGACGCGATGCGGTCGGCGATGATGCCGGGATGGCGCAGGGTGTTTTCCAGATTCGTCAGGCAGTTCCGCAGCTGGGGGCGGCGCCGGGCGAGGCGTTCCGCCATCGCGATCATCTCCTGCGTCGATTCCTGCACGGAGTCGCGCACCGAAGGGGGCAGGTCCTCGACGAGGGGCCGGTACTTCGCGATGCGCCAGGGCTTGCCCGGCAGCTCGTCCAGGACCTCGGCGCGTTCCATGCCTTCCAGCAGAATGTCGTAGCGGTTTCCGGGCAGCTCGTCGGCATTCAGAATCCGCGCGACGGTGATCGTGCGAAAGATGGGCGGGCGGCCCGTGCGGTCCCTGTCCCACCCCTTCTTCAGATTCGCCGTCGCGATGCGGCGATCGCCTTTCAGGGCCGTCGCCACCATGCGGACGTAGCGCGACTCGTAGACGTGGAGCGGAAGGAACGTGCGCGGAAACAGAACGAGACCGGGGAGCGGGAAGACTGGAACGGTGCCGATGGACAACGGACTGACTCTCGAACGGTTTCCGGCCGCGCTTTCGCAGCCGGGTGAAGCGTCGTGCGCCGCGACACCGTCGTCAACCTCAACGCGGTCGCGTCATCCCATCGGCTTCAGATCGACGGTCAGTCCGCCGGACTCGAGAACCGACGCGATGGCCTCCGCCTTCGGCTTGTCCGTGATCGTCACGATCGCCTTTCCCTCGGTGTGCGCGGTCATCATGATCTCCCACGCGCGCTCGAGAGAAAAACCCGTCGCGCGGACGATCAGGGCCGCGACGTGGAGCATGTCGTTGTGATCGTCGTTGTGGAGAACCACGGCCCAGCCCTCGCCCGGCGCCTGCCGTTCCGAGACGCCCTCCCGCACTTCCGTCGCCGGCGAGGTCTTCGTGGCCATGTCTACATGCGTTCCGGCGTTTCGATGCCCAGCAGCCCCAGCAGGAACTCCATCTCCCGCAGAACGAGATCGCAGAGTCCGAGCCACGACGCCTGGCGGGCGCCGTCCGGCTCCGACATGATGTGGCAGTCGTTGTAGAAGCGGCTGAACGCCTGGCCGAGATCGAATGCGTAGCCGCAGACGTGGTGCGGCATGCGCTCGCGAACGGCGTCCCCGAGCGCGTCGGGCATCGCGGAGAGCTTCAGCATCAGGTCGCGTTCCGACGCCGTCGCCGGTTCCGCGATGTCGCCCGCCGCCAGTCCCGCATCCGCCGCCTTGCGCAGGATCGACTTGATGCGCACCGCCGCGTAGAGAAGATACGCGCCCGTGCGCCCCTCGAACTGCGTGAATCGCTCGACGTCGAACACGTAGTCCGCGCTCCGCACGTTCATAAGGTCCGCATAGCGCAGCGCCGCCATTCCGACCTTCTCCGCGATCTCCCTCCGTTCGGCGTCCGGATAGTCCTGCGCGACGCCGGCCTCCAGCATGCGCTTGCCGGCCTCCTCCGTCATCATCGCGATGAGTTCGTTCAGGCGCATGACGCCCCCGGCCCGCGTCTTGAACGGCTTGCCGTCCTTGCCGTTCATCGTGCCGAAGGGAAGATGCTCGAGAGCGACGCGTTCCGGCGCGATGCCCGTCTTGCGCGCGGCGCGAAAGACCTGCTCGAAGTGCAGGCTCTGCCGCTTGTCGACGACGTAGAGGATTCCGTCGGCGGAGAACGCGCCGACGCGCTGCTCGATCGTCGCGAGATCCGTCGTGTGGTACCCCGTGCCGCCCTGGCTGTTGATCAGCATCACCGGAGGCATGGGCTTGTTGTCGTCCTCGCGCGCGACATCGACGATCCACGCGCCGTCGTCGAGCCGCGCATGGCCCTCCGCCCGGATGCGCTCCACCATCGGCGGGATGGCGGCTTCGTACGAACTCTCGCCGAACCAGAGATCGAAGTCCACCCCCAGCCGGTGGAAATCCGCCTTCATTGCCTCCATCGACACGGCGACGAAGTGCCGCCAGAGCGCCACGTATCCGCGCCGTCCGGTCTGCAGTTCCACGGTCGCCTTCTGGCAGCGCGCCAGCAGCCCGGTGTCCTCTTTGCATTCCCTGCTGATCGCCGGATACATCTCCTGGAGATCGTCCATCGTGACGGGCGAACCGGCGGGGTATTCCCCCGCGAAGCGGGGATCGAAGTACGGAAGCCCGGGCATGCGCCGCTCCGTTTCCACGATCACCATTCCCATCTGCAGACCCCAGTCGCCCATGTGGATGTCGCCTTTGACATCGTGACCGGCGAAGCGAAGAATGCGGATGATGGAGTCGCCGATGATCGACGACCGAAGGTGCCCGACGTGCATGGGCTTGGCGACGTTCGGGCCGCCGTAGTCCACGACGAGCGTCCGGGGTTCCGGGACTCGGGGAATCCCGAACCGGTCGTCCGCAGCGGTCGCCCGCGTATGTTCCGCGATGAACGCGTCGGCCAGGCGAATGTTGACGAACCCCGGACCGGCGACGGAGAGCTCTTCGAACTCGGTCCGGTCCGAAAGATCGGCGACCACCGCTTCCGCGATCTCCCGGGGGTTCTTTCCGAGAGCCTTCGCCGCAGCCATCGCGCCGTTGCACTGGAACTGCGCGACTTCCGGCTTTCGCGAAACCACGACGGTGCCCAATGACGCGTCGGCGCCCTGGCGGACGAAGGCTTCGGAGAAGATGGAAGTGAGAAGCGTCGTGAGACTCATGGATTCCCCGGCGCGGAAAGGCGCGTCGTCAGTTCAGTATCCAATACGATTCCGTCGGCACGGGTGTCGGCTCGAAACCGATCGTCAAGCGAGGTGCCGGCCCCAGATTGGCCGGAGCCTCCGACGAGAGAAACGCGCGACCCGAGCCCGCCGAGTCGGGTTCCTCCACCAGAATCCATCCGTAGTTCGGCGCGGTCCCGTCGATCATCGCCTGAACGTCCGCGACAAGGTTCTCGCCGGTCCAGGCGAAGTCCTCGCCGACCCCCAGTGTGACGAGTGTCGCGGCGCTCGGCGTCTCCACGAAGTCCCCGCCCGGCGTCGTCCACGCGGAGGTTCCAAGAAACCCCGCGCTCCAGCATGCGGTGCCCTGGAGAACGTCGCCCCCCTGGCCTCCGCCGCCCATTGGCGCCAGACCCGCAAGACCGGTGCCTTCGGCCCAGTCCGACGTGACGCGGTGAAGCGTCAGCGTGGTTTCCTCGCTACCGGCAGCGGCGGCGATGGCGAGGCGCAGATCGAGTTGGGCCGAAGAGACCGTCGAACCGGAAGGCACGACATCGAGATCGAACCGAATCAGCGTGCGGCGGGGGAATCCCGCGAGCGTCGAGCCGGACGCCACGGCCTGCCAGCCGCCGGCGTTCTCGTCGGCGGCGTTCTGGTAGAGCGTCGTGTCCTCGGTCGATTCGGCGCCGGTCACGACGACTTGCTCGATCGCGGCTTCCGCGACCGAGAAAAAGGCGGCCGCGCAAATTGCCGCAGCCGCCGTTCCGCTCATGGTGAGGTGACGCATCTTCGAGAGGCCTCCCTTGGCCGGGATGTGTTCAGACCGCAGCCTTCTCCGCCTCGTAGCGCTTCGCCATTTCGGAAAGCGAAACAGCCTCGTACTCGCTGCCGTGGCCAGCCTGGCCGAAGTCCTTCATCTTGCCCTTGATCAGCTCGTAGAGGGCTTCGCGGGCGGGCTTCAGCCAGTCGCGCGGATCGAACTTCTCGGGCGACTCCATGAGCACCTTGCGAACCGCGCCGGTCATCGCGATGCGGCCGTCCGTATCGACGTTGATCTTCCGCACGCCGCGCTCGATGCCGAATCGGATGTCCGACATGGGAACGCCCATCGTCTTCTTCATCTTGCCGCCGTACTTGTTGACGACATCGACCAGTTCGCCCGGCACCGAAGAGCTGCCGTGCATGACCAGGGGGAAGGCGGGGTATCCCGCAGCGGCCAGGTTCGACTCGATCTTCTCGATGCGGTCGAGCGCCAGGCTCGGCGGCAGCGCGTTGCCGTCCTTGTCGTAGCGCAGCGTCTTGTACGCGCCGTGGCTCGTGCCGATGGCCAGCGCCAGGCAGTCGATGCCCGTCTTCTTCACGAAATCGACGGCCTGCTCGGGATCGGTCAGGTGCTCCTCGTCGTCCACGGCCAGTCCCGCGCCGTGCCCGTCCTCGATGCCGCCCAGCGCGCCCAGCTCGCCTTCGACGCTGACGCCGTGCTTGTGCGCCATCTCGACGACTTCCGCCGTGACCTCGACGTTGTACTCGTAGCTGCCGATGGTCTTGCCGTCCGCCATCAGCGAACCGTCCATCATCACCGACGTAAAGCCCAGGTCGATGGCCTGCTTGCAGGTCTCCGGCGAGTTGCCGTGGTCCAGATGAAGGGCGACCTTCACGCCGGGGTGGCGCTCGACGGCGGCTTCCATGAGCTTCTTGAGGTAGATCAGTTCGCTGTACTGGAGCGCGCCGCGGCTGGCCTGGATGATGACGGGGGCGTCGAGCTCCTCGGCCGCGCGCATGATCGCCTGGATCTGCTCCATGTTGTTCACGTTGAAGGCGCCGATTCCGTAGCCGCCCTTTGCGGCCTCCTCGAGAAGCTGGCGCATCGTTACCATTGGCATGACAGGTGGTCCTTTCGGTTCGGAGAGCCGCCGGGGGATTTCGGGCGCTCTCGGGGTGGCGAGACGCTCTGCCCCTGCCCCTCACCGGTCAAGCGCAAGAGGCCCCGGCGGATCGCGAAGCGATAAAAATAACCCCAATCCCGGGCTTGACACGCCACCCTCGAATCACTACCTATTCCTCCCCTTCGCAAGAAGGGTCATGTCGCGGGGTGGAGCAGCTGGTAGCTCGTTGGGCTCATAACCCAAAGGTCGTCGGTTCGAATCCGGCCCCCGCTACCATCGGAAACCATCGGCCCCCGCTCCCAACGGGGGCCGTTTTCGAGTTCGGCAGGGTAGCTCAGTCGGTTAGAGCGTGGGACTCATAACCCCAAGGTCGAGGGTTCGAATCCCTCCCCTGCCACCAATCTTCCACAAGCGCCGCTCGCCTCTTGTCTTGACAGCCCGCCGCGCCAGTTCGTTATCCCTTCGCCGCCCGGAGCGGGGCGAACGCGCCCCCCACCGGAATTCACCCGGGAAATTCCTATGACACCGATCGAACCCGCGAAGGTGCGGCCAGGAACCAAGCTGCTGATCGAAGGCTCCGTCTGGAGCGTCGTCGAGTTCGCCCACACCAAGCCCGGCAAGGGCCAGGCCTTCGTGAAGTGCAAGATTCGCAGCCTGCGCGACGGCCGCATGCTGGAAAAGACGTGGAAGATCGGCGAAATGCTCCAGACCGCCAACTTCGAGCGCCGCAACTGCACCTACCTCTACAGCGACGACGACGGCTACCACTTCATGGACCTGGGCTCCTACGACCAGTTCATGCTCACCAGCGACGAACTCGGCATGGCCACCCGCTTCATGCAGCCCGACACCGAAGTCATCGGCTCCTTCTTCGAGGGCAAGCCCATGAGCATCGAGCTTCCCGCCAAGCTCGTCTTCGAGGTCACCGACACCATCGACGCCGTGCGCGGCAACACATCGACGCAGATCACCAAGGACGCCACCCTCGAAACCGGCGTGGTGATCCAGGTTCCGCCCTTCGTCAAGGTCGGCGACAAGGTCGTCGTCAACACCGAGACCGGCGAATACGTCGAACGCGCCTGAGCGCGATCCCGGCCTCCGAGCTTTCCCCGGCCGCGACGGAAACCCGTCGCGGCCTTTTTTCCGTTCAATCCTTGCCCCGTCGTCCCCCCGCGTCTCCGCTTCCGCAAGCGTGACCGATGCCCCACCCAGGCGGAAACGAATGCTCTATCGACGGTTCGGCAGAACGGAAATCCGCATGCCCGTGTTCTCCTGCGGCGGCATGCGCTACCAGCACCACTGGAAGGACTGTCCCCTCGACCAGGTCCCCGCCGAGAACCAGGAGAACCTGGAGAACACGATCCGCCGGTCCGTCGAACTCGGCATCAACCACATCGAGACGGCCCGCGGATACGGCAGCAGCGAGCGCCAGCTCGGCGTGATTCTCCCGCGATTCCCCCGCGACGAAATCGTCGTCCAGACCAAGGTCGCACCCGAGGAGAACCCCCAGACCTTCGAGGACAACGTTCGCGAATCCCTCGAACGGCTCCGACTCGACCACGTCGATCTCTTCGCCATCCACGGCATCAACAACGAGGAACTCCTCGATATGGCGGTGCGCCCCGGGGGCTGCCTGGAGAGGGCGCGCAAGCTCAAGGCCGAGGGCCTGCTCCGCCACATCGGCTTCTCCACCCATGCCATTCCCGAACTGCTCCCGAAGATCGTCGGCTACGACGACGGGGAGGGCGGTTTCGACTACGTCAATCTGCACTGGTACTGGATCTACCAGAAGAACCTGCCCTCCATCGAAATCGCCGCGCGCCGCGACATGGGGCTCTTCATCATCAGTCCTTCCGACAAGGGCGGCATGCTCTACAAGCCACCCGACAGACTCGTCGAACTGACGAAGCCCCTGCATCCCATCGTCTTCAACGATCTCTTCTGCCTGATGAACGACGACGTGCACACGCTCAGTCTCGGCGCCGCGCGGCCGGGCGACTTCGATCTGCACGTCGAAGCCGTCGAAAAGTGGTGGGACCGGCGCGGGGAACTCGTGCCGGAGATCTGCGCCCGTCTCGACGACGCGATGGCGCGCGAGTTCGGCGACGGCTACTGGCGGGCGTTCGACGAGGGGGTTCCGGACTATCGCCACGTTCCCGGCAACGTGAACGCGCAGATCGTCCTCTGGCTGCACGCGCTCGTGCGCGCCTTCGGCATGAAGGAATACGGGGAGATGCGCTACAACCTGCTGGGAAACGCCGGTCACTGGTTTCCCGGCGCCAACGTCTCCCACCTGGACGAACCGGCGTTCGCGTCCGCCATCGCCGGAGCGCCCCATGCGGACCGCATCGTCCCGCACCTGCGCGAAGCCCACGAAATGCTCTTCAAGGAGCCGGTCAAGCGCCTCAGCGAGAGCGATTCGTGATTCGCCTCTCGAAGTCCCAGCGCCGCAAGTTGTCGTGGCTTCTTCTTGGCCGCAAGTCGTCCGACGCCGGCGCTCCGGAAGTTCCGCTCTCGACGATGCTGCGCGAAATGCTGCGCGGCGACCGGCCGGCCGACCCCGCGCGCGTCGGCGAACTCGTCGATCTTCTGCACGATCTCGAGGACCAGGCCCGGCATCCCGACGACGGCGGAGCGAAGTCCTCCACGGCGAAGGTCGAAATCGAGGAGCTCTCCGACGACGAGGTCCGCGCGCGTTTCGCTGCCGCCACGGCGGTCAAGGTCCACGTCGACGGCGCCAGCAGGGGCAACCCCGGCCCCGGCGGAATCGGTGCGGCCTTCATGGATGGCGGCGGCAACGTGCTTCACCAGATCGCCCGCCCCCTCGGCACCGTCACCAACAACGAAGCGGAGTACCAGGCGCTGATCGCGGCGCTCGAAGAGGCGTTGCGCCACGGTCTGCGGCGGCTCACCGTCTTCACCGACAGTCGCCTGATGGCGGGCCAGCTGACCGGCGACTTCGCCGTCAAGACGCGGTCGTTGCTTCCCTTCGTCAAGAAGGCCGTCGATCTGCGCAAGCGCCTGGACTTCTTCGAGATCCACTCCGTCCCGCGCGAGCAGAACCAACTCGCCGACGCGCTCTCCAACGTCGGCGTCGAGATGAACGAGGAATAGCGAATACCGCTATCGGCTATCAGGTATTAGGGGTCAGGTATCAGGTGTTAGGTGTCGGGAGTTGGCCAACAGTGGACAACCCACAGACCACAGCCAATGACTCGCAACGAACAACGATCAACGAACAACTATCAACGATCAACCAACAACCATCAACGATCAACCCTACTCAACTTCCAGCGCCCCCTTACCCGCCCATGGCCCAACTCTACTTCCGCTACTCCACGATGAACGCCGGCAAGTCCATCGAGGTCCTGAAGATCGCCAACAACTACGAGGAGCAGGGCAAACGCGTCCTGCTCTTCACCCACCGCATCGACGACCGGTACGGCGTCGGGCGCATCACGTCGCGCATCGGCCCCTCGCGCGACGCCATCGCCATCGACGACACCCTCGATATCTTCGAGGAGACCGCCGCACACAGGCCGCTGCACTGCGTGCTGGTGGACGAGGCCCAGTTCGTCAACCGCGCCCACGTTCTCCAGATGTGCCGCATCGCGGACGAACTCAACGTCCCGGTCATCTGCTACGGACTGAAGACGGACTTCCAGGCGCATCTCTTCCCGGGAAGCGAGGCGCTCCTCTGCTACGCCGACAAGGTCGAGGAGGTGAAGACCGTCTGCTGGTACTGCAACCGCAAGGCGCTGTTCAACATGCGCGTCCAGAACGGACAGCCCGTGCGCGAGGGCGAGCAGGTTCTCATCGGCGGCAACGAGAGCTACGTTCCCGTCTGCCGGAAGCACTTCTTCGCGGACGAGCTGCCGGCGCTATAGTTCGCCCGCCAGCTCGCCGATCGTCCCCGTGGCCGCGCCGCGCTCCCTTGCGAGGCGCATCGCCTCGAACGGCACGCGATCCCATCCCTTCCAGAACCGCGGCTCCAGATTGTGCGGGTGCCAGAGAATCGTCGCCAGGCCGTTGACCTCCCGCGTCCGGTCGAGGACGCGCCCGATCGCCTCCAGCGCCCCGTCCGGCGAAAGCCGCCGGTGATGCTTCAGCGTGACGTCCATCGCGTGCAGCGGCACCACCACGAGCGGCAGCGGCGCCTCCGCCGAATCGTCCCACGGCTGAACGGGATGCGCCGTGCCCAGGCGAAAGCCCTCGTGCTCCGAAAACCCGGGCGTGCAGTCGATCGCGATACCCGACTTCGCGCAGAGAAGCGCGTCGCCGGGCCCCTTCGTGCGCAGATAGTGCGCGCGGTGCAGGCGCATCGGACCGCCGATCAGTTCGCGCGCGATGTCGCGCTGCCTGCCGAGAAAGGCCCCGTCGCGGTCGCAGGTCGCATAGCTTCCGTGCAGACCGACTTCGTGGCCGCGCTCGCGCAGGCGACGGACCCCCCGCACGAGCCGCGCATCGTGCCGCAGCGAATAGTCGTCGAGCCTGGCGGCCCGCACCGCCTGGACGAAGAACGTGCCGGCGATCCCCTCGCGGCCGAGTTCGTCCCCGAGCTCGTCCAGATTGTCGTGCGGATCGCGCGCCAGTCCCAGCGCGCACAGCGGCCCCTCGGCGAGACACCGCAGCGCGGCGGCGGGATTGCGTTCGGCCGTCGCGCGGCGCACCGACCGCAGCCACCCGCCCCCCCGGTACATTCCCGCCGAGTCGATGTCCCACGTCAGCGCGACCGCCCACGACTTCGACTTCCACGAGCGGTCCACGTCGTCGTGCGTCTTCGTTTCGCGCCGGACGACGTGCTCGATGGCCAGCGCGATCCAGTCCGCAACCGGCCGCGAGACGAGACCGTTCCCGCTCAGGACGCTGTTCTTCAGCTGCCAGCGGCCGTGGCCGTCGCGCGCGGGATCGAGCGTTTCCTCCCAGCGGTTCAGCAGACCCATCGTTACCGCCGGCAGATCGAAGGCCGTCTCGCAGCGGTCCGCTCCGTCGCGAAACAGCATCTTCGCCAGTTCGCGCGGATCGCGCGCTTTCCCCACCACCTCCAGCACGCGCTCCGTTTCGTGGCGCCACGCCTGACGGTTCTCGAAGAGCTGCTTGTCGGGAATGCGAACCGGACCGTCGCCCTCTCCGCCGTAGTCGACGACGTTGGAGAGAACCGGCAGCGACCACCGGCGGTCGATCTCGCGCCAGGCGTGTTCGCGAATCGCCGCAGGCCGGCGATGGATGCGAACCGTCATGCGCTGGGTGCGGGCGGTTCGCCCCGCCCGATGTCGCGCGCGATCCAGCCTCCGCCCAGCACGCGGTCCTCCGCGTCGTAGAACACCGTCGCCTGACCCGGCGACACGGCCTGCACCGGTTCGTCGAACCGCACCCGAACCGCATCGTCGCCGGCCGGCTCGATCGTCGCCCACTGCGGCGGGTGGCGGTACCGGATCTGCACGCGCGCGCGCAGCGGCCCCCCGATTCCCGCCAGCCCCATCCAGTTCAGCCCGTCCGCCTCCAGCCCCTCGGTCATCAGCGATTCGCGCGGGCCCACCACCACGTTGTTCGACTCCGTGTCGATATGCACGACGAAGAGCGGGCTGCCCGTCGCGATGCCGAGACCGCGCCGCTGGCCCACGGTATAGTACGCGATGCCCTCGTGCGCACCCAGGTCCCTGCCCGTCGTCGAAACGAACCGCCCGGTCGGCATGTCGGTGCTCTGTGCGGCGAACCGCTCGCGCAGGAAACGCCGGTAGTCGTTGTCGGGAATGAAGCAGATTTCCTGGCTCTCCGGCTTGTTCGCCACCGGCAGCCCCAGCTCGCGCGCTCGTTCGCGCACCTCGTCCTTCGTGAACCCGCCCAGGGGAAACTCGATCACCGCGAGCTGTTCCTGCGTCAGCCCGTACAGATAGTACGTCTGGTCCTTGTTGCGGTCCTTCGCGCGGCGCATCGTCCAGCGCCCCGTTTCCGGATGGCGCTCCTTGATGGCGAAGTGCCCCGTCGCCACCAGGTCGCAGCCGTACAGGCGCGCCTTCTCCAGCAGCAGGCCGAGCTTCACGTGGTTGTTGCAGAGGACGCACGGATTCGGCGTGCGTCCGCTCATGTAGGCGCGGACGAACGGATCGATCACGTCGCGCTCGAACGTCGGTTCGACGTCGAGCACATAGAACGGAAACCGCCCGCGGTCGGCGCAGGAACGCGCGTCCTTCGCGTCCACCGGCGAGCAACACGTCTTGATCTGTGCGCCCAGGGCCTTTTCCTCCGGCGAGAGCCGGTGCGTCCGCATGTTCACGCCGACGATCTCGTGCCCCTCGGCGGCCAGCATGGCCCCCACCAGGGACGAATCGACGCCACCGCTCATGGCGACCAGAATCTTCGGCTTCGTGGCTGTCGGGGCGCTCGTCATCGCGGTCTCCGCCGCCAACCCAACCCTGGACGCCCTCCCGATTCAAGGCGGAAGGATGCAGGCGGGTGGTGGCGGGGGAGGGGCTTCTTCGTGGCGGCTTAGCGGTCTCTCAGCGGAAACGTCTGCTGGACGCGCCCCTTTTCGCCGACCTTCTTCGCGCGGTAGTCCGGGTCGCTCTCGTCCCGCAGCGAACTGGCTCCGGTGGCGGAATCGTCGCTGAAGGCGTCCGTCGCGTCTCCTCCGTCGTCGAGCGCGAAGGGCACGGTGCCGTCCGGATTCGTGACGACGGGCGCCGTCCCGTAGAGTTCGGGATCGTGAACCACGCGGTCGCTGGAGGGCACGGTGTCGCGCGACGTCCGCGCGGAGGAAGACGGGCTTTCCTCCTCGTCGAGCGACTCGTCGAGCGATTCGTTCTCCATGACGCGGCGCATCGATTCCCGCGCGATCCGCGAGACGTCCGTCTGCGTCGAGATGCGCAGCATCGTCCTCAGCTGTCCGACGACGACCAGCGCGTCCTTGTACTTCAGCGTGCGGGGGCTCATGTCGCCGAACTTGACGACGGCCACGACGCCCGGCGCGTTCACCCGAACCTCCGCCAGAAGGCTGTTGAACATCCGCGCCGTGTCGTCGTCGACGACCTGCGTCGGGCTGTGCTCGGTAATGAACCGGACATCCTCGTACATTTGCTCGGCAAGGCCGAGAAGAATCGTGGTAATGCCGCTGCTCATGGCCAAACCCCCGGTGCTTCCGCCTATTCCGGCTGAAGCGCGTAGCGAATTTCGCAGACACTCTCTTCAGCTATTCCGAGAGTGCCCAGCTTGCCAAGGAATTCCTCGCGTTCGGCCCCACTCTGGGCGGGCGCCTCGATGGCGACGGCATCGTCCCAGCGGGCGAGAGCTTTCGCCCCCAGTCCGTTCAGCACGGCATCCGGATCGGCGCAGCTGACTCGCAGATAGCGCCCGGGATGGGTGACTGCAGACTTGCCCGCCGAACCGTCGGCGGGTCGGAAACCGAGTGGATTCAGTTGTCTAAGCGTCTGCACATCGCCGCCCTGGGCGATCAGCATCACGTCGCTCAGGATACCGCTGGAGGTCGAGCCCTGGCCCGCGCCGGGGCCCGAGTACATCGTCGCCCCGATCGGCTCGCCCTCCACCCAAACCGTGTTCACGACTCCGCGAACCCGTCCGACCGGATGGTTGAGGGGGACGAACGCCGGCCAGACGGAAAGCGCCGGCGCTCCGGAGCCGTCGCGCGTGGCCGTCGCCAGCAGCTTGATCGTCTGCCCCGTCTTCCCGGCGTGCTCGAAATCGACGGGCCGGATGCGCGTGATGCCCTGGAGGACGACGTCGGTGTCCCGCAGGTCCGCGCCGAAGACCAGCGACCCGAGAATCGCCAGCTTGTGCGCCGTGTCGTTGCCCTCGATGTCGAGGGTCGGGTCCGGCTCCGCGTAGCCCAGGCGCATCGCGTCCTTCAGAACCGCGTCGAACGTCGTGCCCGGCCTGTCCTCCATCGTCGAGAGGATGTAGTTGCACGTTCCGTTCAGGATGCCGTGGAGCGAATCGATCCGGTCGGGCTGGAGCCCCGTCTGGAGCGAGCGGATGATGGGGATGCCGGCGCCGACGCTCGCCTCGTAGAGCAGCGTCGCGCCGCCCTTCGCGGCGGCCTCGAACAACTCGGCCCCGTACGTCGCGACGAGCGCCTTGTTCGCCGTCACGACGTGTTTGCCCGCCGCGAGCGCCGCGCGCACGATCGTGTTGGCGATCTTCGTTCCGCCAACCAGCTCGATGACGACCTCGATGTCCGGGTCCGACACGATCGTCCGGTAGTCGTCGGTCATCGCGATGCCTTCGGTCGAGACGCCGCGGTCGCGGTCGAGGTCCATGTCGCAGATCGTCTTGAGGACGATGGGCCTGGGAAGGCGCGCGTCGATCGTGTCGCCGAATTCCGCGAGATGGCGGACGACGCCCGTGCCGATGTTGCCGAAACCGACGAGCGCGATGTTCATAGGCTTGCTCATTGAATTGCTCCGAAGATGTCAGACCGCTGGGGCGAAGTGGGGAACGAACGTGGCGGGGTCCAGGGGGGGGACGGTCATCATGGCCTGAAGCTGGCCGATGCGGCCCTCGATCTCGGCGGCCTGCAGGCCGAGCGTGCGCTTCAGGCTGAAGTCCTCCACCACAAAGCTGGCCATGATGCTGCCGATGACGACCGCGCGGCGGATGTTCTCGTCCGTCGCCGTCCCGAGTCGCGCCGCGTAGCCCACCATGCTGCCCGCGAACGTGTCGCCGGCGCCCGTCGGGTCCTTCACGCTTCGCACCGGAAACGCGGGGATCGACAGGTAGTGGTCCTTCTGGAAGACCAGCGCGCCGTGCTCGCCCTTCTTGATGACCACCGAGCGCGGCCCCATGCCCAGCAGCGCGTGCCCGGCTTCGATCAGGTTCGGTGTTTCGCAGAACTGGCGCGCCTCGTCCTCGTTCATCAGAAGAAGCGTCACCGAGCGGATCGCCTCCCGCAGCTCCTTCTTCGTCACCTCGATCCAGAGGTTCATCGTGTCGAGCGCGACCAGCTGCGGGTTGTCGAGCTGCCGCAGCGCGTGCACTTGGAGTTCGGGATGGATATTGGCGAGGAAGACGAAGGGCTTGCGGCGCTGCTCGGGGGTCAGGTCGGGGCGAAAGTGCTCGAAGACGTTCAGCTCCGTCGTGTTCGTGTGGGCGGCCGCCATGTTGCGCTCGTAGTAGCCCGACCAGCGGAACGTCCGGCCGTCCATCTCCTGCAGACCGGTCGTGTCGATGCCGCGGTTCTCGATCTGCTTGCGGTATTCCGGCGGAAAGTCGCGCCCGACGACCGCCACCAGCGAGGTCGGAACGAAGTACGACGCGGCGACGGAGCCGTAGCAGGCCGAGCCGCCAAGCGCCTCCGTGGCCCGTCCGTGGGGGGTTTCGACGTCGTCCAGCGCGACGGAACCGATGACAAGAGCTTCAGACACAGTATCGACCTTTCGGCGAACTCGAGGGGATCGCTTGCGCGGGCCAAAGCCAGAAACCGCCCCCTCTCCGGCGCAACCCCGGAGTTGCCAAAACGGCCCGCTGCGGCCCTTACCGTCCGCGCAGCACGCCCTGCCAGCAGACGATCAGCGCGGCGATGGCGATTCCGCAGCAGGAGTGCAGGAAATCCACCCGGCGGTACTGGCGGGTTCCCGATTTCAGCTGGTGCAGTTCGTCCAGGTGTGCCGCCAGCGCGCACCCGCACGCGATCGCGACCCCCCAGAGCGGCCGCCACGTCCAGTCCCCACCGCCGAACCAGGCGTCGGCGCACCAGTACAGCGCCAGGAACATTCCGCCGAACTCGAAGTAGTGCACCGACGCGCGGAACTTGCCGTGATGCCGGTCGAGAAACGCGAAGACCCGGGGATGGCTTCGCAAGCGGTCGATCCAGGCCTGCGACTGCGCGCGACCGAAGCGCCCGGTTCCGAGAAACCAGATCAGGCCGATCAGGGCGCCGAGTACGAAAAGAGGGATCACGCGGCCGGCTCGTTCCTCAACCGGCCATCACGCCTTCGCTCTGCGCGTCCGCGTGGTAGGACGACCGCACCATCGGGCCCGCCTCCACGTGTCCCAGGCCGATTTCCTCGCCGAAGCGCTTGAACGCGGCGAACTCCTCGGGATGCACGAACCGCACGATGGGCAGGTGCCGCTGCGTGGGCTGCAGGTACTGGCCGATGGTGAAGATGTCGCACCCGATGGCGACCAGGTCCTCCATGACCTCGCGCACCTCCTCCGGCGTCTCGCCGAGTCCCGCCATGATGCCCGTCTTCGTCTTCAGTCCTGCCGCCTTCGCGCGTTCGAGCACCTGCAGCGAGCGCGCGTACACCGCCTGCGGACGCACGGTCGAGTAGAGCCGCGGCACCGTCTCCATGTTGTGGTTGAAGATCTCCGGTCGTGCGCTGAACACGGTGTCGAGCGCCTCCGCCTCGCCCAGGAAGTCCGGCGTCAGCACCTCGACGCGGCATCCCGGCGACATGTCGCGGACCAGTTCGATCGTCTCGGCGAAGATCGCCGCGCCGCCGTCCTTCAGCTCGTCGCGGTTCACCGACGTGATCACCGCGTGCTTCAGCCCCATCGCGCGCACCGATTCCGCCACGCGGCGCGGCTCGTCCAGGTCCAGCGTCCCGGGGCGCCCCGTCTTGACCGCGCAGAATCCGCAAGACCGCGTGCAGGTGTCGCCCAGAATCATGAACGTCGCCGTGCCCCGGCTCCAGCATTCCCCCAGATTGGGGCACTGGGCCTCCTCGCACACGGTGTTGAGACGCTTGTCGTCCACCAGACTGCGAATCTTCGCGTATCCCTCTCCGCCGGCGATGCGCCCCCGAATCCAGGGCGGCAGCCGACGCCCCTGCGCCCGCAACTGCTCCGGCGTCAGACTTCCGGGGTGGTACCCCGTCGCCGCCGCAGCGGGCTCCGGCGGGGTACTGTCGGGCTTGGGATCGTAGACGACGGGCACGCGGCAACTCCTCGACTTCTGCTGCCGCAGTGTCGGCTCACGCCCCGCGCCCGCGCAAGGAGGAGTTGGCTACCAGCTGGCCGTCAGAAAGAACGTCGAGAAACCACTCGGAATCGTCGCCGCCGCAGTTGCCGTGGAACTCTCGATGGTCCCGGCCAGCGGCGTTGACATCAACGTCTGAAACTCACCCTCGTTGCCATTCAGTCTGAGCTCGATCACCGTCCCTGCCGGGATGTTCGACGCCTCGATCTCCAGCGTCACTTCCTCCGCGTTATTGATGACCACATCGGGCATGACGAACGAACCCGTCGGATCGACAGCCACATCGATGCCGTCGACGCGCACCAGCTTCACTCTCGGTGCGCTCTCAGGATAGAACACCGGCTTCGGCGCGGACACGATGGCTTCAGGCACGGACGTGCCAGAGAAGCTGTTTGTCACGGCCTCCAGCCGAATCCGGCCTGCGCCGCCGAAGCCACCATGTGTACCGGCTCCACCGCCCTCCACACGCAACGAGCCGGTCCCGGTGAGCGTGCTGGCAACCAGCCGGATCGCGCCTCCCGAACCTCCGCTCGCCTGCGTGCCGTTGCCAGTACCCCCGTTCGCCTCGATTCCTCCCGTGATCGTCACCGTGCCCGACGAAGCGATCAACAAAGCCCCGCCGCCGCCGCCCGGATCTCCCACTGAAGAAGTCGACCGTCCCCCGCCCGCACCCGAACCACCGATCAGTGGCTGGATCTGGGTGTTGCCGTAAGACATTCCCCCCGACGCACCCGTCCCGGATGGTCCGCCACGGCCTCCCGCGCTTCCATATCCACCACCGCCGCCGCCCTTGGAATCCACAGTCGTCGCGAGCCCTCCGCCCGGACCCTGCCCCGAAATCGACAGATTTCCGGAACCGTTGAGTGACGACACTCCGCCATCGAATCCTCCGGGCCCGCCTTTCGCCGGCACCCGCCCGGGATTGGCAGTCACCAGTCCGCCATCCTCGCCATTGAGGCGAATCGTTCCTTCGATGTTCACATCGCCCGACGCGAGAAAATACACCGGCTTCGTTCCGAGCTCCTCCACGGTCAGATCAACCGTCGTTCCCGCACCGACGTCGATCATGGTGAAATGGAAGACCCGATCACCGTCGGGATCGAGGCCGCCGAGTTCGAACGCGACCGTTCCCTGTCCGCCGGCGATACTCAGCGCGCCGTCCGTTCCGTCCGATCCGCTGTCGAACTGGGCGAACCCTGCCGCCGCCAGCAAAAGAGAGCAAACGCACCCTGTGATTTCACCGCTTCTTCGCATGTTCACTCTCCAACTTCGAAATGGCTACCAGCTGGCCGTCATGTAGAACGTCGAGAACCCCGTCGGGATCGTGATCGAGGCCGTCGCCGTGGAGTCGTCGAAGGTTCCCGCAAGCGGTGTCGAAGTCAGCGCCTGCACGCCACCCTCGTCGCTCGTCAGCGTCAGGCTGATCACAGTACCCACTGGAATACTCGCAGCCTCGATTTCAAGCGTCACCTCCCCTCCGTTGTCGATCGTCACGTCCGGCATCGTGAAGGAACCCGTCGGGTCTTCCGCCACGGCGACACCATCGACACTCACGAGCCTGATCACCGGACCGCTCTCCGGATAGAACAGCGGCCTTGGCGACGATATCGCCGCCACCGGATTGACCGTGCCAGTAAACGTGTTCGTGACCGACTCCAGACGAATGCGCCCCGTTCCTCCATTGCCGCCGAACCCGCCGGTTGTCCCGCCAACAGCACTCAGACTGCCGCCGCCCGTGATCGTGCTCGCCACGATACGAATGGCACCGCCCGCGCCGCATCCTCCGTAGAAACCACCTGAGTTCCCACCGTTTGCCTGAACCCCACCCGCGATCGTGACAGTGCCCGACGAGGCGACCAGAAACGCCCCTCCACCCCCGCCCGCATCGTTCCCAACGCCCGACCCGCCACCACCGCCCGAACCGCCCATCAGAGGCTGGATCAACACATTGCCATAGGCTCCACCCGCCGAACCCGCACCCCCGCCATTTCCCCCATTCGTCGCACCTCCGGCGTGATTGCCGCCCCCACCCCCGCGGTTCGGCTCCGAAGGCGTGCGCCCGCCTCCTGGCCCCTGACCTCCCGTCGGTTCGTTCGGTCCGTTCGTGTCGGCAGAGATTCCCCCATCGAATCCCCCCGGCGCGCCACGGGACGGGATACGGCCCGGGTTCGATGCGGACAACTTGCCGATCTCGCCATTCAACCGAATGGATCCCGCGATCGTCACATCGCCCGACGCGAGAAACGTGACCGGGCTCGCACCGAGCGCATCCGCCGTCATATCCACCGTCGTTCCAGCGCCGACATTGATCGTCGTGAAGTGGAAAACGCTGTCCTCGTCCGGGTCGAGGCCGTTGCGTTCGAACACGATCGTGCCCTGTCCGCCGGCAATGTCGAGTGCACCGTCGGACTCGTCCGAACCGCTGTCGAATTGCGCCGGGCCACTCGATGCCATCAGAACGCAGCCGGCGACGAGAAGAAGAAAGAAGCGTTTGTCCATGGAGTACCCCTTCGGTGCCGGCTACCAGCTGGCCGTCAAGTAGAACCTCGAAAAGCCCGTCGGAATCGTGATCGCGGCCGTCGCCGTCGAATCGTCGAACGTTCCCGCGAGCGGCGTGGACATGACGTCGATGTTGGCGCCTTCGCCCCCGACCAGTCGCAGATCGATGACCGTTCCCACCGGGATGTTCGACGCTTCGAGTCCCAGCGTCACCTCCCCTCCGTTGTCGATCGTCACGTCCGGCATCGCGAAGGAACCCGTCGGGTCTTCGGCAACGTCCACGCCATCGACGGTCACGAGGCGAATGCTGGGGCCGCTCTCGGGAAACAGGATGGGGCGCGGAAAGCTCTGCGTCGCAAGAGGGTTGACGGTTCCCACGAAGGCATAGTCTTCGGCTTCGAGCCGAACGCGTCCCACACTTCCCTGACCGAAGGCATAGGATCCTCCCGTGGCGTCGAGCTGTCCTCCCCCTTCGATGCGTTGAGCGACGATGCGAATTCCTCCGCCCGAACCTGCC
>JAJFLJ010000075.1 GCA_021772755.1 Candidatus Sumerlaeota bacterium
GTCGATCGACGGCGCGCGCAAGCTGGAGAACGTCGAGGAGTTCGAGAACGTCGTCTCCGAGTTCGAGATGACGGAGAACGACCACTCGCTTCTGTCGTTCCTGGAAACGATGGCGCTGGACGGCCAGCGCGAGGAGAAGGACGACCGCCCAAAGGTCAGCCTGATGACGGTTCACAACGCGAAGGGGCTGGAATTCGACTACGTGTTCGTGGTGGGAATGGACAACGGGCTCTTTCCCAACAGCCGGACGCTGGACAATCCCGAGCAGTTCGAGGAGGAGCGCCGCCTGTTCTACGTGGCGCTGACCCGCGCGCGAAAGAGGCTCTTCCTGAGTCGCGCCATGCGCCGCATGCGCCACGGAACGTACGAGTCGATGGAGCCGTCCGTGTTTCTGGCGGAGCTGCCGGAGGAAATCATGTCCGACCGCGACCGCCTCGCGATGGGCATCGGGGGGCTTCCCCCGACGGACGGATACGCGCCCCGCGCGTATCCCGGGCGCGCGTACGGCAGCGCGTACGGCGGCGTTCCGAAGTCGCGGCCGGCGGTTCCGCGCGCGGGCGGCGGCAAGTCCTTCAACGTGGGCGACCGCGTCGAGCACCGGATCATGGGAACGGGCACGGTTTCCGAGGCACACGGCCGGTTCGGAGCGCAGCAGGTCTACGTGGAATTCGACGACGGCCGCGGGCAGGAGTTCCTGGTTCGCTTCGCGCCGCTGAAGCTCATCGGAGAGTAGCGCCCATGCCCGCCCGTGTGCTGACCGTCGACGACGACGAAGACGTGCTGAACCTTCTGCGGCTTCAGCTCCAGCAGCTCCACACCGTCGTGCGGGCGACGAACGGGCGCGACGCCTGGTCCCTCATCGAGAGCGAACCGCCGGACGTGATCGTGACGGACCTCGTCATGCCAGGTCTCAACGGGCTCGATCTGACCGAGAGAATCAAGAGCCACGAAACGCACAAAACGATCCCCGTGATCGTTCTGACGGGGGCGACCGTCGACGAGGAAATCTCCCCGCAGGTCTGGAAGCTGGGAACGATGGCGGACGCGTTCATGGAGAAGCCGGTCGGCGCGGAGGAGCTTCTCGCCGAGATCGACCGCCTGTTGAAGAAGCGGGCTGGCTGGCGCGAACCGCCGCCCGGCAAGGGCTATTACGATTGATCCGGGGGGCGGCGGCGGGAAGGTGGACGACGAAGGCTGGAGCCGGGACCGAGCCATGCACATTCATCCCGAAAACCGCGTTTGCGATTCCTGCGGCCGATGGGTCGACGAGGAGGAAATCCTCTACTACGCCCGGCTGGAGGTGTATGCCGAACCCGTCGTTCGCGACACCGACCCCCCCGAAGACACCGCCCCGAACGTGAAGGAGTGGGAACGCCTGATTCGCGCCATGGAGGGGATGACGGACGAACAGGTCGAGGAGGCCACCGCGCAGGTCCACGAGGATACGCGGTTCTATCTCTGCCCGGAATGCCGCCGCGAACTTCACCAGCGAATCCGTCTGCGAAAGCAGATTCTGTAGCCGACCATGGGCCTTGCCGAAACGACACGCATCGCGGAGCTGACCGCGCGCCCGGTTCCGTTCCACAACCCGGCGGCGGACGGGAAGTCGTACCGCGCGTATCCCGTCGATTCGTCGCACGAACTCTCTTCGGAGCCGATGGTGCGCGCCGACCGCCGCGGTTTGGCGGGGGAGAGCTACTACGCCCGCACCGACGGAATGAACGTTCCCTACGACCGCCCGCTTCCCGGCGCGCCGCGATACGTCTGGCTGCGCAGGAGCGTGGCGGACCGCCTGGTCCGGGTGAACGACCGCCTGGAACCGGCGGGCCTGGAGGTGTATCTCTGGGACGGTTACCGCACGACCGAGTGCCAGCAGGGAATCTACGACTGGATGCTCGAGTACGTCATGGGCGAGAAGGGTATCGCCGATCCCGCCGAGGCCCGCGAGTCCATCGCCCCGTACATCTCCGATCCCTCGAACTACGACCGAACGAACCCCGCGACGTGGATTTCGCACATCACGGGGGCGGCCGTGGACCTGACCCTTCGACGCCGCTCCAACGGCGAGCATCTCCATATGGGCGGCGTCTTCGACGATCCGTCGGACCTGAGCCACACGGAGTACTACGAGCATCCGCTGCGCCAGGACGGCTCCGCGAGCGCCCGCGAGGCCCGCCGCAACCGGCGGATTCTCTTCAACGCCATGATCGACGAGGGGTTCAGCAACCTTCCCAGCGAGTGGTGGCACTACGACTGGGGCGATCAGTTGTGGGCCAAGAACCGCCCGCGCATCCGTATCGACGAAAAGGTGCCGACGGCCTGGTACGGCCCGGCGGACCTGTCTGCGGATTTCGAATAGCCACGCCGGGCGTGCCGGCGCTTGCGTTCTCGCATGACGGCTCCCGCTCCTCCAGACATCGTGCGCACCCGGCGGCTTCTGCTCTTGCTGTCGCTGGGGATGCTGACGGTTTCCCACTGGAATCCCCAGGCGGCGTGGCCTTTGCACGGGATCGCCGTTTCGCTTGGACTGGTGTGCGTTCTGGCGGGTGGCGGGCTGCTCCGACTCGTCGATGGCGAACGGAAGCCCGTGCGCGCGGAGGCGGTCGTCTCCGTCGCGGCGATGGTCCTGTTCGCATCGTGGTGGTTCGTTCGCCAGAACGGCGCACCGGTGCCGGCTCTCGGGCGCGAACACACCGGACGCGTGTTGCAGGGTGCGGTGCTCTTTCTCGGCCTCGTGTCGGTACTTGCCGGAGCGGAGGACGGGGAACGCGTGTCGCTGACGCGAATCGCCGCGGCGTGGCTCGCGGGATTCGCCGGGTTGTGCGCGCTGCACGGCGTGTACCAGACACTTGGGCCGGCGGGAATGCCGGGAACCTACAGGACGCAGATCGGGAACCTGGTGGCGAACCGCGAGTACTACGCGACGGGCGAGTTCGAGGGGCTGCTGCACGCGCTCGAAGAGCGGCGGGCCTCGGGGCGGTTCGGCTCGCCCAACGTCTTCGCCGGATTCATGGCGATCGCGCTCCCGGTCTCGCTTGGACTCGCGACGATGGCGCGCCGGGCCGTTTGGCGGGCGGTGTGGATCGCGTCGGCGGTGGCGATGGTCGTCGCCATCGCGCTCTCCGGTTCGCGGGGGGCGCTGGTGGCGGTCGCGTTTTCCGTCGTGACGTTCGCCGTGCTGCTGGGCGGGAGAGGCGCCCTGCTCCGCCGCTCCGCCGTTGCCACACTGTTCGCGCTGTTTCTTTGCGGAGCGGCCGGCGAGTCGGACGGCAAGACGGACTTCGAGCGGCGGTGGCTCGGTATCTCGACGCTCCAGCAGCGCGCGCACTACTGGGAGGCAGGGCTTTCCATGTGGGGCGAGTCGCCGCTGCTGGGACGCGGTCCAGGGGCGTTCGAGGTTCTCTACGCGTCGCACCGCGTGCCGGACTCCCAGGAAACGCGTCTCGCGCACAACTGGTTCGTGGAATTCGGCGCGGCCACCGGCGCGATCGGGCTGTTGCTGTTTCTCGCGGCGGCCGGCGGCGGCATCGTCGCAGGTGTTCGAAGCGTGCGCGACTCCGGCGAAACGGGGCTTCTTGCCGTCGCGCTTTCGACGGCCGCGCTGACGGCGCTGCTGCACGGACTCGTCGAGTTCACGTTCCAGTTCACGGAGGTCTGGCTGGACTTCTGTCTCGTGCTGGCGCTTTGCGCGATGCTGCCGACGAGCGGGCGCTCGTTCCCCGTACCGGGTCGCGGGGGGGGCGCGACGCTGATCGCCATGGCGGTTCTGGCGCTGCCCGGATGGTGGTTCACGGTCATGCGACCGATGATGGCGGAGTGGAACCGGACTCTCGGCGAATACGCCATGACGGACGGCGATGCCGGGGAGGCGATGTCGCACACGGCGCGCGCCATCGAGTGGCAACCCGACGATCCGGATCTCTACCACGCGCGGGGCGAACTGCTTTGGCGGTCGGGGCGGTCCCCTGTCTCGTCATACGAACGGGCTCGGGAACTGAACCCGTGGTCGGCGCGCACGGTCGAGGGGCTCGCGATGTGGAAATGGCGCCAGTCCGACGACGCGGGAGCCGCTGTCGTCCTCCAGCGCGAAGCCGTCTCGCTGCATCCTCTCGACGCGCACCACACGATGCGACTGGCCACGATGCTTTGGGAGGCCGGGGAAACGGAAGAGGCGCGCGAACTGGCCGCCAGGGCGCGGGAACTGCGGCGCAGCTACGCGGAGGACCTGGAACTGAAAGAGCTGGAGGCGCTCGTCGCTCAGTAGACCGGCGGCGGCGGCATGACCGACCCCAGGAGCCGCAGGCAAAGCCGCGCGTCGGGAATCAGCTTCGCGTGGCTGTCCTGGAAACCGAATCGGCCGTTCGATACGTCGTCTTCGAGTTCGCGCACGCGCCTGTGCAGCGCCTCGCAGGATTCCGGCGTGATCGTCATCCGTTCGACCGTACGTCTCGCGTGGCGCACGTATCGTCTGCCGCGCGACTTCTCCTCCATGCGTTCCTCGATGGACGCGGCGAGTTGCATCGCCTGCTCGAACGCATCCGCTGCGGGAACGGGCCGCGGGTCCGCGTCTCCCGGGGCGACGGGCTCCAGGTCGAACCGCCCCGCGAAGGGCCACGGTTCGGCGTCGGTGGTTTCGGGCGTTCCCGCAGTGTGAAAGAGCAGCCGCGTGACCGAACGGCTTTCGATGGCTTCGGCCTGGCGCGCGAAAGGCCACTCTTCGCCGCCGTCGGAGAGAACGATCTCCGATACGAGCCCGTCGGCGATCCAGTCGACCCACGGAGACTGCTCGTGCTCGCGGGGATCGGTGGGGGGGAGCAGCAGGCGCCAGCGGATGTCGCTGCGAAAGACGCGCGTACGGCCCATCAGCGACTCGATGAACGCTCTCATCTCGGCGCGCACCCAGGACTGCCAGGCCTC
Source organism: Candidatus Sumerlaeota bacterium (assembly GCA_021772755.1). Taxonomy (GTDB): domain Bacteria; phylum Sumerlaeota; class Sumerlaeia; order SLMS01; family JAHLLQ01; genus JAJFLJ01. The sequence continues at coordinate 4,918 of JAJFLJ010000075.1, forward strand.
GATCTGGTGGCGCGAGCCCTCCGCCAGCAGGAACTCGAAGTTCAGCCCCAGCGCCTGCTCCGCCCGCACCTGGCTGTCGAACGAGCAGCAGTACCAGCCCGCTTCGTCGTCGGACCGTCCCGGCCAGGGGCGAAGGTCTACGACGATGCCGCTTAGCGGCATCTGGCAGACGATGCGGACGAGGGCCTCGCCCAGGAACCGCCTCCACTCCATGTTCATCCACGAGAAGAGCGGGCCGTGGCCGGTGCGTCCCATTGGGCTTCGCCGCCCCGCCGTGTTTCTCATGAGCCACTCGCGGTGGTGCCGGGCAAGGCCGCCCAGGGTGCCGTCGGGGAGCCCTGCCGTCAGAGGATCGACCGCGAGCCAGACGGCGCAATCGCCCCGCTCCGTCGCGAGACGCAGGGCGGTTCCTGCCCGTCCGGAGAGCTCGCCCCGGTGCTTCTTGCGGGTGGCGGGTTCCGCCAGAAGCTCACCCCGGGAGAGGAGCGGAACGACGACCGTGTCGTATCCGGCGGAGACCAGTTCGTCGATGCGACGGGCCAGGGTCTCCTTCGGGGAGGGGCCGTCGAGGCCGAGCCAGGCGGCGCGGGTCTGGAAGGGGATCGTGGTCAAGGGAATCTCTCGGGTGCGCAAGCCTGCGGGAATCAAGCGGACGCATCCTTTCTCGTGCCGACCCCCCGCGGCAAGGAAATCGTCCTTTACAGGCTTGGCGGTGGGGCGGGAACGTAGCGTGCAAGAATCGACAGCGGCAGCCAGTGCCCGCCGCCCGGTTCGGGAAAGAGAGCGCAGGTCCGGAATGTCGTCTTCCTCCGCCATCGAGAGACTCCCCCTCGAAGAACGCTTCGAGTCGCTTCTGGGCGCGATTCCCGACGACGGGACGTCGCGGGAGCTGGTGCGGCGGGCGTTCGAGGACGCTTCCCGCCTTCATGCCGGACAGGTCCGGAAGTCCGGCGAGTCCTACGTCGCCCATCCCCTGGCGGTGGCCACGCTCCTGCAGGAATTGCAGATGGATCCCGCGACCATCGCGGCGGGTCTGTTGCACGACGCCCTGGAGGACACGCTTCTCTCGACCGAGGAACTCCGACGGGACTACCCCGAGCCGGTGCCCTCCCTGGTGGAGGGCGTGACCAAGATCGGGCGCATTCACTTCGACACCTCCCGCGACCACCAGATCGAGAATCTGCGCAAGATCATCCTGGCGATGGCGCGCGACATCCGCGTCCTGATCATCAAGCTCTGCGACCGGCTTCACAACATGCGGACCCTGGGGCATCTTCCCGAGGACCGCCGCGAGGCGATTTCCCGCGAATCGGTGGATATCTACGCGCCGCTGGCGAACCGTCTCGGCATGGTGCTCATCAAGTCCGAGCTGGAAGACCTCGCGATGATGTGGCTTCACCCGGTGGAGTATCGCCGCCTTGCCGACGCGATCGAGCTGAAGCGGCGCGAGCGCGACGAGTTCGTCCAGGAGTCGATCGACACGCTGCGGGACTACCTCAAGACGGTCGGCTACGACAGGATCGAAGTCAGCGGGCGCTCGAAGCACTTCTGGTCGATCCACGAGAAGATGATTCGGACGGGCCTGGGTTTCGACGAGATCTTCGATCTCAGCGCGCTGAGGATCATCTGCGACACGAAGACGGAGTGCTACGGCATCCTGGGGGCCATCCACGGGCTCTGGCACGCCAAGCCGGGCCGCTTCAAGGACTACATCGGAACGCCGAAGGCCAACGGTTACCAGTCGCTTCACACCGCGGTGGTCGGATGCCGGGGCGTCGTGACGGAAATCCAGATCCGCACGCGCGAGATGCACGACGTCGCGGAGTACGGAATCGCGGCGCACTGGATGTACAAGGACGGCCGCACGAGCGCCGGTTCGGACAAGCAGCTGGAGTGGCTGCGCCAGCTCTCCGAGTGGATCCAGGACCCGGGCGATTCCTCCAGCATGCTGGACACGCTCAAGCGCGACGTGTTCGCGGACGTGGTGCTCTGCTTCACTCCGCAGGGCGACGTCATCGAGCTTCCCGCCGGCGCGACGCCCATCGACTTCGCCTTCGCCATTCACACGAAGGTGGGCGAGCGGTGCGTCGGCGCGCGCGTCAACCGCCGGATCGTCAACCTTCGCACCAAGCTCCAGCACGGCGACACGGTCGAGATCATCTAGAGCAACCAGGGCCACCCCAGCCGCGACTGGCTCGACGTCGTCGTCACGGGCCGCGCCCGCAGCAAGATCAAGCACTGGCTGAAGTCGCAGCAGATGACGACGTGGGTGAACGACGGGCGGACGAAGCTGGAAAAGCTCCTTGCCGAGCGGCACATCGACGTCTCGCGCGGGGAGCTCGACAAGGCGATGGAGTCGGTTCTCGAGCCCTACCGCCTGAAGACGATCGACGACCTGCTGGCGGAAATCGGCTTCGGCAGCATCAGCCCGCTGGCGGCGCTGACGCGCATGAACCCCGACTGGTCGAAGGCGCGCCGCCCGCCGAAGGAGCAGCCGGCGAAGCTCTCCCGCCGCACGGGCACCAGTCCCGTCTCCGTCGAGGGCGTGGAGGACATGCAGTCCCGCATCGCCAACTGCTGCGCTCCCATCCCCGGGGACGAGATCGTCGGATACATTACCCGCGGCCGCGGCATCAGCATCCACAAGTCGCAGTGCCGCTCGATCGTGCGAATGCGCGAGGACGAGGAGGACGCCGCACGCATCGTCCAGGCGAAGTGGAACGATACGCCGGACCTTCGCCAGAACGTCATGATACGCGTCGAGGCGGGCGACCGCACCGGGCTGCTGGCGGAAATCAGTCAGGCGTTCGCGATGCGCAACGTGCCGATCATCTCGTGCATCACGGAGAGCGACCAGGAGCGCCGCATCGCCGCGTTCGTCTTCAAGGTCGATGTGGCGAATCTGGGGCAGCTCGAGCAGGTTCTCGGCGACCTTCGCCAGATCGACCGCGTCTACAAGGCGCTGCGAACCATGCGGTAGCGGTGCCCGCCTCCGCACATCGCCCAAACCCTTGAATATCAGCGGTATGCGCCTTGTCCGTTCGTGCGTGAACCGGCGTCGTTCTGCCCATGCTCCGTGCTGAGGCCTGGATTTTTGCTTGCAAGAACGGAGGGGAGCCGCTGTCATGGCTCCATTCAGAGACTGTTCTTCCAATTTCAGGAGCATGCCCATGACAGGCAGAAACGTATTCTTTGGGACACTTGCAGCGAGTGTTCTGGCTGCGGGGAGTTCCTCCGCGCAGTTGCTGATCGAGACGTTCGACACCGCCGGATCCTCGGCGACGTTCACCGCGCCTGCCGGTACGGACACGACCGGCGCCGCCAGCACGGACTTCACGGCCGAATTCGGCTACGACTACAGCGCCGACGCGGTTCCGGCCTCCGGCAGTTCCGGGGGCGACGGCGTGTTCGGCCAGTTGGTCGGCGAGGCGCCCAACACACCCATCGGCGCGGCGGCGACGAGGGGCTATCGCACGTCGGTCAACCTGACGGGCACGGGCTCCTCGGTCGTCATCTTCACCACAGCGGATTTCTCCGGCGACTACGAGGCGCAGGTCGATGTGTACTACATGCACGACCAGAACAGCGGATCGACGGAAGACCCGACGTTCGCGATCGCCACGTCGGGAACTCTCGTCCCCTTTTACGACACCTTCTTCAACTCCATTCCCTCGGACGGTTACGGGATGAAGACGCACGGCGATATCGATACCGTGACCGACTGGCACTTCTTCGAAGGCAATCCCGCAGGGGGAATCACGACGACGGGCGTGACCGGCCTGACATGGGCGGACTCTCCGACCGGCGACGGCGCGACCGGACGCGACGCGGGATCGACGACGATCTTCGACGGCGTGAACGGCTGGCCGACGGGCGAGACGACGACTCCCGGCAAGGCCGTCCGCTACGCCTGGACGGAAGTGCGCATGAGCCACGTCGGCGGAGTCGTCTCTCTCTATCTGAACGACGCGCTTGTCGCGACGTACAACGATCCCGACGACACGTTCTCGGCGGGCGGCAAAGTGATGCTGAGTCACGAGGACTCCTTCGACGGTGCCAACACCGGGAACTTCATGCTGTTCGACAACCTGATCGTGACGGACCTGACTCCCAGCTCCGCCTCCAACTGGCCGCTCTACGAGTAGGGCCGGGGCCCTTCCTGCGAACGAATCCGAGCCGCCGGGCCCCTGCCCGGCGGCTTTTCCGCGCCTCCCGGGAATCGCTCTTGCCGCCGTACGCTTCGGCTACCACCATGCACCATCTCCTGTCGGGAGGGTGTCATTCGTGCCACCCAAAGGAAGCAACAGCATCACGGTGCGCGACATCGCGGCGCGGGCGGGCGTTTCCGTCTCGACCGTTTCCCGTGTCCTGAGCGGTCCGGAGAAGGCCGCCCCCATCAGCGAGGAGACCCAGAAGCGCGTTCGCGAAGTGTGCGAGGAGCTGAAGTTTCTCCCCGACATCCACTACGCCAGGCTTCAGGAGCGGAAGAGCTACATCGCGGCCCTCATGGTTCCTCGCACCAGGCCCGACAGCCCTGGGCCCTTCTTCTCCGACGAGACGATCGGTCTGTTCCTGAGCACTCTGGAGGAGGCGCTCTGCGATCACGGCTACAGCATTCTGATCCAGGGCGTCGATGCGGAGTACGAGAAGAGCGGCCGCCAGAGCATCATCCTTCGGAACAACTCGGCGGACGGTCTGCTGATCTGGGACGCCTTCAAGGACCCGAATACCATCACGGAACTGAACCGGGAGAAGCGTCCCTCGATCTGCGTCGCGTTTCCCTACGACACGGCGAACAACTATATCGTGCCCGACAACCGCCAGGGCGCGCTTGACATGACGAACCACCTGCTGGGCCTGGGCCACCGCCGGATCGCCTACGTCAGCGGTGGCATGGGCGAGTTGGTGGATTCCCTGCGGGAAGAAGGCTACCGGACGGCCATGAAAGACGCCGACTGCGAACCTCTCGAGTTCGTCGGGCACTATACGGTTCGCGGCGGTCGCAAGTGCGCCGAGGACATCCTGCGGGACCACAAGGGCGTGACGGCGATTTTCGCGGCGAACGACATGATGGCCCAGGGGGCGCTGGAGGCGGCCAGAACCGCAGGACGGCGCGTTCCGGAGGACCTGTCGGTCGCCGGGTTCGACGGATCGACCCATTCGGAGCTGGCCACGCCCCCGTTGACGACCGGTCGGCTGCCGATGGCGGAGACAGGCCGTCTCGCGGCGGAGCATCTTCTGCGGATGATCGGCGAGGACCGGCCCGAGCCCGTCCGCCTTACGCTGCCCATCGAGATCATTCCCCGGGCCTCGACGGGTCCGGCCCCGAAATAGGGCGCTCTCGGCTTGCGTCGCCGGGAGGGGCTTTCCCACCATCCGCGCCCTTCGGGAATTCGAAAGAGCGAACCATGAGAATCCTCCAACTGCTGCTGATCGCCGGGACGACGCTGTCGCTGCTCGTCGCATGCGGAGCTCCGCGGATGTCCAGGGGCGCGCTCGACGTCACCGTGGTCAACCTGGGCGAGCGCCCCATCTACGACGTCCAGGTGGAGTACGAGAGCCAGGCGCCGCTGGCGGCGTCGGCCCTGAACGCCGGCGAGGCGTCGCCGAAACAGAGGTACTACATCGAGCCGGATTCCTCGATTCGCATTTCCTATTCGACGCCCGACAACCGCACCGTCGAACGGGAGTACGTCATCCACGCCCGGCCCCAGGAGGGCGGTCGCATGGAGTTTCGCATCGACCGCGAGGGCGGCGTCGTTCCCGTCAGCCGCTTCGACATCCACTGATCGTTCACGCGAGGAAAGCATGGCCAATCACACGCACGTCATCGGAATCGATGGCGGTGGAACCAAGACACTCGGGCTGCTGCTCCGCGACGACGAGCGCCAGCTCGCGCGCACGACCGCCCCATCGACGAACATCCACGCCGTTCCCCACGACGAGGTTCGCCAGACTCTCCAGGACATGCTCTCCACGCTTTGCGCCGAGAGCGGCGTCCGGCCTGTCGATCTCTCCTGCGTCTGTCTCGGCATGGCGGGATGCGACAGCCCCGGCGACCGCGCGACCATCGAGGGGTTCCTGCGGCCGGTGCTCGGCCCGGAAACGAAGATCGTCATGGTGAACGACGCCATCGTGGCCATGCGCGCGGTTCTGAAGAGGATGCACGGCCTGCTGCTGATCGCGGGAACGGGTTCGATCTGCTTCGGCTGGAACGAGCGCACCGGCGAGTCCGCCCGTTCCGGCGGCTGGGGACATCTGCTGGCGGACGAGGGGTCGGGCTACCGCATCGGCATGGAGGCGATGAAGGCGATCCTGCGGGCGGTGGACGGCCGGGGCCGGGCGACGGGGCTGCACGGCGCCATCATGGCCCATCTCGGTCTGGAGGAGCCGCGCCAGATTCTCCAGTTCGTCTACGGCGAGCGCGGCACGAAGGCGAACGTGGCGAACCTCGCGCGGTTCGTCATGGAGCAGGACGCCGCAGGCGACGGCGTCGCCGGGGCGATTCTGGATGCGGAGGCCGCCGCTCTCGTGGAGCTTCTCGTTCCGGTGTATCCCAAGCTCTTCACGGAAGAGGATGGCAATGTCCCTCTGGGTCTTTGGGGGGGGAACCTCGTGCACGTCGAACGGTATCGCGCGCGGTTTCTGCGGCTGCTCGAAGCATCCGGACTTCCGCTCGATCCCATCATCGATCCCGAGGCGGACGCCGTCCTCGGCGCGGCGCGGCACGGACTGATCGAGGCCGGCGCGGCGTAGGCTATTCCAGAAGTAGCAGCGCGAGAAGCTGGAACGGCTCGCCGTCCTCGCGGGCGAGCAGGCCGTGCCACTGGATCATGTCCAGTGTTTCCTTCATGTCGATGCCGACGGACTCGAACGTGGGGCGGGCCTTGCCGCCGAACTCGCAGGGCCGCAGCGAGTCGTCGTGGTGCATGTGGAGGCACGTTCCGATGGCGAGAGCGAACGCCCGCCGGTAGCCCTGCGACATGGACTCGGCCTCGATGCCCAGCACCAGCTCCGTGAACTCGCGCCACACGTCCGCGTGTGCGCGCTCGCCGAAGGGCTCCTCGCGGCGGATCATCAGACCGTAACGATATTCGTCGAGGATTTCCCGCGTTTCGGCCGCAGTGGGCGAGTGCGGCGGCGTCAGGTCCGACTGGCGCGTGTGGGCGCACTTGTACTGGCATCGCAGCCGCACGGCGCGCCCGACCGAGATGTGGGGCATGTGGACGAACTTGGCTTCCGCCAGTCCGTGTTCCGCCGGACGGTTGACGAGTTGCGCGATGTAGCGCTCACGAACGGCCACCGGCGGGTTCTCCTCTCGCGGAGGACTTGCGAATCGCGTCCAGGACCCCGTTCACGAACCGCGGCGAGTCCGTGTCGCCGTACAGCTTGGCGAGTTCGATGTATTCGTTGATGGCCACACTGACGGGAACGTCCTCGAAGTGGAGAAGTTCGACGGCGCCAAGACGGATGATGGCCCGGTCGGCGGCGCCGAGGCGGTCGGTGGTCCACTTCTTCAGGACCGACGCGATGGCCGCGTCGATCTCCTCCTCGTGACGGTCCAGGGTCGTCAGAAGGCGGACGGAGAACTCGTCCTGGCGGCGGAGTTCCGGCTCGCTGACCGAGCCGAGAATCGTCACGACCTGGTCGATGTCGTCCTGGGTATGGCTGCGCGCGAATTCGGCCTGTAGGGCGGCTTCGCGGGAGCGGCGGCGGGGTGTGCTCATGAGATCGTCCGGTTGCGAGTGCGCGTTGGATCGCGCGCCGCCGGGATTGGGCACCAGAGGCGGGGCGCCGCGCAAGGCGGGATGCGGGGTCAGAAGAGACGGACGCGCTGGCGCCCGCGCGGGAGACTCCGCCCGCGCCACACGATCACCCCCCGGAACAGGCCAAGATACGCGGACTTCAGGAAGATGGCGATGTTGATGAACGCTCCGGCGGGGTGGAAGAGCGCCGTCAGCAAGGGCCTGAAGGCGAGGAACTCCCGCGTTCGCACGGCAAGGGAGAGCCCCGCGAGCAGCGTATAGAGACCCGCCGCCAGCGCGGCGGTGCCGGCCCCCGCCACGACGGACGCCATCGCGAGGATGGTCGGCGTCAGATAGACGAACGCGTAGAGCCCGCAGATCAGCAGCACGTTGAAGACGTTTCCCCCCATCGCGGTGAGCGCGTTCTTCTCGAACCCGCGCACGATGGCGGAGAGACTGCGGTACATGCGAAGATGAACGGCTCTGGGGTCGCGCACGAAGCATGCCCTTCCGCCGGCGCGCTTCGTCATCATGCCCATCGCGATATCGTCGAGCACCTCGCCGCGGATGGCCGCGTGCCCGCCCCAGCGCTCGTACATCCTGCGCGAGATCAGAATGAACGCGCCGACGCTGGCGACCGTGCGGTCGGATGGGTCGTTGATGCGGTGGGTCTTCAGCTGCCCCAGACCCGAATGCACCATCAGCGGCAGCGCGACGTTCTCCCAGAACCCCACGCAGTCCAGACGCGGAAAGACCGAGAGCAGGTCCGCGCCATCGCGCTGCATATGAAGGACGGCGCGGCGAAGCGTGCCGGGTTCGTGAACGACGTCGGCATCGCTGAACAGGTACAGCTCCGTTCCCGCCGGGGCCCTCGGTACGGAGCGGTAGAGCGCATGGCACTTGCCCATCCAGCCCTCGGGCAGGTCGGGAACATCGAAGACCGAAAGTCTTCCGCCGCCCGCCTTCCAGCCGAGGTGACGGGCGATGGCGCCGGTGCGGTCGGTGGAGTGGTCGTTGGCGACGACGATGTGGAGGTTGGGATAGTCCTGCGCCAGAAGCGACCGCAGCGAGGCCCCGATTCCGGCCTCTTCGTCGCGCGCGGGAACGAAGACGCACAACCGGGGAAGAGGCGCGTTCGGGTCGTCCGAGCCGAG
>JAJFLJ010000076.1 GCA_021772755.1 Candidatus Sumerlaeota bacterium
CGCCCTGCCGGAGGGCACGCTCTATCCCGTTCTCCACCGCCTGGAAGCCGCCGGGCTGCTCGAAGCGAACTGGGACGACTCCTCGGGGCGCCGCCGAAAGGTCTATCGCATCAGCACGAAGGGGCGCCGCCGGTTTCGCGAAAGGAAGAAGGAATGGATTCTCTTCAGCCAGAGCGTGAGTCTGATTCTGGGAACGCCGTGAGCGGACCCGGGCCGATCGAATCGTGGATCGCGGAGTTCCGCGGGGAGCTCGCATCGCGGGGCTATTCGCGGCGCGAGACCGCTGACATCTCCGCCGAAGCCGAAGACCACCTTCGAGAGCGCGCGGCGGCGCTTGCGCTGGGCGGCTCCAACGAACCCGAAGCGGGGGCCGTGGTGCGCTACGGCACGCCTGCGGCAACGGCCAGGGCCTTTTCGCGCGAGCGGTCCTCCGCCGCGCACCGCGCGATCGGAATCATGGCGCGCGCCGTTTCCGTTCCCATCGTCGCGGTCTGCGGACTGCACATCTGGTTTCTGACGGCGGACGATCACGTCGGCGGGGCCATCATGGTCGCGTGCCTCGCGTTGGCCGTGGCCGTCGCGGTCATGGCGCTGGTGTCGTGGACGTCGATCGGGACGAAGCGCGGGCGGCTCGTTCACGCGCTCGCCGCCGGGTTGCTGCTGGTCGGCGGCGCGGGACTCGGTTGCGTTTCGATTCTGAACGCGCTCTTCGGTCTCGATCCCGAGGGCTGGGTGCTGGTCCTGATGGCCGGGCCGTGGATGCTGCTGGGCGGGCTGATGGCGCTTCGGCTTCTGCGCAATCCCCTGGGGCCGGTTTTTTCCTAGCCGATTTCGCCGCGCATCAGAGCTCCGGCATTGTGGATCTTCTGCGCGATCTCGACGCATTTCGCGTTGTTCGTCGGCAGCCCCCAGACACCCGTCAGCAGATGGCTCAGATGCCGGGCGATCTCCATCGGCTCGGCGCCTTTCTTGACCATGATGACCAGGGGCCCGACGTACTGGTCGTACTCGCGCTCCGCGCCCCGCAACCCCTTCAGCGACAACGGGTCCCACCGCGCCAGAACGCGGTGGATGTCCATGCCCATCCTCTTCGTGGCCACCCGGTTGTTGGATGCTTCCTGGTCTTCGGTCACGGCTCGGCTTGCCTCCGCCAAACGATTTCCCTGACTTGTGGGTCGATATGGAGAGAGGCAAGAGCGTTTACGCTCCAGGAGGTCGGCGGTTGAATCGCGCATTCACACGAACCGAGGTCGTCGTCTGCATGCTGCTGCTGGCTGTCGTGCTGGGCTATTACTATTCGTTCTTGTCGAAACATCGCCTCATTTCCGAAAGATCGAAGGTTTCGCGCGTGAGGGGGGACATGCGGTCCGTCGCCACAGCCATCGAGGCTTATCGGGTCGATCACGGCGAGTGGCCGGCAATGGTGCCGCTGGACCCGACCGGTGCGAACGCCAAGTGGCTCGCCAAATCCGGCGGTCGCCGGCTGATGACGGGCGATCCCGGTTCGGCGGAGCGCGCGGGCCTGACGACGCCAGTCGCCTATCTCACCTCGGTGTTCAGCGACCCGTACGCCCCGGAGGGAATCCCCTTCGCCTACTATCACGACGAAGAGGGGTTCATTCTCATCTCGCCGGGCTACGACGGAGACTACGACATCCAGGACCCGGCGACTGTCTACGACGGCTCGATCCCCCAACCGAGCGCGCTGCTCCTCTCGGGAGGGCCTTGGACGTACGACCCCACGAACGGAATAGTCAGTAACGGGGACGTGTGGAGGGTGAGTGACTGAATTCGGTGCACCCCATTGAACACCAGGAGGTCGGCGGCTTGAATCGCGCATTCACACGAACCGAGGTCGTCGTTTGCATTCTGTCGCTGGTCGTCGTGGCAGGCTACTTCGATTCGACCTACTTGCGTCCATCGCGTGTCCACGAGAGACCGAAAGTCTCGCGCGTGAAGGCGGACATGCGGTCCCTCGCCACGGCCATCGAAGTCTACAGGCTCGATCACGGCGAGTGGCCGGCGATGGTGCCACTGGACTTGACCGGTTCGAACACCAAGTGGCTCGCCAAATCCGGCGGGCAGCGGCTGATGACGGTCGATTCGGGTTCGGCGGAGCGCGCGGGTCTGACGACGCCGGTCGCCTATCTCACCTCGGTGTTCAGCGATCCGTTCGCCCCGAGGGGAACACCATACGCCTACTATCACGACAGGGAAGGGTTCATTCTGATCTCGCCGGGCCCCGACGAAGACTACGACATCCAGGACCCGGCGACCGTCTACGACGGCTCGATCCCCCAGCCGAGCGAACTGCTCGTCGGGGGAGGCTCCTGGACATACGACCCCACGAACGGAATGGTCAGCAACGGGGACGTGTGGAGGGTGAAGGACTGAGTTCGGTGCGTCCTGGGATTCAGGCGACGACTCCTGAACCGCAGACTCTTCTCCCGACCGGGTTACGAAGGAGAGCAGGCCGGCTCGCGGAGGGCGGTTTCCCATGTCTCAGGGTGCAGATTTCGGGTGCGGCACGTTCCGCGCTTGGGGTTGCTTCGCGCGCAAGCAATCCGGGGGCTCCCTGTTACGTTCATGAGTTCGGAAACCGTGCCATTTCGCTGGCTCTTGCGGCGCTCTATCGCGCTGATTTCATCGGGGTTGGCTCTTTTTGTCGCGACGGGTTGTCGCACGGTCGTCCACGACGTGCCGTCTCCTGTCGCCCTTCCCGGCGAGTTTCCGGGGGTGGCGGAGGGTGACTCCCCGCTGGCGACCCGGTGGTGGACGGCTCTCGGGGACCCCAATCTGGACGAGCTGGTGCAGGAAGCCCTCTCGAACAATTTCAGTCTCAGCGCGGCCTGGGCGCGTCTCGACCAGGCCAATGCGATCGTCCGGCGGGATTCGGCGGGGTTGTTTCCTCAGCTGAACGCGACCGGCGACCGGACCAAGACCTGGCGGCGGCAGGAGATCGGACTGGATTCCGACGATTTCGAGCACGTCGATGTCAGCGAGTATACGCTCGGGCTGAACGCGAGCTACGAGATCGATCTTTGGGGGCGCGTTCGCTCGGCGCGCAATGCGGCTTTGCTGGACGCCGACGCCAGCGCCGAGGATCTGCGTTCGGCGGCGCTCTCGCTGAGCGCGGAGGTGGCCTCCGCGTGGCTGCAGATTCGCGAGCAGCGCCAGCAGCTCGATCTGCTCGACGGGCAGATCGTTACGAACGAGAACGTGCTGGAGGCGATCACGGGCCGGTTTCGCCGTGGACAGGCGGATGCCACCGACGTACTTCAGCAGCGCCAGCTCGTCGAAGCGCGGCGCGGGGAGCGCGAGGAGGTTCTTGCGCGGCTGCAGACGTTCGAGAACGCGCTGGCGGTGCTGCTGGGCCGGCCGCCGCACACGGCGCTGCCGGTGGACGACGCGGAGCTGGCCGATCCCGGCGCGTTTCCCGAAACGGGCATTCCATCGGAAATCCTGAACCAGCGTCCCGACGTGCGCGCGGCGTATCTGGCGGTGCAGTCGGCCGACCAGCGGGTCGCGTCGGCCATCGCGAACCGCTATCCGCGCCTGAGTCTGACGGGCAGCTGGAGCACGTCGGACGAGGACGCGGGCGAACTCTTCAGAAGCTGGGCCGCGACGCTCGCCGGGAATCTGGCGGCGCCGGTGATCGACGGCGGTCAGCGCCGCGCGGAAGTCGAGCGCAACCGGGCCGTCGCGGCGGAGCGGGTCGCGGACTACGGGAGCGCGCTGCTGGAGGCGTTTCGCGAGGTCGAGGACGCTCTCGCCCAGGAGCAGCGGCAGCGCGCGCTGGTGGCGAGTCTCGCCAGGCAGCTGGACATCGCGAACGAAGTCGTCGCGCAAACCCGTCTGCGGTACCAGCGGGGAACGTTCGACTACCTGCGCGTTCTGGACTCGGAGCAGTCCCAGCAGTCGCTGGAGCGCAATCTGCTGCAGGCACGGCGCCAGCTGATCGATTTCCGAATCGATCTTCACCGCGCGCTTTCCGGCGGGTGGGAAGTCGGGCGTCAGGAGAGGACGACCGAAGTCGCGGCGGCGGGAACGCAGGCGAACGAACGAACGGAGGAGAGCCCTTGAACACGGAAGTTCCACAGTCGGTGGTGGCGGGGAAGCGATCGCGATCCGTCGCGATGGTCCGCTTTCTGTTTGGCCTGGTGTTCGGTGTGCTGGTGCCGCTGGCGCTGCTGGCCGCCGGAGCCTGGGGCGCCATGACGCTGATCCGCACCGCGCCGCAGGCCGAGCGCAACAGCGGGGGGCGCGGCGAGGCGCAGGCGCGACTCGTGGAGACGCGCGCGCTGGAGAAGGCGGACGTGCAGGTCCTGGTGGAAGTCATGGGTCTGGTTCAGCCGGCGCGGCGCGCTGCGGTGCAGCCCCGGGTGAGCGGCGAGATCGAATTCGTGTCCGAGAACCTGGAGGAAGGCGGTCTGTTCCGGGCCGGCGAGACGCTGCTGGAACTCGATCCGACGGACTACGAACTGGTCATCCGGCAGCTGCAGGCGCAGGTGGCGCAGGCGCAGAGCGCCCTGGAGATCGAGATGGGCCAGCAGGACATCGCCCGCGCGGAGTTCGAACTTCTCGGCGGGGAGATCGCGGAGGACGACCACAGTCTGGTTCTGCGCGAGCCGCAACTTGCCCGCGCGCGCGCCGATCTCGACGCGGCGAAGGCGGCTCTAGAAAACGCGCAACTCGATCTGAAGCGAACGGTCCTGAGCGCGCCGTTCAACAGCATGGTCATCGGAGAGGACGCCGAGCGCGGCGTCATCGCGAGCGCGTCCAGCCAACTCGTGGACCTGGTCGGCACCGATGCGTTTCACGTCGAGCTCTCCGTGCCCGTCGACGACCTGCGGTGGATCGAGATGCCGACGCGGGACGGAGCCGGCGGTTCGACGGTTCGCGTGTTCGACGAGCAGGCGTGGGGGGCGGGTCTCTATCGCGAGGGGGTCATCGTCCGCTTTACCCCGAACGTCGATCCGCAGAGCCGCATGGCGACGCTGACGGTGAGAATCGAGGACCCCCTGGGGCTTCAGCCCGGGAACGAGGGCAGCCCGCCGCTTCTTCTGAACAGCTACGTGCGCGCGGAAGTCGACGGACGCACGGTTCCCGGTGCCTTCGCGATCGAGCGCCATCACATCCACGACGGAGACACCGTCTGGATCATGGACAAGAACGACCGCCTGGACGTTCGCCGCCTTGCCCTGGAATGGAAAGGCAGAGGAATGGTTCTCGTGACGAAGGGCCTTCGCGACGACGACCGGCTCGTGACGACGAAACTCTCCGCGCCCGTTCAGGGCATGCGCCTGAGAACCGTCCCGCCGGACGGCATGCAGGAAGGCGCCGCGAATTCCGCAGCTGCCGGAGGTGGCGAATGACGGGACGAGGCGAAGACTCCACCAGCGAGATGCGCGGTCCGATCGCCTGGATGACGCGCAACCGCGTCACGCCGAATCTGCTGATGCTGCTGCTGGTCTTCGGCGGTCTCATCGCCGCCACGCGGCTGACGCAGGAAGTCTTCCCGGAGTACGTTCTCGATGCGGTCGACGTTTCCGTTTCCTACCCCGGAGCGAGTCCGGAGGAGGTGGAGAAGGCGATCGTCATGCCGATCGAGGAGGCGGTGCGGGGCGTGGAAAGCGTCGTGGAACTCTGGTCGCGGTCCGGCGAGGGTTCCGGACGGGTGAACATCGAGTTCGATCCGTCGGCGGACCGGCAGAAAGTCTACTCCGACATCCAGCAGGAGATCGACCGCATTTCGACCTTTCCCGAGGAGGCGGAAGAGCCGGAGGTGACGCTGAGGTCGCGCCGCCGCGACGTGATGGACATCCAGATCTACGGCGACGTTTCGGAGTGGTCGCTGCGGAGTCTCGCCGAGCAGCTTCGCGAGCAGCTTCTGCAGACGGAGGGCGTCACGCAGGTCGAGCTTCAGGGCGCGCGCGACTACGAAGTCCACATCATGCCGTCGCGGGAGATCCTGCGCACGTACGGACTTTCGCTGCGGGACGTCGCCGACAAGGTTGCGCAGACCTCCATCGAGGTGCCGGGCGGTTCGGTTCGCACCGGAGGCGGCGAGATTCTGGTGCGGTTCGACGAACGGCGGGACTACGCGGGGGAATTCGCCGCGATCCCGATCATCACCACGCCGGAGGGCGCGACGATCCTTCTGGAGGACATCGCGACCGTAACGGAGGGTTTCGAGGACGTGGACGAGTACGCCACGTTCGACGGCAAGCCGGCCATCGGTCTGGATATCTACCGCGTCGGCAACGAGACCCCCATCGGGGTGTCGAACGCCGTGCGGAAGGCTCTCGCGGAGTTCGAGAGCCAGCTTCCCGAAACCGTCGCGATCGCCATCAACGACGACGACTCGGAGGTGTTCAAGCAGCGCCGCGACCTTCTCCTGAAGAACATGAGCATGGGGCTGATCCTCGTGCTGACGCTTCTCGGCCTCTTTCTCGAGCCGCGTCTCGCGTTCTGGGTGACGCTGGGAATTCCGATCTCCTTCCTTGGCTGCTTCCTCTTTCTCCCGCTGTTCGACGTCAGTATCAACATGATCTCGATGTTCGCGTTCATCATCGCCCTGGGCATCGTGGTGGACGACGCCATCGTCGTGGGCGAGAACGTCCACGAGTACCGCAGCATGGGGCTTCCCCCGCTGGAGGCGGCGATCCGCGGCGCGAAGGACGTCGCGATGCCGGTGACCTTCAGTATCATCACGAACTGCGTCGCCTTCACCCCGCTCGCGCTGATACCGGGAACGCTGGGCAAGATCTGGTTCGTGATTCCGGTGGTCGTGAACATCGTGTTCCTGGTTTCGCTGGTCGAGAGCCTGTTCATCCTGCCGACGCACCTCTCGCATCTTTCCGAGAAGCCCGGGAACGTGCTGCTGAGGGGACTACGCGGCTTCCAGCAGTCCATCGCCGGGGGACTCGAATGGTTCATCGCGCGCCTGTTCGCGCCGTTCCTGCGGGGCTGCATCCGCGTGCGCTATCTCGTCGTCGCGGCGAGTCTCGCGTTCCTGGCGCTCTCGATGGCCTACGCGTTTTCGGGCCGGATGGGCATGGGCTTCATGCCAAAGGTGGAGTCGGACCGCGCGACGCTGACCGCGACGCTTCCGGTGGGCAGTCCTCTGGAGGAGGCCCGGCGCGTTCGCGAGCGAATCGAGAACGCCTCGCGCCGCGTCGTGGAGTCCAACGGCGGCGAGCGGCTGTCGTTCGGAACGTACACTCGGATCGAGGGCGAGACCATCGAGACCGACGTCTACCTGACGGCGCCGGAAGTGCGCCCCATCTCGACGACGGAGTTCGCAGGCCTGTGGCGCGAGGAACTCGGCGAGCTTCCGGGCGTGGATACGCTGCGGTTCGAGTCCGACCGCGGCGGCCCCGGCGGGGGAGCGTCGCTGACCGTCGATCACAACCATCCCGACATCCCGACGCTGGATCGGGCGGCGCGCCATCTCGCGAAGGTGATGGAGGACTTTCCGGAGGTCGCCGACATCGACGACGGAACCGCGGCCGGCAAGCCGCAGTTCGACTTCCGTCTCAAGCCGGAGGGGCGCAGCCTGGGGCTGACCTCTGCGGACGTCGGGAGGCAGATACGCAACGCGTTCGAGGGTGCCGAGGCGATTCGCCAGTTGCGCGGCCGCAACGAGGTGAAGGTCCGCGTGATGCTTCCCGAAGGCCAGCGCACGAGCGAGTACGACATCGAGCAACTGATGATCCGCACGCCCTCGGGCGAGGAGGTTCCCCTTCGGCTGATCGCGGAGGTCGAACGCGGACGCGCGTTCACGGCCGTCGAGCGCAACGACGCGCGGCGTACCGTGGAGGTCACGGCGAACATCACGCCGGACGACAAGACGAACCTTGTGCAGGCGGCGCTGATCGAGGACGTCCTGCCCCAGCTCTCCCGCGACTTCCCCGGCCTCGTCTGGTCCTTCGGAGGCCGCCAGCAGGACCTGAAGGAGTCCTTGAGCTCTCTGGGCACGACCTATCTTCTCGCGATGCTGGTCATCTACTTCCTGCTGGCCATTCCCTTTCGCAGCTACGTGCAGCCGTTCATCGTCATCGTCGCGATTCCCTTCGGCACCGTGGGCGCCGTTATCGGCCACTGGGTCATGGACTTCAGCCTCAGCGTGATCAGCATGATGGGCATCATCGCGCTTTCCGGCGTGGTCATCAACGACGCCCTTGTCATGGTCGTCTACGCCAACCGGCTGCGGGAGAAAAAGGGCGTCGATTCCACCGATGCCATTCACCAGGCGGGCGTTCGCCGTTTCCGTCCGATTCTTCTGACCACGCTGACGACGTTCGGCGGGCTCGCGCCCATGATCTTCGAGACATCCCGCCAGGCGCGGTTCATGATCCCCATGGCCATTTCCCTGGGGTACGGGCTTCTCTTCGCCACCGCCATCACTCTGGTTCTGGTCCCCTCGCTGTATGTAATCATCGAGGATGCCGGAAAGCTTCTCGCCAGAGCGGGGCACTTTCTGCGTGGCGACTCTTCCGCCGGCCACCAGGCCGGCCCTGCCGCTGCGGCACGGGCCTCCGAGGCGCCCTGAACCGGTCGCTCGGAATGGGATGACGGCTCCTTCCTTCGGCCTTGCCCCCGACAGCGTGGCTGCCCGTCTTTCTCCTCGTTTGCATCGTTTACATGCGTATAGAAGGGTCCTATGGCTTTTCTGCTGCGTTCCGTGCTTGTTGGTGCGCTCTGGTTTCTGGCGGCGACCGTTGCCACGGCCGCTACCATCGTTCGCGTCGATCCCGTTTTCGGAAGCGACGCCTTCGACGGAAGTTCGTGGAGTTCGGAAGGCGGGGGCGTTGGTCCCATGCTCACCATCCCCGCCGCCGTTTCGGTCGTCGGCGCGGATCCCGAGGGTGGGGAGGTGTGGCTCAAGCAGGGCGTCCATCTGCTCGGTACGACGACCGACGCGGCCGGGAGCACCGGCATCGGAATCCGGATGCAGTCCAATGTCGCGGTTCGCGGAAACTTCGAGGGAGTCGAGACCGATCCCACGGAACGCCCGCAGCCGGTGGGACCGCTGCCTCTGACGACGGTGATCGACGGTTCCGTTGCGCAGGCCGGCATGCCTGCGCATCACGTCATTCAGTACCACCAGACCGTCCACACCCTCCTCGAAGGAGTGACCGTTCGCGGAGGCAGTCTGCCGAACACGGCTACGGAAGACGGTCGGGGCGGGGGAATTCAGTTCCTTCTGGCGGACGGCACGAACATCGTGGAGAGTTGCTGGATCGTGGGGAACCATGGAACGTTCGAGAACAATTTCGGCGCGGGAGTGCTCGTCCGCGGCGGCGCTCCAGTATTCCGCGACTCCCTGGTCGGAGCCAACGGCGCGAACATGCGCTTTGGAGCTGGGCTCGCGTTGTTTTCCGGGGGCAGGCCACACTTCGAGAGCTGCACGTTTGCCGGGAATTCCGCCAGTCGCGGTGCCGCACTCTACTTCGGAGCCTCCGACATCGCCGGAACGTTCGATCGCTGCGTGTTCGCCGGCAATCGCTCCCAGCCCTACGGGGGAGCGTTCCACGTGGACGGCGGAACGATCGAAATCGCGAACTCCCTCTTCGCGGGAAACCGGGCGGGCAGCGGCGGCGCGGTCTCGCTGGTCAACCCGCAGTCGGCAATGACAGTCACCGGTACCACGTTCGCGGGCAACTCCGCAAGTTTCGGGGGTGCCATCGCCGTGCTGACGTTCGGCGGAGCCTCGCCTTCCGCGACCGTGCGGAACTCGATCTTCTCGGCGAACGGCATCCACGCCCTCTACGAGAACACGGCGGCAACCGACTTCACGGAGATCGCGCACAACCTCTTTCACGGCAATACGGGTTCCGATTTCGTTTCCGAAGGTTCCGTTGGCGTTGCCGCTGCGGACATCGATTCCCTTGGCGATCTCGTCGCCACCGGCAATTTCGACGGCGACCCCCTCTTTGTCGGCGGCGGCTTTACCGGAACGTGGGACTCCGTGGCGGTTACCGACCAGATATTCATCGATCTCACCGATGGCACGGCGTCCTTTCCCACAGACGACCTGGTCGGCATGTATATCCGGCCCAGCATATCGCAGCCGCTGATTCTTCCGATCATCGCCAACACTTCCACGACGATCAGGACTCTCGGCGAAGGGACGATCCTGGCGGACTTCGCGAGCGGACAGACCTACCAGGTTCATGATTTTCATCTCCAGACGGGTTCGCCCGCCATCGACAGTGGCGGGGACTATCGCGCGGAGTCCGCTTTGCTTGGCGCCGATCTCGATGGGAACTACCGTCCTCGCGGAGCGGCCTACGACATTGGCGCCTACGAGCTCGCCACCGACCTCGCCGCGCCACAGATGACCATCCGGCCTTCCGTGGCGAATCCCGTTCCGGGCCAGGAGATTCTCTTCGAGATAGGGGTCGCGGGCGACATGCCGACCGGTACCGTCGAACTGTTCGAGGGCGCGGCCTCTCTGGGAACCGAGGTCTTGTCGGACGGAACGGCGACGATCGCCGTGAGCACGCTTGGCATCGGCGATCACGAGCTGTTCGCCACCTACTCCGGCGACGGCTCCAACCAGTCGGCGACCAGCGCCCCGATCACCGTGACCGTTTCCGAACCGCCGGGGGATCTGATGCTCCTCCGGTAGTCGGCTGCGGGTGTGCGCAACCCGTCAGAAGGCTCGAACGGGCCTTCCGGCGGGTGCCAGACGGGGAACAACCCCACTCGATTCAATTGTCAAAGGGGCAGGAACCCCTCCGAGGGGCTCCTTATGCGGTTGACCCTTGAGGCGTTCGCCGTGTGCTTTGACCCTATGGAGCGACAAGGCGCATCGTCGCCACCAACGAGGAAAGGAATCCCCTCATGAGAACCACCAGCCGGTTGGCTCTGGCCGCAGTGGCTGCGGCGCTCGTTTCCGCGGCCCAGGCGGACAAGGTCCATTTCAAGTCGGGCGATACGCGGGAGGGCCGGGTCGATGCGGTCGTCGGCGATCCCTCGGCGATCATGCTCGTGAATTCGCTGGGCAGCATCCGCGTCTCGCGGGACCTGATCACCCGGATCGAGGAAACCGACGACGCCACGGACTACGCCATCATCGGCGAGCAGTTCCTGGACATTCGTTCCTACGACCGCGCGGTCCAGAGCTTCCAGAAGTCACTGGAGGCGGACAGCGCGAACGCGCGGGCGCGCGCCGGGATGACCCGGGCGCGGGACCTGATCGAGGCGCAGAAGGTCGAGGCCAAGCGCGCACGCGTCGCGAAGAATTCCGACATGCTGGCCGGACTGCGGGGATTGCTGCAGGAGGAACGCTTCGAGGAGGCCGAACGGAATCTCGCGACGGTCCTCGCGGAGTCGCCGACCGCGGAGCAGACGGCCGCTGCGGAGCTGCTGCGCCGCGACCTCTATGTCGCATGGGGTCTATCGCGTCTCGACCGACTCGATCCCGAGACGGCGGAGGTCTATCTGGAGCGCGCGCTGAAGATCGATCCCGAGAACGAAGCCGCGAACGACGCGTTGCTGACGGTTTGGGAGCAGGACCCCGGCAAGCGCGAGAAGGTCGTCGCGGCCTACAGGAACAAGCTGCGCACGAATCCCGACGACGTCGATCTGAACCGCAAGCTGGCGGACGCGCTTCTGGCGCTGAACCGCACGGAGGAAGCGCTCGAACCGCTGTCGCGCTTCGAGGACACCAGCGCCTACCGCGTGAACAACTACGCCGACCGCCACAGGAAGGCGATGGTGGACGTGGCGCAGGCCCGCGCCGGCGCGGGCGATCTGGATGGCGCGATCGCGATGTACGAGGACGCGCAGAAGAAGTTCGAGAAGCTCGACACGTCGCCCGTCGCCTACTGGAAGTACCAGCTTCGCCTCAACGATCTGCAGCCCGACGACTGGGCGGGCCGGGCGGCGCTGCTCGCGTACCTGACCGAGAACGGCATGACGGAGCTGGCGGCCCAGGAGGCGGATCTGATCCTGCGCAACGATCCCGAGAACGAAACCGCGACGGCTCTTCTGCGCAAGAAGGCGGAAGCGGACCTCGCCGACATCATGGACGTGTTCAACCGCAGCCAGTTCGCCCTCGCCAAGGGCATGTCGGAGTCCTTCGCGGAGCAGAACACCCGTTTCCCCGACCTCGTTCAGCGCGCTTCGGACGTGTACGCGCGGGCGGAGGTCGAGGCGGAGCGCCAGGCGAAGGCCCAGCGCGAGCAGGCCCGCGAAGTGGTGGCCCAGGGCGACGAGTACCTGGCGCTGGCGCGGCGGAACCTGGAGCTTCACAAGTCCGCCGACGACCCCAATCGCAGTTCCGTCATCGTCTACAAGAGCGAGGCCGACAAGTACTGCCGACGCGCGATCCAGGCGTACCAGGCGGCGCTAGAGATCGACCCGTCGCTCGGCCCTCTCGTCGGCGGCATGGACGTGAACAGCAAGCTGGCCGACGCGCGCCAGCTGCTCTCGCAGATCAACCGCGGAACGGTCGATATCTTCGTGCGGGGCGCCAACACCTGAGAGGGTTCCGCGTTCCGGAATTCCATGACGGGGCGGACGAGAGTCCGCCCCGTCTATACTTCGGCCAGCTGGAACAGGTCGCCGAGCAGCTCCTCGCGGCCCTGCCTGGTGATGGAGGAGAACTGGCGGAGTTCCTCGACGGGAATGTCGCAGGTGTCGGCGATCAGGTTCAGTGCCTTCTTGCGCTGGGTGAGGGGAACCT
>JAJFLJ010000077.1 GCA_021772755.1 Candidatus Sumerlaeota bacterium
ATGCCGCAGGCGTCGCTGCTGCCATTGTCCACGTCCGCGCCGACGATCGTCACGGTCCCGCCGGGACCGAGGGCGATGTCGATGTCCTGGCACAGTGCGACGGGGGCGACATTGTCCACGACGTTGACCGTCGCCGTGCAGGTCGCGGAATTACCGGCCGCATCCTGGACGGTCAGCGTCACGGTCTGCGGCCCCACATCGGCGCAGGTGAACGAGTTCGGGAAGGCGCTCAGGCTCGTGACGCCGATGTTGTCGGTGCTGCCGCCATCGACATCCGCTCCGGTGATCGAAGCCGTGCCGGCCGCGTTGAGCGGAACGGTGATATTCTGGCAGACGGCGGTCGGCGGCGTGGTATCGCCGGAGCATGAGCCCGTGAGGAAAACGCTCGCGGTGAACTTGCGGAGAAATACCGTCGTTGGAGAGCCAAAGGCGTCGAACTGGACGTACGCGGCGTGGAACACGCCACCGTTGTCCAGAAAGCCGCTGGAAGTCAAATGCCGACTCCCGGGCACGGTGATACTCGTCTGGACGTCCGACAGGATCTTCGCCAGCGCCGAATTGAACACCGATCCGACGGCCTCTCCGCTCGGGACTGGGGTGGAATAGTTCCATTGAATCACGGAATTGCCGTAGATGTCCACGGAGATCGCGGAATGGTTCTCCCCCAGCGCGTTGGGGTCGTTGGCGAGGAAGGGTCCCGCCACGACATTGCTGGTATCGACCTTGTAGATGTAGGTGTCCTTGCCCGTGGCGAGGAGGTTGGCTTCCGCAGACACGTAGACGTTGCCGCAGGAATCCATCTCAAGGTCCAGGGCCGTGATCGGAATGCCGAGCCCCCCAGCCGCTGGAGGAATGGGAATCGGGATCGTCGGACCCTGCTGGACACCGGCCGGATCGAACCGGTCGAGATGGATCACTGCGCTTCCCCCGCTTGTCTGGACGTAACCTACGGCGAAGTTTCCGGAGGCATCGACGCCAACGCGCGGGACGCTCGCGCTGGTCCCCACCGGATTGGCCGTCAGGAAGACTTCCGGATTGTCCAGCGGCGCACCAGCCGGATCGAACCGGCGGTAGGCGGCGTTCGTCCCGCCGCCGGAGGCCAGCGAAGCGTAGGAGACGATGAAGGACCCGTCGTCGGCCACCGCCACGTCGGGGCTGAGCTGCGCACCGATCTCGTCGAAGTTCGCGATCCCGACAGGTCCGGTCATTCCTCCGGTCGTCGAGAACCGGCGGAACTGAACGCCAGTCCCGTTGGTGTCCGTGCCCCCCCAGACGACGACGCCGTTTCCGGTGGGATTCACGTCCGCCTTCAAAACGAATACCGAGAACGCAGACGAAGAACCGACGACCGATTCGCCGGACAGGGTGGGAACGGAATCGAAGGTGCGAAAGAAGACGTTATCGACACCCGTCGTGCTGATGGAATAGAAGAGAACGCCGTTGCCGAAGTCGTCCCGCACGACAGCCGTCGCGGATGCCGCCTTCGCGAACGATACCTGCGGATTGGGGCTGGGAATGAGCGCCTGGGCGGCGGCATCGGCGGAAAGCCCCCCCGCGATCGTCGCGGCAAGGAGCATCCCTTTCAGCCCGAAGACTCCGGAACGCGTTCGCTTTCCTCGGTTGCCGGGACGGATACGATCGAAAGAACGACTCATCGGAAGGCTCCTGGACCCCGGCTGGTTTCGAGCGGCTTGGAGGAGGCCACGGCTGTCGGGCGCTCCCGGCGGCTCCCGGGTTCAATGATATATTGTCACGCGGTTAGTCGCGCTATGAGTGACGGTTCAAAGAGTCGCCCGTCGCGATGCCGCTGTCATCCAAAAAGGAGAGCAGAACGGTCGGCCCGGCAAACGACGGAGTCCGCCGGACCGGGAGCGAACTTCCCGCTTGCAATCGGGGCGCGTGTGGATAGCCTTCCCCGCTCCCGGGCAAACCCGGTCGGAGTGCGTCAATATGATCCATCCCGATCTGCTGAAGATTCTCGTCTGCCCGGATACGAGAGCCCCGCTGGTGGTGGCGGAGGACGATTCGCTGCTCTCCACGGACCCCCAGTCGCGGCGGAGCTATCGCGTCGAGGACGACATTCCGATTCTCCTCATCGACGAATCGGTGGTGCTCGACGAGAAGAAGTACGAGAAGGCGCTCGCCGGAGCGCGCAACCGACCCGAAAACAAGGCGTTTTTCAAAGGACCGCAATCATGAAGGCAGAGATTCACCCCGAGTACGGCCCCGTCATCTTCCGCGACGCATCCAACGGCAAGGAGTGGCTGGGCGCCTCGACGAAGCTGAGCGGCCCGAAAGAAGTCCGCGACGGCATCGAGTACAGCGTCATCACGCTGGAAATCAGCGGCTACAGCCACCCGTTCTACACGGGCGAGCAGGGCCTGGTGGACACCGCCGGCCGCGTCGACAAGTTCAAGAAGCGCTTCGGCGCCTCGATGACCTCGCGCAAGAAGAAGGCGACGACCGAGAAGGTCTGAGCCACCGCAACCCCAGGCGTTCCGACCCGCCGACCCTCCCCTGGATGGTCGGCGGTTCTGCGTTGGAGCGTTGCTCGTCGAGCGTGAGCTTCGCGCGCAGGCGCATGTTCGACCGGCAGCCGGCGCGTTCATCAAACGCCTTCAGTGGACAACCGAGAAGGGAACACCTCGATACGCACTGATTCCTGCCGCTGGAAGACGCGCAGCACGGGAAGGTCCAGGCTTTCGGCGTGTGACGGCCGGACAGATGGCGATTCGTGCAGAATGAGTGGCTCCCCGCCCGATGCGTTCACACGGAGGCGCCAAGAACGAAAATGAAGATGAAGATGTAGATGAAGACGAAGTAGCGTCCCGCTCGTCCGACGAACAGCGCATCACGCGCCACTCGCAACGATCAACAGTCAACAATCAACTATCAACGAACTCTACCGCACGGGTCGTACGGAGGGTGACTGGGAGGCGGTGCGGGGTTCGCGGTCGAGGGTGATGTTGAAGGTGCGCTGGGTTCCGGCGACGAGTTCGACTTCGCGTTCCCAGGGGAGGTACTTGCCGCGTTCGACGCGGACGTCGTGGGTTCCGGCGTCGATGTTGACGGTTTGGGGGGTCTCGCCGAAGAACTTGCCGTTGATGTAGATGTCGGCATTGTCGGGTTTGCTGGAGATGCGGAGTTTGGCGCGGCCGCGGGCGCGGAATTCCTCGCGCCAGTCCTGGTTGTCGGAGACCGGCGGGGCGGGCGGTGGCGCGAGCCGCGTTTCCGCCGAGTAGTAGGGCTGGGCGTAGCCCTGGGGGTGGGGCTGGATCTTGAACCGGTAGCCGGCCCATCCCCAGCGGACGGAGGCGGTGTCGGAGGCCTGGGCGAGAGCGACCAGGGTGTTGTAGATGTCGCGGGGCTGGGTGTAGACGCGGGGGTAGGGTTCGCGGAAAATCTGGTCGGAGCCGTATTCGGCCTGCATGACGGGAAGGCGCTCGGTGACGGCGATGGCGAAGATTTCGGCGGCGCCGGGGGGGCCTTCGACGGGGACGCGGTAGCCGCCGGAAGGAATCCGGCCGGTGGAGTTGGCGCGGATGCGGTTGTCCTTCTCGTAGCGGTTGGGGAATATCTGGCGAACGAGGCCATCGGGTTCGGTGAGGAAGACGTAGAGCCAGGCGTCGTGGTCGGAGCGGAAGTAGACCTCGATATCGGTCTCTGAGTAGTAGTTGGGCTCGGCGGTCATGACCCGCAGGTCGATGCCCCGGGAGGCGGGAGTCTGGGCCGGAGCGGGGGCGGCGGCGAGAAGGAGGAGGAGGGCTCCGAGGGCGGCCATGAGGTGTCGTGTCATCGGGTGTCTCCCGGAGGGTTTTGAGCTGGTGCGAGCGAGAGGACTCGAACCTCCACGGGTTGCCCCACTGGATCCTAAATCCAGCGCGTCTGCCAGTTCCGCCACGCTCGCACGGTGGGTTGGTGCCGCGTAGCGGGTCGAGACGGCAAGTCCTTTGTCCGCAGCGACCGCCGTTTCAGGTTGACTTGCCCCGGTGGCGCTAAAACCATCACTTCGTTGGAAATAGAGTGCCATGCGGAAAACTGGCGGCGTATGGCATCGCGGGGTGGGTTCCGTCAGCAGGAGAGTGTTTCGGTATGCCTTCCGCAATGGAACGCAAAATGGGCGAGATGCTGGTTACGGACAACGTGATCTCGTCGCCCGACCTCGAAACCGCACTGTCCAAGCAGCAGGAGACCGGTGGCAGCCTGGGCCGGATTCTCGTGGAGATGGGGCTCGCTTCGGAGTGGGAGATGGCGGCGGCGCTGGGCAAGCAGCTCAACGTGCCGTTCATCACGCTCTCGCACTACGACATCGACCAGGGCGTGCTGTCGAGCATTCCGACGCATCTGGTCCGGAAGTACAAGATCGTCCCGGTGGACCGGACGGGCGACACGCTGACGATCGCGCTGTCGGACCCGTCGAACATCTATCTGCTGGACGAGCTGAAGCTGCTGACCAAGACGCAGATCATCCCGGTGATCTCCTTCGAGTCGGACATCGACGAGGCGATCGAGCGGTACTACTCGAAGCAGGGAAGCATCTCGAACTTCGACGAGATGATGAAGGAGATTTCCGACGAGGACTTCAAGTCGGTGCAGGAGGAGCTTTCGGCGGAGCCGGTGGACTTCGTCACGGGCGAGGAGGAGGAGCACGGCGAGGACGATTCGGCGGACATCAACGACGCGCCGGTGATCCAGCTGGTGAACCAGATCGTGATGGACGCGATCAAGGCGGGCGCCTCGGACATCCACGTGGAACCGTTCGAGAAGGTGGTGCGCCTGAGGTACCGCATCGACGGCGTGCTGCACGAGATGTCGCCGCCGCCGAAGAAGTTCCAGAACGCGATCATCTCGCGCATCAAGATTCTCTCGGAGCTGGACATCGCGGAGCGCCGCCTGCCCCAGGACGGGCGTTTCCGCATCAAGATGAAGAACCGCGCCATCGACTTCCGCGTGGCGACGTGCCCGGTGGTTCACGGCGAGAAGGTGGTCATCCGTATTCTGGACCAGGGCAACCTGATGCTGGACCTGGCGGAACTGGGCTTCGATCCCGATGAGCTGGACAAGCTGGAGAAGGCGATCCGCAAGCCGTGGGGCATGGCGCTGATCACGGGGCCGACGGGTTCTGGAAAATCGACGACGCTGTACTCGGCGCTCTCGACGATCAACGACCCGAAGAAGAACATCAGCACGATCGAGGATCCCGTCGAGTACAACCTGAAGGGCGTGAACCAGGTGCAGGCGCGGCCCGACATCGGGCTGAACTTCGCGGCGGGGCTGAAGTCCTTCCTGCGGCAGGACCCCGACATCGTGATGATCGGCGAGATTCGCGATCTGGAGACGGGGGAGATCGCGGTGAAGGCGGCCCTCACGGGCCACCTGGTGCTTTCGACGATCCACACCAACGACGCGCCGAGCACGCCGCAGCGACTCGCCAACATGGGCGTCGAGCCGTTCCTGGTGAGCGCGTCGCTCCTGCTGGTGGAGGCGCAGCGCCTGGTGCGGCGTGTGTGCAAGAACTGCAAGCGCGAATACGAACCGGACAAGGAACTGCTCGCGGCCCTGGGGGTGAACGACGGCGAGGCGAGGTTCGCGAAGGGTTCGGGGTGCGACGTCTGTCGCGGGACGGGTTCGAAGGGGCGCGTCGGTCTGTACGAGATCATGAGCGTGACGGAGGAGTTGCGCGACGCGATCACCTCGCACATGCCGGTGAACAAGCTTAAGTCGCTGGCGGTGCGCGAGGGGATGCGCACGCTGCGCATGGCGGGCATCCGCAAGGCGCTGATGGGCGTGGCGCCGATCGAGGAGGTGCTGGGGGCGACGATGGCGGACGATCTGGTGCCGACCGCGGCGCAGGGGCAGTCCGGCGGAGCGCCGCCGGAACCGGCGGTGGCGGAACTGGACATCGAGGACTTGGAACCGGATTTGGAGCAGGTGTAGGAAGGTAGCCGCGGCGCGGCGGTTCCGCGCGAAGACCCGATACGAAACGCCAGGGAGTTCCCCCCAGCATGCCGATCTACCAATACGTGGCTCGTGGTCCGGACGGACGGACGGTCAGCGGAACCGCGGAAGCGGGCGACCAGCAGACCGTGATTCAGATGCTGCGCGACAAGGGCCTGATTCCGACGTCCATCAAGGTGGGCGCGTCGAAGTCGCGCGCGAAGAAACGCAAGGGCAAGGGCGGGCGGGCGAGCCTGGACGATCTCGCCGTGTTCTCGCAGCAGATGGCGGTGATGATCCGCGCGGGTCTTCCGCTTATCGAGGTGCTGGACATTCTCGCAGAGCAGACCGAGCGGACGTCCCTCGCGGCGATCGTTCACAAGATCGAGAAGGACGTGGAGGCCGGCGAGTCGCTGACCGAGGCGATGATGAAGCACTCGGCGGTGTTCGACCAGTTCTACCTCTCGATGATCCGGGCGGGCGAGGCGTCCGGTATGCTGGACTCGATCCTGGAGCAGGTGGCGGTGTACATCGAGCGCATCGCGAGCCTGCAGCGGAAGATCAAGATGGCGTGCATGTACCCGGCTACGGTGTCGATCGTGGCGACGGGCATCACGGTGTTCCTGCTGCTGAAGGTCGTGCCGGTGTTCGGCGAGATTTTCGAGGACCTGGGCGGCGAACTGCCGCTTCCCACGCGGGTGGTTCTGGCGGCGTCGGACTTCATCCAGAACAAGTGGTGGCTTCTGCTGCTGATCGTTCTGGCGATCTGGGTCTTCATCTGGCAGTACGGCAAGACGAGGAACGGGCGGCTGCAGATCGACTCGCTGAAGCTGAAGATTCCGATCTTCGGGCCGCTGATCCTGAAGTCGTGCATCGCGAAGTTCACGCGCACGCTGGGAACGCTGATCCGCTCCGGCGTGAACATCCTGTACGCCCTGGACATCGTGGCGAAGACGGCCGGCAACGCCCGCATCGAGCAGGCCGT
The DNA here is from genome assembly GCA_021772755.1 of Candidatus Sumerlaeota bacterium. Taxonomy (GTDB): domain Bacteria; phylum Sumerlaeota; class Sumerlaeia; order SLMS01; family JAHLLQ01; genus JAJFLJ01. The sequence goes on from JAJFLJ010000077.1 coordinate 6,923, forward strand.
CGTCCGGACCAAGGCGAGCATCCAGAGCGGCGAGTCGCTGACCAAGCCGCTGATCGAGTCGGAGGTCTTTCCTCCGATGGTCACGCGCATGATCGACGTCGGAGAGAAGACCGGCGCGCTGGAAGGAATGCTGACGAAGATCGCGGACTTCTACGAGGACCAGGTCAACACGACGGTCAACGGCCTGACGTCCATCATCGAGCCGCTGCTGATCGTCTTCCTGGGCGTGGTGGTGGGCTTTATCGTGATTGCGATGTTCATGCCCATGTTCAAGATGATCGAGCTGGTCAGCAAGAAGTAGCCGGGCTCTTCGGACAGGCCCCGCAACGCACGTACGCCGCCCCGCTCGCCTCCGGACCCGCAGAGAACCGGAGGCGAGCGGGGCGCGGTTCGTTTCGGAGGCGGCTCAGTAGTAGACCGTGACGATCACGTCGTCCTTGATCTTCCAGCCGATGTCGGCGGAGTCCTCGGGATCGACGGCCAGGATGTCCATGTTGGTCATGACGAGATCGTTTTCGAGGCCGTTGCCGGGAAAGACGCTGAAGTCGTACCACGCGGAATCGTTCTTGTCGGGAATGACGGAAGCGGACCCGAGGCTGAGGATTTCGAAGGTCTGGACCGTCATGAGATCGCCTGAGTTCGACCGGAGGCGAAGACGGGGCGTGAGGGGCTTGGAGTTGCTCCATTCGTTGGCGCGCGACATCTTGTAGGAGAAGACGACCTCCTGGGCGTCGCGCACGCCGGGGACCTCGATCAGGCCGGAGAACCAGGAGCCGAAGGAGGCCTCGAAGCAGCAGGTCTCGTAGCCGGAGTCCAGGTGCGGGAACATGACGAGGTCGCCGTCGTCCTCGATGAAGAAGTCCGCGGTGAGGAATCCCCACTCCGGATTGCCCGCGAGTGGGATGAACCATTCGCGGGGGATGATCCAGGTCTCGACCGAGCCGTAGCCCTTTCGGCCATCGACCGACGGGGTCGCGGCCATTTCCGAGGCATGGTCCGTCTGGCTGCGGTCGCCGAGGCGAACGGCCGTTCGAGGCTTGATCGCTTCCGCGTCCGCCTTGGCAAGGGGTTCGACGCGGGTGCCCTCCTGGGAGCGGGTGCGGGGGGCTTCCTCCGCAGGGGCCGGAACGTCGGCGAGGGGAACCGTGGCAAGACCCGCTGCAAGGGCTGTGAGTGCGAATCGCTTGAACATCGTCAGGACCTCCGTCCGTGGTCTGACCCGTGAGACAGGCCTGGCGGCGGCGGGGTTCCCGGCGGTGGCGGCGCGTTGGTTCAGCCGGAGTCGTTTCCGTCTCCCAGGACGGTGCGAACGGCGTCCCAGACGATGTCGCCGTCGAATCCGCGGCGGGCGAGGAAGCTGGCGGCGGCGACTCGTCGCTTCTGCGGGTCGTCCGGTTTCGGGCGCCGGTTCCATTTCTCCAGCAGGGCGAGAGCGGACCGCTTCTGGGTGTCGCCGTCGCGGACGGGATCGAGCGCCTGTTCGATGATGGCGGCATCGACTCCACGCGCCTGGAGCTTCTGTTTCACCAGCAGCGGTCCCGCCTTGCCGGAGGCGGCGTACTGGCTGGCGAACTCCGCCGCGTAGGACTGGTCGTTGAGGTGCCCGAGCTCCTCGATGCGGGCGAGGACCCCGTCGACGACATCGGCGGGGAATTTCCTCTTTCGCAGGGCACGGCGGAGTTCGGCGCGGGTGCGCTGGCGGTGGGAGAGGAGGCTCCAGGCGCGGGTTCGGCAGCGCTGGCGTTCGTCCTCCGCCAGGAGGGCGGCGAGCTCCCGTTCGGCGATCTCCCGTCCTTCCGCCAGGCATGCCCGGGCGAGGACCTCGGCGTCCAGTTCCACTGGCTCCCGGGAGTCGCGGAACTCCAGGATGAAGCGCTCGCGGCGGCGGTTCTTCGGTTTGATCGTGTCGATGGTGGGCATGGATGAGGGGTTGAACCTTGCGGCAAACGATGGTTTCTTTCTACACAAGAGGACCCGCAGGGCAACTGCGGGGAACTCGGGAGCCCGGATGAAGCCCGTTCCGACCCGCCGGACATGGAGACAGCTCTACCGCCGTTCGCGGCTGTACCTGCCGCTCGTGGTGTTGCTGCTGCTGGCGATGGCGCTCTACCTGCCGCTGTCGCCGCCGTGGCTGACAGGGGCGGTGGAGAAGGCGGTACGAGAGAAGACCGGCCTGGCGGTCGATATCGATCGGGTGCGGGTACGGCTCTGTACCGCGCAAGTGGATGTGTTCGGCATCGAGCTCGAAAGCGCGGAAGGCGGTCTGCCGTTTCGGATCGAGGAGGTTCGCCTGTCGGGAACGATGGCGGAGATGCTGGCCGGGGACGGGCGCTGGCCGGCGGAGATCGAGGTGTCGAGCCCGAGTCCGCTTCACGTCGACCGCTCGCCCGAAGGCGCGCTGGTTCCGAGCGGTCCGCTTCGGACGATCATCGATACGTTTTCGAACCGGAAGCCTGAGGGCCGTGCCGGGGGCGATTCGGCAAGTCCGATCGCGGGAAGCACGCCGGGAATCGTCGTTCGCAACATCGTCGTGTCGGGCGATCCCAATATCGAGACGGTTCCGCCGCTGAGACTCGATCTGCAGCAGATCGAGATTCCCGCGCGCGCGGGGCCGGGGGAACCGCTGCAGGTCATGTATCGCGGAGTCGTCACGGCCGGCGGGTCCGAGCGCGTGAGCGGAGAGGGCGTGTGGGTTCCCGGCTCGAAGCGCGTGGAGCTGCGCGCGCGCGCCGACGGTATCGGGCACCATTTCCAGCTTCCGCAGGTGGGCGGTATCGACGTGACGGCCGAGGGTCTCGCGGTCCAGGCGTCGGGCACTCTGCGGGACGACGGCGAGTACGAGCTGATCGTGCGCGGCGACGCGGACCGGTTCGGCCTGGAGGAAACGAGGCTGAACGGCGAGCGGTGGATCGACGAGAAGCTGCATCTTCGCGCTCGCGCGGACCTGAACCCGCAGACCCTGCGGGCGCGAAACGTGTCCGCGCGGCTGGAGTCGGAGCAGATCGACGTGCGGCTCTCGGGCGACGCGGAGCTTGCAAACGACTACGAAGCGGACCTCCGTCTGGAGGTCGCGCAGGTTCCCGCGATCGCGTTCGCGGTGCTGAGGCGCTCGGCGCGGGGCGAGGGTTTCGACGTGGACGACACGACGTCGCCGACGCTGACACTCGACGTGTCGGCGCGCGGTCCGCTGGCAAAGACGGGCGAACTGAGGCTCGACGGCGGAATCGAGGCGCGCCGCTGGCGCGTGTCGTCGCCGGACATGCCCGCGACGCTCGACGTCCGGCACCTGAAGGGCCGCATCGAGAACAACGTCCTGCATCTGCCGGTGCTCGACATCGGATTCGGCGACATCGACATCGCCGGCAGCATCGAGGGGCGGCTTCCGATCCGGGGAGCGAACGAGGAACCGTTCGCGTTCCAGTTCGGCGGCGACGCGCCGGCCGACGAGGTTCTCCGCGTGCTGCGTGGGTTCGACGTTTCGACGGGGCCGGTGCTGGAACTCGGGACAGGCATGACGTTCAGCGTGGAGGGCAGCGTTCCCGTCGAGCAGACGCCGGAGGGCGTTCGCGTTCTGGCGACAAACCCGGACGCCGCGTGGAGTGCGAACGTCGCGTGGACGGAGGGAACCGCGCGGATCGAGAATCTGGCGGAGCCGGTTTCGTTCACGGCGGGGCGCGTTTCGGCGTCGGCGCGGGAAGCCCGCGCGACGGGGCTTCGCCTCGCGTGGTCCGATGTGACGGCCGATCTGGAGGCAAGGTTCTCTCTCGATGAGGGAACGCTGCTGGCGGACATGCCGGCGGCCGATCTGCATGCGAGCGTTCAGGGGCCGGTGCCCTCGATGATGCGCCTGGCTTCGCACGCGGTGCACCTGCCGTTTCCGGCGGACAAGTTCGGCGGACAGGCGCGTCTGGACATTCGCTCTCAAGCGAGACTCGACGAAATCGCCAAAGGCGGGTGGGAGGCGACGCTGGAGCTCGAAGACGCCGGCGGCGCGATCGAGATTCCCTACTCCGAGTTGCGCATCTCGAACCTCAGCGCGCGCATCGACGCGACGCCCGCGCGGCTCGACGTGTCGCGCTTTTCGGCGCGCGTCCAGGAGGATGCGGTGGTCGAAGGCCGGGCATCGTTCGCGGAGAACGGGCTGGTGGCGAACGTGGAACTGTCGTCGCCGGTCCGGATCGTGGAGGAGATTCTGCCGAAGGAGCTGAACCAGTTCGTCGCGGACGGAACCGGCAGCGCGACTGCGGAAGTGCGCATCTTCCCGCGCGGGGAGATTCCCCCCGGCGCCGACGTGTACTCGCGGTTCGCCGCGTATCTCGCCGGACGGGAGGGCGCGCTCCTCGGCGTCCGGAACGACGCGCCGCTGCAGCTCGCGATCGATGGCCGCATTCGACCCGGCGAAGTCGCCGTGTTCTATCACCGGGACTTTCCACACCCCATCACCAACATCCGGGGCGATATCACGGCCGACGAAACGGGGTTCCAGTTCAACGGTACGCGCGCGTCGTTCGGCGAGTCCGACGACGTCGAGGTCACTGGGTACGCGACGCTCGGGCACGTGGGCCTGGCGCGGGTGGAATTCGACGTGACGGCCCCGGACCTGAACATCAACGACTGGCTCCACGGCTGGGGAACGCGGCCCTGGGCGGAGAAGCCGTTCGTGCGGCCTCCGCGCGCGCGCCCGCCGGGCGAGGTTCGCCAACTGGTGGAGATCGAAGGCAAAGTCCGGCTGCGCCGCACGCAGTTCCTCACGGTGCCCGCGCAGAACATGGACGCGGACCTGCGGTTCGAATCGTGGCGCGGACGACACGGAAGCCTCGACGTGACACTGCACGAAGCGGATGTCTACGAAGGCCGCGTGAGGGGTTCGGCGTCGGTTCACTTTCCCAGCGGAGAGGACCGGCTTACCAGCTTCACGACGCAGCTCGACGCGACCGGCGTGCAGCTCCAGCCGTTCATGACGGATCTGCGGGGTTCGCCCTCCGATTTCGACGGACGCTTCAACGGCACGGCGAAATTCGGCGGCGAGATCGGCGACTACTCCACATGGACGGGAGAAGGCGCATTTCGCGTCCGCGAGAGCGGTTTCATCGGGAAGCAGGCGTTTCGGCGGCTGACGCTCGCACTGAATCTCGGAAACCGCGACGACTTCTCCCCCACCGAGATCACCGGCACGGCGTCGATGAAGGAGAACGTCATCTCGTTTCCCGACATGGCGGTGGAGAGCCGGGACATCCAGATGCTCTCGCCCGGCACGGTGAACGTCATGACGGGCCGAATCGAATTCGATCTCGTCGTGAACGTTCTCGACTCCGCGCTGGAGCCGATTCCGTTCCTGTCGGGAATCAACCGCGTGCTCAACGAGCTGAAGAACCGCATCGTGCGCTTTCGCGTTCACGGCACGGTGAGCAAGCCCGAGATTTCGACGCAGACGCTGAACATGGACCGCGAGTCGTTCTTCGGCGCCGGGCGCCGGGCCATGCAGGCGGCGTCGGAACGGCTTCAGCGGGTCGAGGAAGGGTTCGGCCTGGCGAAGGAAGCGCCGGGCGATACGGAGGCGGATCCGTGAACTGGCTCGACCGCATCGACCGCGAACTGGAAGCGCTCGAATCGTCGAGCATGCGGCGGCGGCTGCGAGTCGTCGAAAGCGCCCGCGCCGGTTCGGTTTCGTCGGGGGGCGAAACGCTCGTCAATCTTTCGCACAACGACTACCTGGGACTGTCGCGCGAACCGGAAGTCGCCGAGGCGGCCGCGCGCGCCGCGCGGGAATGGGGCGCGGGAGCAGGCGCTTCCCGGTCGATCACCGGGAATACGCGCCTGCACGAGGAACTGGAGGCGGCGCTCGCGCGGTTCAAGGGCGCGTCGTCCGCACTCGTGTTTCCGACCGGATACCAGGCGAGCCTGGGCGCTGTCGCGGCGCTGGCCTCGCCGGACGACGTCGTGTTCGCGGACCGGCTTGCGCACTCCTGCCTGGTGGACGGCGCAAGGCTCTCCGGCGCGAAGCTGCGCGTCTTTCCGCACAACGACGCGGCGCGGCTCGGCGAACTGCTGGACGGAGCGGCGGCGTTCCGCCACCGGTGGATTCTCGCCAACGGGGTGTACAGCATGGACGGCGACATCGCGCCGCTGCCGGAGCTGCTGGCGCTCGCGGAGAAACACGACGCGACGGTGATTCTCGACGACGCGCACGCGACCGGAGTCGTCGGCGACACGGGGCGCGGAACCGCGGAGCACTTCGGACTCGATGCCCGCGAATACGAGGACCGTCTGGTGATCGTGGCGACGCTGAGCAAGGCGCTCGGTTCGCAGGGCGGCGCGGTGCTCTGCAAACCCGTCGTGCGCGAGTGGCTGGTGAACAGGGCGAGGACGTTCGTCTACACGACGGGACTCGCTCCCGCGTGCGCGGCCGCCGCACTCGCCGCGATCGGCGTTCTCGAACGCGAGCCGCAGCGCGTGCTCGTTCTCCGCGAGCGCGCCGCCGCCGCGCGCGCGCGGCTGAACGGAGCGGGTCTCGACACGATGCGCAGCGAAACGGCGATCGTTCCGGTGCGCATGGACACGCCGGAGAAGGCGGTCGGCGCGTCGGACGCACTGAAGGCGCGGGGCTTTCTGGCGCTGCCCATTCGCCCCCCGACGGTTCCGCGCGGCACGAGCCGTCTGCGGCTTGCGGTGAACACCACGATCGGCGACGACGTGTTCGAGTGTGCGCTGGATGCGGCGATCTCCGCGTGCGGGACATTCGTTCGCGAGGGGGCGGCCCGATGACGCGGCTGCGCGCGCTCCTGATCGTGGCAGCATGCGGGCTGGCCGTTGCCTGCGGGGACGAGAGTCCGCCGGATGCGGGGCTGCCGCCCGAAGCGGAAGAGATGTTCTTCGGTCGCACCGGCAGGCAGTGGGGCTACGACATCTGGCAGGAGTCGGTGCAGGGGGAGCGCGCCATTCTGGACGAGCTGCTGTCGCACGGACCGGAAGCGGCGCCGCTGATCCTCGGGATCGACAGCCATCGCGCGCGCCAGACGGGGGTCGAGCTGATCGCGCCGGAAGCGTACAAGCTGGGTCCGGACGCCGTACCGGTCTTCGCGGAGGGACTGAGCTCCGACGACGCAGCGCGGCGAGTCGCGGCGGCGGCGGCGTTCGTCTGGTTCGGCGACGACGCGCTGGCGGCGAAGGAGGACCTGGCGCGTGCGATCGAAACCGGCGTTCGCGAAGAAGACCACAATCTCGTGGCGTTCTCGCGTGTCTCCCTCGTGTGCATGGGTGCGGACGCCGGCGATGCGGTGCTGCCGCTCGCGCGGAAGAGGGAAACGCGTGCGGTGGCGCTGGACATTCTGGCGGGGTGGGACCTGCTGGGATGGCGGTGGCTGGAGGAGCTCGCCGACGGGGAGGACACGAAGCTGGCGGCGGCCGCTGCGGACAGGCTCGCGGAGTTGCGGTCGGCCGGCATTCGCCGCGACCGACTCGATACGGCCGCCCGGCTCCGCGCGCCAGCGGTCATCCTGGAGCTGCCGCTGCGGGAGGCGATCTTCCTCGACGAGGAGGAGGCCAGGGACCTGCGCCTCGAGAGTCTCGATGCGGGCGCCGCGCTGGAGCGCCTGATTCGGATCGTCGAGTTCGAGAAGCGCGGTCGCGAGAAGCGGCTCGCCGCGAACGTGCTGGCGAGATACGAGCGTCTTGCCGCGCCGGCGCTTCCGGGACTGATCGAAATGCTTTCCGACAGGGATTTCCAGACGCGCCGCGCCGCCATCGGCGCGATCGGCATGATCGGTCCGCCGGCCGGGGATGCCGTTCCGGAACTCATGCGCGTCCTGGAAAACGACATACCGAACGAGCGGCTCGACGCGGCCTGGGCCCTCGGGCAGATCGGCCCGGAGGCGCAGGACGCCTGGCCGCTGCTGATGCGGCTCTGGGAATTGCGCGGTCCCGATCCGCAGCTGAAGCATGAATCGGGCAACCGCATGCACACGGCGGTGGTGGCCCTGGGGAATATCGATCCGGAACGCGCCATGACGGAACTGGGCGGAAGCCTGGACGACCCGCAGTGGCCCGTCCGCCGCTCGGTTCTCGAGGCGTACCTGATCGCGGGACCGCGCTCCTATCTTCGGCTGGCGGAGGCGTTGCACGGCGACAGCCTTCGCGCGCGGCGCGCGGCGGGGCTGGCCCTCGCCTGGCTCGCGGAGGATGACTTCGACGCGTGGGACATCCTGGCGACCGCGCCGGGGGACGACCCGATCCTGGCGCCACTGGTCCGCGAGGCGCGGTCGAAAACCGGACGCTGAAGGCGGGAGTTCGGGGGTGGGGGGCTACTTCTTGATATGGTCCTTGAGAAGCGGCAGAAGGGTTTCCGACTCCTCTTCGGTGCAGCGATAGGAGCCTTCGCCGGTGAAGTGGAGAGTCGTGTAGCGGATGTCGCCCTGAGTCTGGATCTCGACGCGGGTGAGGAGTTCCAGGTTGACGAGCTGGGTCGGGGAGATGCGGACGAAATGCATGGACGGCGCGATCCTCCTGCCTGTGTAGTGACCAACGGAAGACACGATTGGAGCGATTCGGGGCCTGTGGCAATGTTTTCTTATCCTTCCGCCTGCCGGGAGCCGTTCTCGTGAGCGACTGCTCCGTGGAGTAACTCGCCCGGCGCCGCGCGGCGGGCGAGGCGCCGGCCGTCCTGGACGTCCGCAACCCCCACGAGCTGGCCCTGGCGGCCATCGAGGGCGTCATCCACATCCCGATGCCGGAGATTCCCGAACGCGCCGGGGAGCTCGACGCGTACCGCGACGGGGAACTGGTCGTCATGTGCCACCACGGAATGCGCTCGGCGCGGGTCGCGGCGTGGCTGCGCGAGAACGGCTTCCGCAACGTCCGCAATCTGACGGGCGGCATTCATGCCTGGTCGCTGGCGATCGACGACAGCGTTCCGGTGTACGAGTAGGGCGCGAATCCGATGACGACGCATCCGCGGAATCTCGCGCAAACGGTCTACGCCATCACCGACCGCCGCCTGTCGGGGCTCTCCAATGCGGCGCAGGTCGCCCGGCTGCTGGACGCCGGCGCGCGGCTGATTCAGTTGCGCGACAAGGACCTGGCTCCCTCCGCCCTGGAGATGGAGGCGCGCCGGTGCGCGGACCTCTGCCGCCGCGCGGGGGCGACGCTGATCGTGAACGACCACGCCGACGTGGCGGCGCTGAGCGGAGCCGCGGGCGTTCATCTCGGCCAGGGGGACGGCGACGTGCTGCGGGCGCGGGAAATCGTCGGCCCCGACCGCATCGTGGGCATCAGCACGCACGACCGCGCGCAGTTCGACCGCGCGCTGGAACTGCCGGTGGACTACATCGCGGTGGGGCCGGTGTTCGGCACGACGACGAAGGCGAACCCCGATCCCGCCACGGGAACGGGTCTCGTGGAGCACGCGTGGAAGGCGCTGGGCGGACGGAAGCCGCTCGTCGTCATCGGAGGCATCGCGGCGCACAACATGGCGGAGGTGTTGCGGGCGGCGCCGGGGGCAATCCCCGCCATCATCGGCGGCATCATGAAGGCCAGGGACATCGGCACCGCGTGGCGCGACCTCGACCGGCTGCTGCGGGCGGGGTGATGGCGGCGCGCGCGCCGGTGCTCTAGAGGTTCTGGAGCTTGCGGGCGAGATTCTTGAGGCGCGCGGCTTCGAACTCGGTACCGATGGAGAGCTTCACCTCGAGCTTGGTGCGCGTGGCGTCCTTCGTCAGATCGCGGACGATGCGGAGCAGTTCGGCGGCTCCGGCGGGGGTTCCGTTGAAGCTGAGGTGCAGGCTCGGCGCGCCTTCGCCGGGCGTGCGGCTGACGCGGTAGGAGGCGGTGGGCACGTAGGCGCTGCGGACGGCGTCGGGCGCGCACATGACGCAGATTTCGACGTCGGGCGACCGCGCCACGTCGTTGGCGGCGCAAAGATGGAAGCGGTTCTCGGCGTTCTGGTTCAGGGGCAGTTCGCACTTGAAGAAGGCGTTCTCGACGGGAACGACGAGCTCCTTGCCGTCGTCGTTGCGCACGACGATTTCGGTGGCGCGGTACGCTTCGCCCTGAATCTGCAGCACCGGCTCCTCGCAATAGGTCTTGTAGGGATAGAGCAGGGGAACGGAGGGAACGCCGTGGCTGCTCTCCTCCTTGCCGATGGCGCCGCGATCGGCGAGCATGGCGACTTCGGGGCACTCGCGGCTGAATTCGAGCCCGATGAGGCAGAGGTCCTCGGTGCGGTGGAACCAGGCGACGGAGCCGCGCAGGGCGGGGACTCCGGCATTGGCGACCTTGAGGGTGAAGCCGCGCTGCTGCAACTGCTCCAGCGGCATCTTGAGAGCCGTGGGGTGCAGGCGGATGAGCGCGCCGTGGATGCTGATGTCGAGAATGAGGACGGGCAGCTGGAGAGGAGTGAAGGTGTCCTCGGGCCGCATGAGCTTGAGCAGGCCCGGCAATGCGCACGAATGACGGCGCTCGCGTCGCAACTCCTGGGTCATGTTGGTCACCTTTGGTCTCGTGAGTGACTCGACAGCACTCGCTCTCCGGTCGGACCGTGACGTTGTGCCACTTCGGCCCGGCGCGCAATCGGAGTTTTGAACCGACGGTTGCTGTGACAAATCGCTCGGCGTAAGGGAAACGAAATCAAGCGAACGCGCGGATGAACAGGCATCGCGGATGTCTGTTTCGTCGCGGGAGGGGGGGCGCGACCCGGAAAGACCGGAACCGCGAAGGACTTGCGGAGCGGGTCGTCATCCGTCGACGTTCAACTATGGCGCCAGTCGCTGCTGTCCCAGATATCATGCAGTCGCATCCAACTGGCAATCTCCAGAGCGGAATCGCCACACGCATCCTGTATATCCACGCGAGCCCCGCGGCCGATCAGAAGGCTCACGATCTCAGGCTTCCTCCCTCGAAGTGCCAAGTGAAGCGATGTCTCTCCCCTTCCGTTTCGCGAGACCTTGTTCGGGTCCGCTCCGTGGTCCAGAAGCAAGCTGACCATGCTGCCGAACCCCACGAAAGCGCAGTCCATGAGCGGGGTGGTTCCGTGTTCCGAAAACTCATCGCAGGAGACACCTCTTGCGATCAAGGCTTCGACGATGTCCGGATCACTCTCCAGACTCAGATAATGCACCAGGTTTTCGCCCACCCCATCCGTCAGCGACAACTCTTCGGAAGTCAACTCGTCGGCCCTTGCTTCCCTATCGTGCAACAGCCATACGATTTCATGGAACTCTCTCATTGCTCTCCTCGAACCATCTGCGCGCAATCGGGATCGTTCTCGCACGGGTACGTCAACTCATCCCATGCGGGTGGACGGCCTGCCCCGAGCAGGAGTAGGGTCCCGGTTCAGGAATGTCCGTTTCGTGGCCGGGAGTCAAGGGCCCCAATCCCTTGACCCCCGCTGGCCTGCAAGATGGAGCGAAGCGCGTGATGCACATGCCCGTGCGATCGATCCTCTGCGCGATCTGCGTTTGCTGCGGTCTGCTGACCGGCTGCAAGTCGACCGGTTCCGGGGGTCGGGACCGGACGTTCGATGAGGACCCCATCTCCTGGCTGTTCGAGGGCGACCGGTCGTTCAGTCCCCCGGAGACTGCTGTCGTGGACACCGTGAGGCTCGATGGAACGAGAGCTGCGGTCCACCCGGTGGGCAGAAGTCTCTATTCCTCCGAAAGCGGCTTTCTCGAATCCACACTGGATACGATCAGCGATCCGGACCCCTCGCGAGTGTACACGGGCCAGATCGTCTGGGCTCCTTCTAGCGGCACCGTACTGGGAAGCTTCGAGGGGTGGGGTGTTCGAGAGAGAGATTTGCTCGCGCCGCCGAATCCCGATATCGGGGTGTTCGATGGAACCACGTTCTGGGCGCTTCTGAATCGCGGGAACTCGTGGAAGCTGTACTGGGACGTGACTCCGTACGGACTGCCGGGCGCGCCGCAGGAGGAATACTTTCCCAGGTGGATCGAAGGGCCGCGCCAATGATACGTCGGGCGGCCGATGCGATCTATGGCTTCACAACGGCGCGGATCGTTCATCGCAGACCACGAAGGCGGATCGGATAGTGAGTCGGGTGCGCACGGGCGAATAGCATGACATAAAACCTCCCGATCATGGCCTACCTTCTTGCGATCAGGTTACCGAAGTAGCATGCATTCGACACTGTAGGTGAAGTAGATTCCCGCTGCAGAGGGTACTTCGACATTGCCGTTCCAATTCTCAAGAAGTTCCCGACTGAGCGAGGTGTCCTGAACCGTCAATGCCTCGCCAGTCAGGCTGACAGCGATCAAATACAGTTCGGAATCGGCGGAATCCATGTCCCTCGAAAAGCCTGCTTCGATCTTGGGCCAAGCCGTCCGGACGAACCAAGCCATTGCTTCATCACGAACCTCCGCCGGCTGATCGCTATCCACGCAGAGTCTCAGCTCTCGAAATACGATGTACGAATCCGGTTCGTGCAGGCAGCATGAGAAGAAGTAGGGGGATTCTTCAATCCCATCGATAGAGATCGAGAGCGTTTCGGAGTCTTCCCATCCGATCGGATAGTAACGCTCAACACCTCCTATACTCGCAGCCTCCGCAGAAGAGCCCACATCCTTATTCCCGGATGCGCACGCAGCCACGACAAGAACGAGTGGATACAGAGTGATCGGAACGAGCTTCTTTCCCATTCGTGCGACCAACTTTCTTGCGCACATCCAAAGGGGAACGATCACATCCTCGGCAATGAGAAACGATTCGGCTCCGTACGCAGACGACGCCCAAGGTGACGGGGAGGGTGCCCCGAACGCTCGATGCGAAGCTGTTCGCCGACGAACCCCCGCTCAGTTGCCGGCGGGGGTGGAGTCCAGGCGTGTCATGACTTCGAGGCTGTCGAGGGTGTGGCCGGTGCCTTCGACGATGGCGGTCTCGGGGTTCTTGGCCATGTAGACGGGGACGCCGGTTTCCTGGCTGACGAGGTCGGGAAGGCCGCGAAGCTGGCTGCTGCCGCCGGCCATGCAGATGCCGCGCTCGACGATGTCGCCGGCGAGTTCGGGGGGCGTGCGCTCGAGGGTCATGCGGACGGCGTTGACGATCTGGGAGATGGGTTCGTCGAGGGCTTCGCGAATCTCCTGGCTGTGGACCTCGATGGTGCGGGGAAGGCCGCCCATGAGGTCGCGGCCGCGGATTTCCATGATGAGTTCGTCGTCGAGGGGGACGGCGCTGCCGATGTTGATCTTGATGTCCTCGGCGGTGCGGGGGCCGATCATGAGGTTGTATTTGCGCTTCACGTGCTGGGCGATGGCTTCGTCCATGGCGTCGCCGGCGCAGCGGACGGACTTGGCGATGACGATGCCGCCGAGGGAGATGACGGCGACTTCGGTGGTGCCGCCGCCGATGTCGATGATCATGCTGCCGATGGGTTCGTCGACGGGAAGGCGGGCGCCGATGGCGGCGGCCATGGGCTCCTCGATGAGGAAGACGCTGCGGGCGCCGGCGAGGGTGGCGCTTTCGCGGACGGCGCGGCGCTCGACCTCGGTGATGCCGCTGGGGACGCTGACGACGACGCGGGGGCGGGTGATGTACTTGTATCCGCGGCCCTGGATGACGCGGCGGATGAAGTAGTTGAGCATTTCCTGGGTGATGTCGAAGTCGGCGATGACGCCGTCCTTCATGGGGCGCACGGCGGTGATGTTGCCGGGGGTGCGGCCGAGCATGCGCTTGGCCTCGATGCCGACGGCCTGGACCTTGCCGGTGTTGGTGTCGACGGCGACGACGGAGGGCTCCCGCAGGACGATGCCCTCGCCCTTGACATAGACGAGGGAATTGGCGGTGCCGAGGTCGATGCCGATATCGAGGGTGAAGACGTCTACGAACTGCTGGAGTGAGAACATGGGGAGCGGCTTCCGGGAACGGGAATGAGCGGTAACGAGGGGGAACGGGAGCTGGAGCAGCCGGTCACGCGAACCGTTGGTTTCGACCGGCGGAAGAATCGTCCGCCGCACGTCGGGTCCGAGTTTGAACCAGCAGGCGAAGAGGGGGCCAAGACCGTCAAGATGAAAAGGAGTGGCGGGTGGCGAGTTGCGAGTGGCGGGGGACGAACCGGCGGGGCCGGGGGTCCGACGCCCGCCGCTCGACGATCCACGAACAGCGCTTCTACGGGTGCTGGCGCGCCTCGCGGGCGATGTCGGCGGGATCGAGTCGGCAGCCGCCGGCCTGGTGGTATGCGTCGGCGTAGGCCTGCACGTCTTCGGCGGCGAGGGAGCCTTTGGTGAAGGAGCGGAAGAATTCGAGGCAGGCTTCGCGGGCGCGGGCGGGTTTGACGGGTTTGCCGACGAAGGCGCCGTCGAGGTCGATCATTCCGAACTGGCGAAGCGGCGGAGCGGTGTCGGGTTCGGCGGTCCAGTAGACGTGGTTGTTGCGAAAGTCGTGGTGGTAGGCGGGAACGGCGTGCTGGGTGGCGGCGTAGGCGGCGACGCGCGCGATGCGGGGGCGGCGGGATTCGGGGGACCGGTCGCGTATCCAGTCCTGGGTGGTGATCCAGGTTTCGGGCACGGCGAGGGTGACGAGGAAGGACTGGTCGCGGTCGCCGGCCCAGAGAAGGGGCTGGGGGACGAGAATGCCGCGCTCGAGAAACCGGCGTCCGACGATCCATTCGCGGCGGGTCTTGGGGCCGAGCAGGGCGGTGGAGAGACGGCGCTGCCAGTTCTCGCGGATCTCGCGCTTGAAGTAGAGCGTCGCGCCGTTCCATTCGGTGGCGACGACCCAGCGGGATTTGGAGCGCTTGGCCAGGCGAAAGCCCTCGGGGAGGGGCTTCTTGAGGCGGGCGTTCTCCCAGGGAAGGGCGGCGGGATCGAGCGATTCGTACCCGGCAAGGGCTTCGCCCTTCAGGGTTCCGCGGGTCCAGGGGTGGATGTCGGGCAAGGGGCGATGCCTCCGGGAGAAGAGTGGCACCGTCGGTGGGGAGGGCAAGTCCGCCTCGACACTTTCGGGCGGGGGGCGAAGCGTTGGCCATCGAGGACGCGCCGGAGACGCCCGTGAAGAAGCCGATCGCCTGGACGACATCGCAACGCGCTGCCATCGTGGCGGACGGAACGAACATTCTGGCGAGCGCGGGGGCGGGGGCGGGGAAGACGGCGGCGCTGATCGAGCGGGTGTTCCGACTGGTGAGCGACCCGGACGCGCGTTCGTCGCTGGAGACGCTGCTGATCGTGACATTCACGCGGGCGGCGGCAGCGGAGATGCGGGAGCGGCTCGGGAAGCGGCTGCGGCGGGAACTGGCGGCTCCGCCGAAGGAGGGCGACGACCGCCGCCGGCGGCACTTGCAGACGCAGCTGTCGGTACTTCCGCGCGCGCAGATTTCGACGCTGCACAGTTTCTGCATGGCGCTGCTGCGGGAGTACTCCGACCGCGCGGGGCTGACGCCGGACTTCGACCTGATGGACGAGGAGGAGGCGGTTCTTCTTCGCCGCGAGATCATCGAGGCGGAGATCGAGGCCGCGTTCGCCGAAGAGACGGACGGCGCGACCCTGCGCGACATGCTGAACCAGATGTCGCCGATGGCGGGGGCGGGAATGCTGGCGGACATGGTGCGGCGCGTGCATTCGTTTCTGGAATCGCTGGCGGATCCGGCGGAATGGGTCGATGGGGTGCTGGGGGAATACGACGCGGCGGCGGATACGAAGATCGCGTTCGACGAGAAGGCGCTGGGACGGAAGGTGCGCGCGCTGATCGAGGAACCGCTGCGGGACGCGCTCGACGGGTTTCGGGAGATCGTCGCCGGGGTGTCGCGTTCGGCGATCGCGAACAAGGCCTCGCTGACGCTCTACGAGAGCACGCAGAAGTCGATCGCGGGGATTCAGGCGATCCTGTCGGGGTCGGATCCGGAGAAGCCGCTGCCGGATGCGTCGGAGCTTCTGAAGGTGGCGCGAAAGCCGTCGGGGAAGAGTCTGAACGCGGACGAAGTGGCGCTCGCCCGGCGACAGGCGTTTCACAAACCGGCGATCGACGCGGCGCGCAAGAAGCTCGGCGATCTTCCGCAGGACAGGAGTCTCGCGTCGATTCTGGAGGAAGTGGTTTCGACGCGCCCGTACGCGGAGTTGTTTCTGCGGCGGCTGGGACTGGGTCTGGTGGAACGGCTCGGGGAGAGATACTTGGAGGAGCGGCGACTGACGTTCGCGCAGCTGGAGCGGCTCTCGCTGACGCTGCTGCGCTCGCACGAGGACGTTCGCGGGCAGTTGCGCGACCGGTTCACGCATGTGCTGGTGGACGAGTACCAGGACGTGAACGAGCTTCAGGCGGAACTGATCGCGGCGGTTTCGCGTCCGGCGCCGGGTGGCAACGAGTTCGTGGTGGGCGACGTGAAGCAGTCGATCTACGGATTTCGCCAGGCGGACCCGACGCAGTTCCTGGGGCGGGCGAACGCGTGGCCGAAGTACGATCCGAAGAACGCGGATAGGCCGGGCGCGGTGATTCATCTGCGGGAGAACTTCCGCACGACGCCGCCGCTGCTGCGGGAGCTGAACCGGTTCTTCGAGCGCCTCTTCTCCCCCGCCCTGGGAGGCGTGGCGTACGACGATTCGCACCGTTTCATCGCGGGGCGCGAGGAGCCGGAGGAGACGGGCGCGCGGCTCTCGATTCACTTTCTCGAAGGCGAGGCCGACGAGGACGACGACCCGGACGATTCCGCCGCGGACGCGAACGAGCGCGAGGCGCGACACGTCGCATCGACGATTCTGCAACTGGGGCCGCCGTGGGGCGCGATCGCGGTTCTGCTGAGAAACGCGTCGAAGACGGCGGCGGTTCTGACGGCGGAGTTGCGGCGCGCGGGGATTCCGTCGCACACGCGGGAGTCGCTGGGCTTTCTGGAACAGCAGGAGGTGCTCGACGCGGTTTCGCTGATGCGAACGGTGCGCAATCCGTACGACGAAGTGGCGCTGGTAGGGTGCCTGCGCGGGCCGGCGGCGGACTGGACCGAGAACGACCTGGCGCTGTTGCGGCTGGCGGGGCCGCACGCGCGGCTCTTCGACACGATCAAGCGGCTCGGAGAAGGCGGCGGCGATGCGCTCGGCATCAAGTGCGGGCGATTCGTGGCGCGCATCCGCGAGTGGCAGCGCGCCGCGGCACACGAGCCGATGGCGCGGTTCATGGCGCGCATCGAAGACGATCTGCATCTGAGAGAGCGGCTGGCGACGCTGCCGAACGGCGACGGGCGGGTGCGCAACCTGGAGTTCCTGGCGCGGCGCGCGGTGCAGTTCGACGCGTTCCGCCGCAAGGGGGTGGGACGGTTCCTGGACTTCGTGGAGGACCTGCTGGACCGCGAAGGGGAGCTTGGGCAGCCGCCTACGGCGACGGTGGACGACGACGTGGTGCGCGTGATGCCGATCCACAAGCGCAAGGGCCTGGAGTTCGAC
>JAJFLJ010000078.1 GCA_021772755.1 Candidatus Sumerlaeota bacterium
GATGCCGTTCTCGCCGATGTAGGGGCTTTCCCCCGCGAGCACGAGGTTCGACGCCAACCAGTGCTTCCGAAAGTCGATGCCCGGCGTCGTCAGCGGCCCGACGACGAACTCCTCGACCAGAAACCACGCGGCCATCGTCCAGAGGAGGACCGCCGGCACGTGTGCGAGCCACGTCTTGCGCGGAGAGCGCGCGGATTCTGCGGCGGTGGTTCCCATGGAAAGCGGCCGTCAGTCCCCGTTGGTGTGCTCGCCCTCGGCGCGGTTGCGTTCCGCGGCGGGCTTCAGCCATCTCAGGCGGCGGCTTCCCGTCGGCAGCGCCTGGTCCATGCGAAGGATGTTTCCGATGCCCCAGATCACCGCCTGGTGCTCGCACCGCATGAAGCGGATGCGGTCGCCGTTGGTGACGCGGACGGGCTCGGGGTTGTTGTCGGCGGCGAGAATCGCCGGCCCGCGCACGATCGTGACGTCGATGACGGACTCCTCGTCGAGCACCAAATGGGTCACGGGTTCCGTCGAGTTGTTGAAGGCCAGCCCGATTCCCACGTGAATCACCGAATTCGTGATCGAGCGGTAGTAGGCGGAGGAGCCGAAGGGCGTGGCGACCACCAGGCCGTCGCCGACCACCTCGCCGAAGTGAACCACGCCGTCCACTTCGACCACCAGGCGGACGGCCGACGTGACGTCCTCGTTGCGAATATAGATGTCGTTCACGGCCAGAAGGCGCCGCCCGCCGATCTCCGCGGCGAGTTTGGGCAGGCGGGTGACGCTGGCCCGGCCCTGGACGACGCGGTCGAACAGGTCGCGGGCCGTCTGGCGGGTGTCGGCGGTGTCGGGCCGCCGCCGGACGGGGACCTTCGGCAGGCCCGGGAACTCGCGCTCCGCGCCCAGCAGGGTTCCGTCGCCCCCGAAGCAGATGCAGCAGTCCGCCGCCGCGCCGTCCTCGACGAGATCGATGCCCGACTCTTCCGCGATGGCGGCGATGGATTCCGGATTCTGGCCGCGAAGAACGGCTTTCATGGCGGGCGAACTCCCTGTTCTGGACGGCCAACGGATGGTCATCGGGCGCCGGGGTGGCTACCGGATTCTGGCCGCCGCTCGATCCCCGCTTGACGTTCCGGCCCGAAACCCTTGACCTGCCTCGACTTGTTGCCGGGGCGGGCTTTTCCGGCGGACCTTCGCATCTCGATACCGAGGACCGGGACTCCATGGAAGTCGGCGATTCGTTTGTACGTCACACGGCCTATTGTTTTCAGGTTCTGGAAGGCGTTCGCAAAGAAGAGTTCAACGAGCGGGGCGTGTGGCCGTCGAGCGAGCCGGCCACCGTGGACGAACCGAGCCAGGAAACGCTGATCGGCCAGATCATGCGCTGGAAGGAGATCGTCAAGAAGTACGCCGGCGTCTCCAAGAACCTGGACCCCCGCGAGATGTTCATTCTCTGCGTGGCCGCCCAGCGCTGGCCCGGGCCCGTCCTGGAAATCGGCACCCACAAGGGCATCACCACCTTCCTGCTCTCCGAAGTGCAGGAGGCCCTGAAGCGGCGCGACCAGCTCTATACCGTCGAGCTGTTCAAGGATGGCTGGGAGAGCCCCGCCGGCGCCGACGGCGGATACCCGGGCGATGCGTACCTGAAGGCAATCAAGGCCTTCCGCACCCAGGAAGTGCTCTCGCGGGTGGTCGCCATCACCGGCGACTCCAAGAAGCTCCGCCAGCTCTTCTGGGCCATTCGCCCCTCGGTGATCTTTCTCGACGGCGACTGCACCCGCGAGGGAATCGCGGCCGACCTGGAGATGCTGAAGTTCTTCAACCACCCCTATATCTGTCTGGCCCACAACGCGAACATGCGCGACGTGCTGGAGCCGATGCTGCTGGTCCGCGACGAAGGCGAGCACCGCTTCGCGAATTTCCACACGGGACAGCAGACCGAAAAGGGACTGATCGCCCTTACGAGACTATGACCCTGCTGTGCGTCGAACTGAGCATCCGCACCGCGCCGCTCGAGATCGTCGAGCGCGCGGCGGGCGGGCTGGAGCGTCTCGCGGAGGCGGGCGCGCGGCTGTGCGGCGAGGGCATCGCGTCGGAGAGCGCGTTCCTCGCGACGTGCAACCGCATCGAATTCCACGTCGTCACCGGCGAAGCATGCATCGTTCGCAAGCGCCTGCGGTCGGCGCTGGCGGAAGCCGCCGGCGAAACCGACATGCGGACGTTCGCGCGCGTTCACCGCGAAGGGGACGCTGCGGCCCACGTTCTGCGCGTCGCGTGCGGGCTCGAATCGATGGTGCTGGGCGAGCGCGAGATTCTCGGCCAGATGCGCCGCGCGCGCGAAGCCGCGGAACGCGCCGGCACCCTGGGTCCGCGCCTGGCGGCGCTCTTCCGCCGCGCGAACGCCCTTGGCCGGCGCGTCCGGCACGAGACGGCCGTGGCGCGCGGCAACGCATCGGTGGCGTCGATCGCCGTCGGGCTGACGGCGAACTCCTTCGCGGACCTCTCGGAGCGCGGCGTTCTGATCGTCGGCGCCGGGGAGACGGCGCGCGCTGCGGCGCGCGCGTTCCGCAGACGGGGCGTTCGCGCGCTCGCCATCGCGAACCGCACCCACGAGCACGCGGTGACCCTCGCCCGCGAGCTCTCCGCGGACGTCGTCGCCTTCGACGATCTGGGGGAGACCCTGGCGGAGTTCGACATCGTGGCCGTCGCGACCGGCGCGTCGCAGCCGCTGCTGACCGCCGACATCGTCGATTCCGCGATGGCGCGCCGCGACACCGGCGAGCCGCTCGTGATGCTGGACCTTTCGATGCCGCGCAATATCGACCCGGGCGTGGGAGACATCGACCGCGTGCATCTGTTTTCCCTCGAGGACATCGAACAGGTCGCGGCGGAAACCATCGGCCGACGCGCGGAAGACGCGGAACGCATCGAAGAGGACGTCGCCGCGGAGGCGGCGCGCTACATGCAGTGGGTCGCGCGCGGCGCGGGGGCGGAGCTCGCCGCGGACCTGAGGCGCCGCACCGAGGACATTCGCCGCGCACACCTCGAACGCGTCGCCGGCGGCATGTCGCCGGAGGAATCCGCGCGCTACGACCGCCTGACGGAGAGCCTGGTGCGGTCGCTGCTTCACGACGCGACGCGCAACGTGCGCGCTCTGGGCGACGATCCCGAGGGCGCGCAGCGCGAGATCGACATGGTGCGCCGGATCTTCGATCTTCCCGTCCGCGCCAGGCGGCCATGACGCGCGACCGCGTCGTCCGCATCGGAACGCGCGGCAGCGAACTCGCACGCATCCAGGCGCGAATGGCCGGCGAGGCCGTCGCGCGCGCCGCTCCTTCCGTCTCCGTCGAATACGTTCTCGTCGAAACGACCGCCGACCGCCGCGCGGAAACGCCCCTTCGCGAACTGGGCGGCAAGGGCATCTTCGTGAAGGAGATCGAGCTGGCGCTTCTTCGCGGCGAAGTCGATCTGGCCGTCCATAGCATGAAGGACATGCCGGCCGCTCCGGAGGACGGTCCCGATGCGCTGGTCGCCGTTCCGGCGCTGGAGCGCGCGTCGCCCCGGGACGTTCTGGTTGCGCGAGAGTCCGTCGATCTCTCCCGCGCGCCGAAGGGCTTTCGCATCGGCACGTCGGGTCCGCGGCGCCGCGCGCAGATTCTGCACCGCTGGCCGCATGTCGTGGCGGCGGATATTCGCGGCAACGTGCCCACGCGCATCGTACGTCTGGCGCGCGGCGAATACGACGCCATCGTGCTGGCGGAAGCCGGCATCGAACGCCTCGGCGCGAGTGTCCCCTGGATGCGGCGCTTCGAACCGGAGGAGATGCTTCCCGCCGCGCACCAGGGAACGCTCGCTCTGCAATTCGACGGGCGCGCCATTCCCGACTGGCTGCGGGAGGCCGTCCGCACCCTGACGACCGACGACGCCCGAACCGTTTTCATGGCGGAGCGCTCGTTCGTTCGCGCCATGGACGGCGACTGTCATTCGCCCATCGCGGCATATGCCTGCCGCGCCGGGTCCGGGAAGCTCCGACTGCGCGCGCGCGTTCTCTCGCCCGATGGCACGAAGTGTCTGGATGAAGAGGGAGAGTGCGCGTTCGACGGGGATTCCGCCGCGGAACTCGGTCGCCGTCTTGCCGCCCGGATGAAGGAACGCGGAGCGTCGAATATCCTGCGGGAGGACGGAGCGCGCGATGACTAGCGCCACGCGGATTCTGATCACGCGCGAAGAGAACGAGGACGGGCCTCTTGGGGCGTTGCTTCGCTCGCGCGGATTCGCGACGACCACCATTCCGACGATCGCCCACGAGCTCCTTTCGAGGAGCGACG
>JAJFLJ010000079.1 GCA_021772755.1 Candidatus Sumerlaeota bacterium
GTCCTCGGAGCGGTCGCGGATGGGCGGAATCACGACGTAGTGCGCGCGCAGCGCGCTCACGAGTTCGGGCAGCAGTTCGTGATCGCCGGCCAGTTCGTCGATATCGAGACTGGAGGTGAGAATCAGACGGACGTCGGCCTCGACGATCTGCCCGGAGAGCGGATCGGTGAAGGCCTTGTCGCTCATCATCTCCAGCAGCGTGTACTGCATATCCACGGGGAACTCGCGCTGAAGGTTGATGATCAGCGTTCCGCCGTTGCTCTCGAGGAATCTCCCGGCGAGGTCCGGCGGCAGCTTGTACGAAACCGACAGCTTGAAGAGAGGCTGGGAGGCGCGGCTGCTGAGAAGATGGAGAACCTTCGCGGCGAAGGCCTTCTCGGTGCCCTGCTCGCCGCTGATGAATACGGGCAGATCGGACTCCGCGTAATCGCGAAGACTTCGGTTCACCTCGGTTATGAGAGAGGAAATGCCCGGAAGACTCGTGGTCTCGTGGGTGGTCGCTGGCGTCACTTGCCGTGGCCCTTTGCCCGGAGAGCTGCCGGGTCTGCGAGTGTCGATCCCATGCTCTCAGGAGCCGCTTTAGCGGCCCTACCCCATTGAACGCAAACAGGATATGCGAATTTGCCGGTCCGTCTCCCCCTCATGGAGCAGTCGGGCCGGAAGGCCGTCAAGTCCAACCACCGGGCTGGAAGCCGCGACTCATCGGCCGAACCGGGCCAGAAGAAGACAGGCTTCGTCCTGGGCCTTCGAAACGCGGCTCGTCGGAACGGTGTACAGGTTGCACATCAGCGAGAAGACGAGTTCCTCGCCGTCCGCCGTCGTCACATAGCCGCCCAGCGTTCTGACGTGGCCGATGTACCCGGTCTTGGCCCGCAGTCTGCCCTTCGTCTCCTCTCCGCCCAGGCGGCCGGCCATCCAGCCATCGACCCCGGCGATGCTCATCGAGTCCAGAAACGCCTCTCCGGGAGCGCCGCCGGACGTCTTCATGTGCCTCAGCAAATACGTCATCTGGCGCGGCTGCACGAAATCCATGCGAGCCAGCCCCGAGCCGTCCGACATGCCGATCCTGTCGGCGTCCGGCATTCCGATCTCGCCGAGCCAGGACTCGACGACCCCGGCGCCCGTCTCGTAGTCGCCCGTCCCCGCTCCCCGGTGACCGAGCGTCCGAAGCGTCATGTCGGCGAAGAAGTTGTGGCTGACCTTGTTGATGACCTTGCAGACTTCCGCGAGCGTCGGCGATGTGTGTGTGACAAGCGTCGCGCGGTTCGTCGCGGCGTCGATGGCCGACGGGTCCTCCAGCGAACGGATGTTGAAGGCTCCCCCCGAAACGGCGATCCCCTCGCGTTCCAGCTGCTCCATGAAGAGGTGCGCGGCGTATCGCGCGCCGTCCCAGACCGAACCGCGCTCGTTGATGACCGGTTTGTCGATCGCGATGGTCCGGTCGTAGCGAATCAGGTTTCCCTCCGTCTTGCGCCAGACGATGTCCGCGTTGCTGGTGCCGCCGGCCTCGACGGTTTCCACGTCGTTGATCACCTCGATGTAGGACGTATTCGGATTCCAGGAGATCACGGCGGGATCGCCGACCTTCGCCCCGGGTTCGATCCGCGTGCGAAAGCAGTTCTCCTCTATCGCGAGACCGCTGGTTCCCGCCGCATACCAGTACGGGAGATCGGCGTAGTCCCATTCGCCGGAGTAGTACTCTTCGGTAAAACACCGTCCGTCGCCGATCACCCGCCCGCGGACCTCGCGAATGCCGGCTGCCCGCAGCGCCGCCACCCACTCGGGAAGCAGACACGCGCTGTCGCAGTGGTCGCCCGGGTGCCAGGCGCCCAGCGAGGGGTCGCCCGATCCCACGATCACCAGGTCGCCGTTCAGCACGCCGTCGGCGGTGATCTCGCCCACGGCATCGACCCGCGTCTTCCAGGTGAAGCCCGGCCCCAGCCTGGAAAGCGCCGCCGCCGTCGTGAAGAGTTTCATGGTGGATGCGGGCGTGAAGGAGCGCGCGCCGCTGCGGTCATAGATGACTTCGCCGTCCAGCGTCTCGACCCGCACGCCCCAGTGGGCGCTGGAGAAATCGGGGTCGTCCAGGATCGCGTCCAGTCCACGCCGCAGTTCGGCGACGGAACCGGTTTCGACGGCCGATCGCTCCATGCGCGAACAGGACGATGTCAGTGCGATCAGAGCGAACAGACAGATCAGGCGAAGGCTCACGGGCGGTGCTCCCGGCGATGGTGTGCGGCCAGACTCGCGCTCCGGCAGCGAAAGGAACAAGCTCAATCGCCTGCGGGAGTCCCGGCGCGGGCCGTCTCCAGTTCGCGGATGCGGCGCTTGATGCGGGCGGCCCGCTGAAAGTCCTCCGCCGCCGCCGCTGTCCGCATCATCGAACGCAATTCGCCCAGGTCGTCGATCTCCTTCGGATCGCGGGCCGCGGCGATTTCGATCACCGCGGCGGGTCCGACCGGTTTCGACCGGCGAACGACGGTTCCCCGCTTGCGACGGAAGATCGAGGACAGGTCCTCCTTCGCCCTCGCCTTCGCTCCGCGAACCAGATCGCTGTCGTAATACACCGGCCCCCGCCCCCAGTCGTCGGCATGGGTGTAGACCGGCGAGTGCTTGAGATTCTCCAACTCGTTGAGCGACACGCCGATCGCCAGAACGCCGATCATCATGGCCCAGAAG
Organism: Candidatus Sumerlaeota bacterium; assembly: GCA_021772755.1. Classification (GTDB taxonomy): domain Bacteria; phylum Sumerlaeota; class Sumerlaeia; order SLMS01; family JAHLLQ01; genus JAJFLJ01. The sequence goes on from JAJFLJ010000079.1 coordinate 2,680, forward strand.
CCCATCTCCCCGAAGAACGGCAGCTCGAATCCGATCAGCGCGACCATCACCAGCACGATGGCGAAGCCGATGCTCCACTGGCAGACCCGGCGGGTGATCCTGCCCGGATGGTACTTCAGCGAGAGCGCGGCCCGGAGGAGGCGGCCCGAGTCCAGGGGGAACATCACCATCAGGAGATTGAACAGCGTCAGCATCAGGTTGATCGAGTAGAACGCCCAGACCAGAAAACTCCCGGTCCAGGCGAGCCGCCCCGACTCCGCATCCGGAAGGGGGACGACCGAGTAGATCGCGAACCCCAGAAGGGCGAGCACGATGCTGACGGCGGGACCGAGCGCGACGACGATCAGCTCGGAACGGGGGGACTCGCGCCCGCCGCTACCGACGTGAAGCCCTCCGAGCGGCCAGAGCAGAATGTAGTCGGTCTGCCCGCCGACGAGCCGGCAGCCCCACGCGTGTCCGAGCTCGTGCAGCAGGATCGAACCGTAGAGGATGAGGACAAAGCCAAGGGCGCAAACCAGAGAAAGGAAGCCGAGGTAGTTCCACCAGCCAGCGGCCGTCTGAAACGCATGAAAGGCCACCAGGATGACGACCAGCAAATGGACGCGCAGCGGAATCCCGAACACCCTTCCCGCAGGAAGGGTGAATCCGAAGAACCATTTGAGCCAGCGAACGATGGACTGCATGGTGAATGTGGACGCCCCCCGGCCCGTGGGTACGGAGCCGGGGGGAGCGCGTCAACCTCACCCGCTACTCCACGCCGAACGCGTCCAGTTCCACGGGTACGCTCTCGAACTGGTCGAGGGCCTCGATCAGCGCGTCGATGATGTGCTGGGGTTCCTCGCGCACGTCGGGGTCCTGCTCGATGTGAACGAAGTTGCCGGTGGCGCCGGCGGCATAGGTGTCGCACTCGTCGCCCGCCGCGACACCGTTCGTGATGCGGCCCTGGAGATTCGTCCGCGCGCCGAGGAACGAGGTGTCGTCGGGATAGAGGGCGACGGTCGTCAGGTCCGACCCGTCGGCGAGGAAGTTCTGCGCCTCGATTCTCGTTTCGAAGATGCGCGCGAACTCGTTCACCGCAGGGGAGGCGTTGTGGCCGTTGGAGACGATGCAGTCGTCCGACAGGGCGGCGTAGGTGCCGGAGCCGGGGCAGCAGAAGCCGTGCAGCTGGAGGGCCAGCATGTTCGCCAGATTCGCATCCAGATACTTGTGCGTCGTGTGGAAGAAGTTGTCCGGATGGTGCGCGACGTCGCTGATGCGGTAGGGGTCGCCGTTGGAGTGCATGCCGTCGCAGAGCGAATCGACCGGTTCGTTTCGGCGGTGGGTTCCGGCGATCATCGTGACGCGGGGGAAGACCTGGGGAAGGGCCAGGGCGGCCTCGTCCATGGTGTCCGTGTCCCAACGCGGATGCGGTGCCTGGAGAACGAAGTAGTCGCGAACGCCCGCGCCGTTGTGGAAGACGAAGATTCCCTGGCCGGTATAGCCTGCGCCGCCGGGAATGTCGCGGTCCCGCAGGATGTGGAACGTCTCGCCGCTGGCCGTGTCGAGGAACTCGACGACCTCGTAGTTCAGCGCGTCCGCCGCGTCGAAACAGGCCGGCCAGCTCTCCGCCATCGCCAGGGCGAGCACGCCCTCCCAGGCCGTCATGTCGGGGCCCGACGGCGCGACGAACTCGCCGCCGCTCTCGTCGCGGGCGATGCGCCGGTCGGGATGCGTGGAGAAGTCCGAAGTCGCCAGCCACGATGCCAGGTCGTCGGTATACAGCAGGGGCTCGATCGTGCCCGCGCCGGTCAAGTCGTCGGAAGGATTGCCGAGCCGCACCTCGTGGCGCTCCACGACTTCCCACTGCGCGGGGCCGTCGGGCGCGGCGATGCTGAAGACGCCGTTCGTGCTGATGCGCCGCAGCGCTCCGTTGCCGTATGTCGATACGCCGCTGAAGCCCGTCATGTCGACCGTGTTGGCCCGGTAGGTCGCGATGTCGGGAATGCTGTCGGGCGCGTTCCATTCCGCGTTGCCCGGCGTCAGACCGTAGCCCGCCGTCGGCAGGGTCAGCGCTTCGAGGTCCTCGCGGGTGTCTACATCGGAACTCGGGACCGCGCCCGTCACCGACCAGGCGACGAAGTCCTGCGGCGTTCCGGCGGAGTCGGCAAGAAGCAGTTGTTCGAACTCGTCGTCCACGAACGAACTGGCCACCGTGACCAGCGGAGCCGTGATCAGCAGACCATAGTTCGCGGAGACGTATCCTGCGGTGCCTGTGGTATCCACGAAGACGACGACGGCGAACTCCCCCGCCGCGAGCGTCGGAAGCGAAATCCCTGCGGGAGCGAACGTCCCCTCGTTGGCGACGTCGGCTTCGGACGAGGCGGGATCGATGTCCGTCAGAATCCAGTCGGTCAGGTCGACGGCGCCCGGACCGGTATTGTAGAGTTCCACGGTGTCGCCGGCCGATCCGTCGGTGGAAACGCCGGGGATGACCTCCGTAATGACGATGTCGGCAAAGACCGCTGGCGCCAGCAGCAATACGGCGCAGGACAGGAGAGTTCTGCTCATGTGTATACCCACCTTGGGGATGTCTGTTTCGACGATGCCCTGTCGTTGCCGCCCCCTGAGGGACCGTCAAGCGGGAACGGGCGGTTTCATCGCCGGGCTGGAAGGATGGGGCCGCCAAGACCCAGCCGTCAGGGTCGTCTTGCCATTATTTCATCGGCCCGAATCGGAGAAAACCTTTACCCTCCCCCGCCGTCCGGCCAAGAATCACTCAACTTCTGCGGAGAACCCCAATGGTCACGATCGATCTGGGAGGACGCTGGCGCCTGTCCGGCGATGAACTGAACCGCCCCGTTCCCGCCCGCGTCCCGGGCTGCGTCCACACCGATCTGTTGCGCGAGCGGGTCATCAAGGACCCGTATTACCGCGACCGCGAACTCGGGGTCCAGTGGATCGGGCGGGCCGACTGGACATGGACCCGGACCTTCAACGTGCCGACCGTCGTGCTGGAAGAGGAGTACATCGTCCTTGAGTGCGAGGGGCTCGACACCCTGGCGGAGGTCCGCATCAACCGACGCAGGGTCGGCACCGCCGACAATATGTTCCGCAGCTGGGAGTTCGACGTCGCGCACCTGCTCGAACCCGGCGAGAACACCGTCGAGATCCGCTTCAAGTCCCCCCTTCCCCTCGTCGAAAAGCGCCAGAAGGAACGCCCCCTGCCCGCCTGGTGGTTTCGGGGCGGAGGCTACATCCGCAAGGAGTACTGCAACTTCGGCTGGGACTGGGCGCCGACACTCGTCACCAGCGGAATCTGGCGGCCCATCCGCATCAGAGCGTGGTCGGAGGCGCGGATCGCGGACGTTCGCATCCGCCAGAACCACGTCTCGAAGCGCAGGGTCGGACTGGATATCGGGATCGACGTCGAAAGCGATCTGCCCCCGGGTCTGAAGGCCGACGTCTTCGTCTCCCTCGGTGGCAAGCTGGTCGCCTCGTGCGAGGATGTCGCCATTCGCTCGAACCGCGGCAAGGCGACCGTCACGATCACGGATGCGAAGCTCTGGTGGCCGAACGGACTCGGCGACCAGCCGCTCTACGACGTCGCCGTCCGCCTGAGAAACGGGGAGAAGCTTCGCCTCGGGGTCTGGGAACGCCGCATCGGTCTGCGCACGCTCCGCCTCTCCCGCCGGAAGGACAAGTGGGGCGAGTCCTTCGAATTCCTCTGCAACGGAACGCCGTTCTTCGCCAAGGGCGCGAACTGGATTCCCGCCGACACGTTCGCCGCGCGGGTGAGGCGACCGGACTACCGGCGGCTGCTTTCCGACGCTGCGCTCGCCAACATGAACATGCTGCGCGTGTGGGGCGGCGGGCACTACGAGAACGACGACTTCTACCAGATCTGCGACGAGCTGGGTATCTGCGTCTGGCAGGACTTCATGTTCGCCTGCGGCACCTACCCGACGTTCGACGACGGGTTCATGGAGAACGTCGAAGCCGAAGCGCGCGAGAACGTCGCCCGTCTCCGGCACCACGCCTGCATCGCGTTGTGGTGCGGCAACAACGAGCTGGAGCAGGGACTCGTCGACGACGAGTGGACCGGGACGTCCATGAGCTGGAAGGACTACGGCAAGCTCTTCGACGGGCTTCTCGCGAAGGTCTGCTCGGAACTCGCTCCCGACACCGACTACTGGCCCGGCAGCCCTCACACCCCCGTCGGCGACCGCCGCGACTGGAACGATCCGGCGAGCGGCGATGCGCACCTCTGGGACGTCTGGCACGGCCGCAAGCCCTTCGAGTGGTACTACGGCTGCCGCCACCGCTTCGTCAGCGAGTTCGGATTCCAGTCCTTTCCCCACCCGCGAACCGTTCGCGGATACACCCTGCCGGAGGACCGCAACGTCACGAGCCCCGTCATGGAGCACCACCAGCGCAGCGGCGCCGGCAACACGCTCATCATGACGTACATGCTCGACTGGTTCCGCATGCCGAAGGACTTCGAGTCCACGCTCTGGCTCTCGCAGCTGCTGCAGGCCTTCGCCATTCGCGCACTGGTCGAGCAACTCCGCCGCAACATGCCGCGATCGATGGGCGCGCTGTACTGGCAGTTGAACGACTGCTGGCCCGTTGCGAGCTGGGCCTCCATCGACGGCGCGGGGCGCTGGAAGGCCCTGCACCACATCGCGCGCCGGTTCTACGCGCCCCGCCTGGTCAGCGCCGTCGAAGACCCCCAGGCCGGGACCGCCGAAATCCACGTGACATCCGATCCGGGACACGGCGGCGCGGCAACCGTCCGGTGGTACGCGACGACCTCGGAGGGCAAGACCGTCGATCGCGGCACCATCGAGACAAAACTGCCCAACGGCGGAAGCAAACGCGTCACGACGCTCAAGCTCGCGGCACTGCTGGAGAAGCACGGCCACCGAAACGTGATCCTCTGGCTGGAGATGGTTGTCGGCGGAAAGACCGTATCGACGAACTACGCGCTCTTCGCCCGCCCCAAGCAAATGAACATCGCGCCCACATCGAGCATCTCCGTCGCCACGAAAGTCCTCCGCGAAGGCACGTTCCGCGTGACCCTGAAGTCGAAGAAGCCGGTTCTCTGGGCCTGGCTCGACCACAGGACCGCCGACCTGCGCTGCGGCGACAACTTCGTCTGCCTTCGCCCCGGCAAGACAGTGACGATCGACGTCGAACCGGCCAGGGACCTGACGGCCCGCGAATTCAAATCGGGCCTGGTCGTCCGAAGCCTGAGGGACACGTGGTAGCCGCCAGCAGCCCCTGACGCGCCGGTTGACGGCCATCCGCCGCCTGTGGCGGGGTCTGTGCGGCCCCGCGGTCGCTCCCAAGCCTCCGCAACCGGCCCCAAATCCTCACCGAGGGATTTCCCCATGCCCGTACCCTTTATCGACCTGCGCCGGTTCGAACCGGACTTCATGGACCGCTGGATGGAGATCGCCCGTCGCGTCTCCGAAAACACCGCCTTCGTCGGCGGACCCGAAGTCGCAAAGCTCGAAGACACACTGAAGCAGCGCGCCGAATGCGCCGCAGCGGTCGGATGCGCCAACGGCACCGATGCGCTCCAGCTGGCTCTGCGGGCCGTCGGCGTCGGCCCCGGAGACGTGGTGCTCCTGCCCGACGCGACGTTCTGGGCTACGTTCGAGGCGGTCGCCAACGTGGGCGGACGCGCCGTCACGGTGGATATCGACTTGGCGGACGGCCAGATGGACTTCGATCTGTTCGTCCAGGCGGTGGAGAAGTACCGCCCGAAGGCCGCGATGCTGGTCCACCTCTATGGCTGGTCTTCGGCCCGGCTGGACGATTTCCGCACCTTCTGCCGCGAGCGCGAGCTGCCGCTCGTCGAAGACGGCGCCCAGTCCTTCGGCACGCTCTGGAACGGCAGGTCCATCTACGCGGACGCGCTCATCGCGACGACCTCCTTCTACCCCGCCAAGGTCCTGGGGTCCTGCGGCGACGCCGGCGCGGTCTACTGCTCCACCGAGGAACTGGCCGCCCAGGTGCGCCTGCTCGGCAATCACGGACGCGTGTCCCACTACGAACACGGCGTCGTCGGATGGAACAGCCGTATGGCCGGATTCGATGCGGCCTGGCTGAACCTGACGCTGGAGTACATCGACGACCGGATCGCCAGCCGCCGCGCCGCCTGCGGACGGTACGACTCGCGGCTCTCCGAATTGGGGGCCCGAATCATCGGTCCGCCGAAGGGATATCTGGCCAACGGCTATCTCCACGTCACCCTCCAGGACCCCGGCCATCGCGACGCGATGATGGAGGTCCTGAAGGAAAAGGGCGTTGGCTCGGCCACCGTATACCCCGGCGCCATGTCGAAGCAGCCCGGCACGAAGGGCTGGAGCGACGGGGCCGTCGGCGGCGAAAACGCGGACTTTCTCTCTCGCGGAGTGCTGAATCTGCCCGTCTTCCACGGAATCGGAGAAGACGAGGTCGAGGAGGTTCTGGCGGCCTACGAGGAGGCCCTCTCCAGGACTAGGGCCACCGCCTGAACCCCTCAGTCCCCAACTATCGCGATTCCAAAGCCTCCCATTGACTCGCGTTCCCCGGGGGCTCCAGTCTTCCCGCCAATTTTCGCGGCCGGGATAACCCCGTGCGCCGTCGTGAGAGGGTATTGCCATGCAAGTTCCATATCGAGATCTTTCGGCGCTCAACGAGGTGGTCGTGGACGACTTCCTCGCCGATCTGAAGGCGATGTTCGAGGACAGCCAGTTCTCCCCGCCCGCGACCATTCAGAAGTTCGAGGAAATCTACGCCAAGTACATTGGAAACAAGTTCTGCATGGCGGTGGGCAGCGGACCCGATACGATCCTCCTGGCGCTGCGCGCTCTGGGAATCGGCCCCGGCGACGAAGTCATCGTCCCCGCCTTCGGTTCGGCCACTGCGGCGGAAGCCGTGGCCCGCGTCGGCGCCACGCCCGTCTTCGTCGATGTGCGCGCCGAGACCTACACCATCGACCCGGACAAGGCGCTGGCGACCATCACCTCGCGCACCAAGGCGATCATCCCCAGCCACGTCTTCGGGCACTGCGCCGAGATCGACCGCCTCGTGACCGTCGCGCGGACCTACACCGTTTCGGTGATCGAGGACGCCCGCGACGCCGCCGGCGCCAAGATCGGCCACCGGCGGATCGGAACCTTCGGCGACTTCGGCTGCTTCTCCTTCGACCCCGCCGCCCCGCTCGGCGGCATCGGCAAGTCCGGCGCCCTCACCACCAATAACGACCACTACGCCACGACGATCCGCAAGCTCCGCGAGCACGGCGAGAACCAGGACGGCGCCCACGAGTACGTCGGCTACGACAGCACGATGGACGCGGTCCAGGCGCTCTTCCTTCTCCAGAAGCTCCAGGACCTGGACGAGAACAACTCCGAGTGCATCGAGAGCGCTGGCCTCTACAACCGCATGTTCGCCGGCACCCCGGTGAAGGCGCCCATGCACATCGACGAAGGCAACTTCGTCTACAACCGCTACGTCGTCTCCGTGCCCGACCGCGACAAGCTCGTCGAGCACCTCAAGGAGAAGACCATCGGCTACGAAATCCCCTTCACCCACCCGGTCCACATGCAGCCCTGCTTCGCCTATCTGGGCAGCCGCGAGGGCGCCTATCCGATCGCCGAGGAGCTGGCGCGCACCTCCATCGCCCTTCCCATCGCCCCCGGCCTCAAGAAGCGCCAGATCGAAGAGGTTGTGAACTCGGTGCTGGAATTCTACGGCGTCAAACTCTGAGCGTTCCGAACTCCGGAAGTGGGAAAGCCGCCGTTCGCCGGCGGCTTTCTTTTTGCTCCGAAGCGTCCACGGGAGACCTCATCGGGTGATACCGCGATTCCTCAGAAACCTCTTCGCCGAACGCTCCGGCGAGCGGGGCACGCCCGGCGATGTCGTTCGCGCCGAGGCGGCGCGCGGCGGAGCGCGCCTGTCGGGG
>JAJFLJ010000080.1 GCA_021772755.1 Candidatus Sumerlaeota bacterium
TGTACTCGCGGTCGTCGTCCCAGTCCGGCACGCGGGCCTCGTGGCGGAACAGATACCCGATGCTGAGGTAGCCGCCGTAGCGGCTGCGGACGCCCGCCTCGATGGTCCAGGGGTTGGGGTCGTCGAAGCCGTAGGTGAACACCGGCAGATAGAGCACCGGAACGCCGCGCACGTAGACGACCGCCTCGCGCATGAAGATGCGATCGTCGGGAATCAGGATGATTTCCTTCGCCTTGATGTGCCAGGTGGGAACGGGGAAGCCGCTGGTGGTCCAGGAGGCGCCGCGAAAGAGAGCTTCGTCCTCGCTGATGCGACGGAAGGAGGGCCCGTTTTCCTCCTCGTCCCATTCGGAGCGGAAGAAGACCCCGTTGTGGACGCCCTCCACGCCCCAGGCGACGCCTTCCTCGCGGCGAAAGTCGTAGCGCCCGCGCTCGGCGCGGATTTCGGACTCGCCGGAAGTGTAGAGAACGTCGCCGTCGGCCTCGATCTGCTGGGTCGTGTAGTTCAGCCGGATGCGGTCGGCCGTGATGGTGACGTCGCCACGCGTGATGACGGGCCGCCGAAGGCCGTAGGCCACGTCTTCGGAGACGAAGACCTCGCCCTGAAGAGTCACCGGATCGGCCCCGCCCGTGGGATCGAAGGGCACCGTCCCCTGGGCTGCGAGACCCGCCGGAACCCACAACGCGAGCAGCAGCAGGGAACGGAGGAGCAGGCGTTCGGGAGCGAAAAGCATACGGGAAGCGTTGCCGGGGCGATTCAGATTCTTGACGAGGCAGCGTCTGGCCCGCCGGGGCGAGAGGCAAGGGAATTGGAATCAATACTCTGGACAGGCGGGCGGGGGCAGGTCCGGGTTTCCGGTTGAGGCGTCCCGACGCCGCCCGTCCACTGCCCGCCCGCCACCACAACGAGGACGCCATGACCACCAAACGAGACCTGTCGAAGTCCCGCATTCTTCTGGTCAACGACGACGGAATCGACGCCCCTGGAATCCGCGCTCTGCGCGACGCCGTGGGAAACCACTACGACGTGCGCGTCGTGGCGCCCCTTCAGGAGCAGTCCGGCTCGGGATGCGGTCTGACGGTGCATTCGGAATTCGCCGTCGAGAAACGCGGCGAGCGCGACTGGGCGGTGGACGGGACGCCGGCGGACTGCGTGAAGTTCGCGCTGATGGCGCTGGACGGCTACCGGCCCGACTTGGTCCTCAGCGGCATCAACAACGGCGGGAACATGGGGAACTCGGTGTTCTACTCGGGCACCGTGGCGGGGGCGATGGAGGCGACGTTCTTCGGGCTGCGGGCCCTGGCGGTGTCGCTCTCGCACCGGCGCGACGGGCACCGTCACTTCGAAACCGCTGCGGAAGTGGTGCGGGACCTGATCCCCTGGCTGCTGACCCACGCGCCGGAACCGCGCACGTTCTGGAACCTGAACGTGCCCAACGTGCCCTTCGGCGACCTGAAGGGCCTGCGCTACACGCACCAGGGCACGTCGTTCTACACCGACGAGTTCGCCGTGGAGCGCGAGGAGAACGGGCGGCTCTGGTACAGGAACGTCGGCACGCACTCGGTCCTGACGCCGGAGCCATCGAACAGCGACGACCTGGTGGTGGATGGCGACGCCGCGTCGCTCTCGCTGCTGCGGATGGACCTGAGCGTCGATCTGCCGGGGGCTGCGCGCGAAGCGATGGAGCGCGAGTGGAACCAGTTCGTCTTCGGCAAGCCGGACGTCCGGGAACCGGGCACGCGCTAAGCGTTCACCACCGGTAGTACAGGTTTCCCTGGCTGACGGTTCCGTTGGTCGGATCGTACTGGGGTTCGTCCTGCACCTGGACAGGCATCTTCATATACAGGTCTCCGCCAGCGAAGGGCTCCGCGCTCCGAACGAAAGGATCGTCGCCGGGAGCGCCAAAGGGGTCTCCACCAGTCCAACCACTTCCCCCCATCGATTCCGGGCCCCGGTACTGCCCCTGATCCGCGTCGGGTCCGAAGCTGAAGACGTTCGGAGGATGGCCGGGATGAACGGTCAAACCGCGCCCGCGCGTATCCGCGAACGGGTCCGGCGGCAGACCGTTGGGAAACGCCGATTCGACATCGTCCGTCGTCTGCGGATGGAAGCCGTCCTTCGGAAAGGGATACCGCCGTTTCGGCGGTATCGTCAGAACGATATCGCCTCCGCTGAACGTTCCGTTCGTCGGATCGTAGTCCATCCGTCCCCCATCGTCCCGTTTGTCCGGTCCCACCGCCCAGAGCGCGAACGCATCGCCTTCCGGCGCGAAACGCAGCGCCTCGTTCGTGAACGGGTCATGCGGTTCGCGAACCTGGCGGGTCACCATCGAGGGCGTCACTTCCTTCGGGAACTCGCCGGTTCGGGCGTGCGCCTCCCGCACGAGCGCTACAGCGCGCAGCAACTCGTACCGCGCGGCGGCGCTGAGGTTTCGGACCTCGGCTTCGGGAGAAATCCGCCCGGAGGATACCATCCCATGGTCCCCGTGGACATGAGCGACGATTTCCTCCGTCCGCCATTCCTGGTGCCATTCCTCGAGCCTTTCCAGTCGCTCCCAGAGCGCGTCGAACTCCTCGCGCGTCTCGCATGCATTGAGGACGAAGACCTCGAACCCCCGGAATCCGTACTGGCGGATCGCGACCCCGATCAGGAGACCGATCAACGTCTCGCCCCGATCATGCGCCTGGCCGAACCGGACCACGCCCGCGAGCGCATCCAGCGCCTTCTCGCGCTCGCCGCGCATCATTTGGAAGTACGACTCCGTCACGACGACCCTGGTCGAGACCTGACTTCCGAGGAAGTTCGGCGCGGCCCCGTCGAAGAGGCTTCGAACGTGGGGCAGATAGTCGTCGTACTCGTGGACGGACGATATGCTTTCGACCAACTGTCCGTAGTCCAGCATCCCGCCCGCGATCTCCCCGCTGAGATCCCACGCGTTCTCGCCGGTCCGGGAGCTGAGAAGAGCCGCCTGCGCACCTTCCGCGCGAATCAGCATCCGGCGGATCGAGAAATTCGGGTCGGAGCGCACTTCCTCCGCCCAGTCGGCGAGCTTCCGGTCGAGTTCATCGTATCGCGCGGCGCGAACGAGCGCGTCGAGATACGCGATCCGCCGCCACGACTCTTCGGGCGCGACTTCCAAGACATCCCCTGCGGCCGCCATCAGGCCGGGCGACGATTCACCCTCGCCCTGCGGGGGATTCTCCCGCATCAGGTCGAGAAGCCGAAAGTAGACGCGGTCGGATACGTCGTTCGCAGTCCGGAGAAAACCGACGAGGGGCTCGTCGAGGACTGCCACGTCGCTCGAATGCGGATCGCGCAGTTCGACAAGGTCCCAGCCGCCGGGAAACTCCCCGGATGCGCGGCAGAGGAAATACGGCCGGTCCTCCGCTTCCGTCTTCACGGCACCCAGGGTCCGTCTCAAACTCAAGGAATAGTCCCATTCGAGACGGAGGAGGTCGCCGTCCATCGTCGCCCACCACTGAGCATACGCAGCGGGGCCGCGCGGCGTGAGTTCGAATTCGCCGGAGGGCAGTTGCCCGATCTCCAGCCCGCCACCGTGCGTCGTCAGGAAGTAGGTTCCGGCGACGGGTCCGGCGAGGGACGCGGCGGGAATCAGGACGGCAAGAACGGCGAGAAGCCAGGCGAATCGGAAGCTCATGGCGGTGGTTTCCCCGGGTGGACGGATGCTGGCGCCTGGAGTATGGGGCGGAACGGGGATCGCGTCACCCCGTATTCGGGGCGATTCCGGTTGAATCGCGGGACGGGAGGGGTCCTGATCGAAAGCGGCGCGGGCGGGCCGTGCGATCGCCGGGGGCCGGAAGACCGGGTCTCCGGAGGAAAGTCCGAACTCCACAGGGCAGGGTGCCTGCTAACGGCAGGGCGGCGAAAGCCGACGGAAAGTGGAACAGAAAACACACCGCCGATGGCTTCCTTCGGGAAGCACAGGCAAGGTTGAAATGGTGCGGTAAGAGCGCACCGGCGTCCTGGCAACAGGGCGGCCTGTCAAACCCCACCCGGAGCAATGCCGAATAGGCGGGAAGAGCCGGCCCGGCTCGTCAAACCTGCGGGTAGGCAGCTCGAGGCCTGAGGCGACTCAGGTCCCAGTCGAATGATCGCACTCCGTTTCGGCGGAGACAGAATTCGGCTTACAGGCCCGCCCCGCGCCGTTTTTCGTACTTGAGGAAGGGAGGAGAGTCGGATGGAGGTCTGGCTGTCGATGATCCAGGGAATCGTCATCTTCGGAATGGTGACGGTGTTCGTGCGGTTCGTGGCGTTTCCCGAGGACGCGGACGTCCTCAAGCCGCAGAGTAGCGTGACCCTGAAGACGCTGGGAAGACTCTGCGCGTGGTTCGTCGGGGGAGGCGTCGCGGCGACCGCGCTGCTGCTGGTGGTCGGCGCGATCGTCAGCCGACTGGCGTAGGAGCGAGGGCGATGGGACGACTCAAGCGCGAAGCTTTCTCGCGATTCGTATGAGCGAGTTCACGTCCCTGTCGACGTAGCCTGAAGACGCCATGACGTCGTCGCGGCACGGAATGCGGTGTACGCGAACGCCGACCGAAAAGCAGAGAACGAACGCATGGGTGGGGCGCACCCAGTCGTAACCCTTCTTCCACAGCCCCACGGTCGCCCTGACGGTTTCCGTCAGCCCCCAAATCAGCCAGGCCGCCAAAATGCCGGCGAAGATTCGCGCGACGAGATGTCCGCTCGCCCAAAGTCCCGACACGGCATAGACGACGGCGAGCGGAATCACGACGAGCAGGACGGCGGCGAACGGGTGCCACTCGGGAGCGATCAGTCCCGCCCTCCTCCTCTCCCCGATGTATCGCGTGGCGACCTCGATCAGTGAATCGACATCGCCGCGGCGGTACGACGGGTCCGCCCGGACCTCCTCGGCGGTAGGAAACTCCCCGAGCGGGAGCATCGCACTGGAAAGCCGCATGGCTTCGCGAAAGCTAAGCGACCGGAAGCCCTTCTTCGCCATAACGCGCCGGGTGCGAAACTGAACCAGCGCGAGGGAAATTCCCACGATCAGGGGAAGAACGGCCGGGTGCAGAAGAAACCTGAAGCTCATGGCTTGGAGGCTCCGGCCTGCTCTTCCCCGACTGCTTCATCCGCCTTCTTCGTCGCGACGTCGAAGAGCAACGCGCGAAAGATCAGCGGAAACGTCGCCTGGCTCCACGCGCGGTACTGCGGACGGAATCCGAAGAGGTGGACGCCGCCCTCCCCGTATTCGACATGCACCCACGCGTCGCGGCCCTCGATGACTTCGGGCTCCTCGATCCAGCCCGACAGCAGCACCCGCGAAGGAGCGTAGCGCAGCAGCGGCGCGACCTTCATCTCCCCGATGCGGCGTTCCATGCGCTCCTCTTTCGTCATCTCGCGGAACGCGCCGCTGCGGGAGAAGAAGAGCGACAGCGAGGGCGGCAGACCCGCGCCGATCGCCGCG
>JAJFLJ010000009.1 GCA_021772755.1 Candidatus Sumerlaeota bacterium
GGCCAACGTCATCAACGAGGGTGCGCTGCTCGCCGCCCGCCAGAACAAGTCGGAGATCGACCAGGCGGACCTGGAAGAGGCGAAGGACCGCGTCATGATGGGTCCGGAGCGCCGGAGCCTGAAGATTTCCGCGGACGAGAAGTTCGCCACGGCGGTGCACGAGGCCGGCCACGCCATCGCCGCGCGGCTGACGGAGGGCGCCGACCAGGTCCACAAGATCACGATCATTCCGCGGGGCCGCAGCCTCGGTCTGACGTCCTACCTTCCGGCCGAGGAAAAGCACAGCCGCAAGCGTTCGGAGCTGAAGGCGGTCCTGGTGGCGATGCTGGGCGGATTGTGCGCCGAGCGCATCGTGTTCGGCGAGTCCGGCACCGGCGTCGGCAACGACCTTCAGCGCGTCACCCAGATCGCCCGCCGCATGATCTGCGAGTTCGGCATGAGCGACCGCCTGGGTGCGCGCACGTTCGGCGAGACGCGTTCGGAGGTCTTCGTCGGCCGCGACATGAACAACGAGGGCCGCGACTACGGCGAGGACGTGGCGCAGATCATCGACGAGGAAGTGAAGGCGCTGGTCGACGAGGCGTTCGATCTGGCCCACCGCATTCTGGAGGACCACCGCGAGCTTCTCGACCGCGTGACGAACGCGCTGGTCGAGCGCGAGACGATCGACGCCGCGGAGTTCGAGATGCTGATCGACGGGCGGGAGCTTCCGCCCCTCTTCAAGAAGACCGAGGACGATACGGATGCGGGTCCGCCGCCCGAGGCGCAGGCCGAGCCGAAGAAGAAGAAGGCTCCGCCGCGAATCGGCGACTTCCTCGACAACCCCCGCCAGGTTCCGGGTTGAGAACGAAACCGCACGGCGAGTCGCGGGCGCTCCTCTTCGCGGGAGCGCTCCTTTCGTTGACGGCCCTCTCCGGCGCCGCCGAACTGAGATTGCAGGACATTCTCGCCCCTTCCGAACCTCCCGCCGCCGAAGCCGTTCCCGCCGACCCGTTCGCGGAATTCGCGGACGCGGTCGCGAAGCAGCCCCGCCTCGCGGCGAGTGCGGCGGAATCGCTTCTCGAACGGTTCGAACCGAACACGCCGGAACACGAGGACGCCCTCGCCCGGGTCGTCTCCGTCTTCGCCGGCCGAAATCTCTTCGAGGACACCATCGCCTTCGCCGGTCGCTACGCCGAAGAGTATCCCGACGGCAGGTTCGGCGAGATCGTTCGCGCCCGCACGATCTGCGCAAGGGTCGGCATCGGCGACGCGGAAGAGGTCGCCGACGACCTGCGCACGATGGCGGAGCTCGGCCAGGGCGCGCTGCTCCGGGAAGCCGGATGCGCCTGGGACGCGTGCGAGGCGCTGATGGAGCGCGGCGACGCGGTTCTGGTGCGGAGAGTCGCCCTCTCCCTGGAGAGCGAGAGCCTTGCTCCGGGAGAACGTGCGATGGTGGAGTGGTGGCTGCTCGAAAGTCTTCTCGTGGAAGACGATCCGGACGTCGCCGTGCCGCCGGCCCCGACCGCCGCTTCGCCGCTTCGCAACAGCCTCCAGCTTCGGCGGGCGCTTGTGCTGCGCCGCCGCGGAAACGCGGAAGCCGCGGCGAAGATCGCGGCGGAGCTCTCGAAGCAGTCGCGTTCCCTCTCCGAAGCGGAACAGCGCGCTCTCGGCGTTCTCGTGCCCGGTGCCTAGAGCCGCACGTCGAGCGCGTCGCGCAATCCGTCGCCCAGCAGATTGATCCCGAGCACTGCCAGCGCGATCGCCGCCCCCGGAAAGATCATGAGATGCGGCGCGCGGAGCGACGCCTCGCGCCCTTCCGCCAGCATGGCGCCCCACTCCGGCAGGGGAGGGAGCGCACCGAGCCCGAGAAACGAAAGCGACGACGTGTAGAGAATCGCCGTGCCCAGACTCAGCGTCGCGACGACGAGAATCGGTGCGATGCAGTTGGGCAGCACATGGACGAAGAGGCAGCGGAGGTGTCCGGCGCCGGTGGACCGTGCGGCGAGAACGTAGTCCTGTCCGCCTTCCTGAAGCGCGGAGGCGCGGACGATGCGGGCGAACTTGGGCGTGAAGCCAATGCTGACCGCCAGCATGGCGTTGTAGAGACCCGGCCCGAGAACCGCCATGATCGCCAGCGCCAGCAGGTAGTCCGGCAGCGCGAGCGCGACGTCGGCGGCGCGCATGATCGCCTGGTCCGTCCGTCCGCGAAAGTATCCGCTGACGAGTCCCAGGGGCGCGCCTGCCAGCAGCCCGATGACGACCGTGGCCGCCCCGACTCCGAGCGTGAGGTGCGCGCCGTAGAGCATGCGCGAGAAGATGTCGCGGCCCAGGTCGTCGCGGCCGAAGAAGGCTTCGGACGACGGCGCGGCGCGCATCGAGGCGGAGTCGCTGCGGGTCTCGCGATAGTCCTGCGGGGCGACGAAGGGTCCCGCGACGGCGACGAACAGCATGAAGGCGACGATGACAAGTCCCGCCGTCGCCGACCACGAGGCCCGCAGTTTTCGCCATGCGTGCCACCAGAGGTTGTGGGGCCGTTCGCCGTTCATGCAGGACGATTCAGGGCGGTGCCGGGCGGGCGGCAACGCCTTTTCCCGCGACTTCTTCTTGCCGGTGTCCGGCTTCGCCCGCCAGCCTTCGCGCATGGCCGTTCCGCACTTCCACCACGCCGTCGAGTCCTTCGCCACCTGGCTGCGGGTGGAGCGCAATCTCTCGCCGCGAACGCGCGACGCCTACGCGTTCGATCTCGGCGCGTTCGGGGGATGGCTCGTCGAAGTCCTGGCCTCCGACCCGATTCCCCTGCCCGCCATCCGGCGCGACCACATCGAGGAATACGTCGCCTACCTGCGCAACGAGCGCGGCCACGCGTCGTCGACGCTGAACCGCACGCTCTCCTGCCTGCGAACGTTCTTTCGCTTCTGCGCGGAGGAGAAGTACATCGAACGCAACCCGGCGACGGACATCGCGCCGCCGAAGAAGCCCTCGAAACTCCCGGTGTATCTCGGCGCGGAGGAGGTGCGCCGCCTGTTCGCCGCTCCCGACGCGACGACCGTCGCCGGACGCCGCGATCTCGCCATCCTGACGACGCTCGCCTTCTGCGGGCTGCGGCTTCAGGAACTCGTCGGGCTCGACACCATCGACCTGGACTTCTCGCGCGATACCGTTCGCGTGATCGGCAAGGGTTCCAAGGAACGGCTGGTTCCGCTGAACGACGACGTCAAGGCCGCGCTGCTGGCGATGCTGCAGGACCCCGACCGCAGGCCCGCCGAAGCGGAAAGGGCCGTCTTCCTCAACAAGAACGGCCGGCGCATCGGCGGAAGGGCGGTCCAATACATCGTCGATCGCCATATCCGGGCGGCCGGCATCGACCGCAAGGGCGTGTCGCCGCACAAGCTGCGTCACACGTTCGCGACGCTGCTCCACGACCGCGACGTGGACCTCGTCGATATCCAATCGCTGCTGGGGCACGCGTCGCTGGCGAGCACGCAGATCTACACGCACACGAACGTCCGGCGCCTGCAGAAGACGATCGACCTGCTGGAAGTCGAATAGGGCGTCGGCCGGAACCGCTTCCGCCTCAGAAAATCTTCCAGCGTTTCCTCGGCGGGGGAGTGCCAAGGTTCTCCACGGGAAAGCGCGCCCAGGATTCGACGAGCCCGTCGGGCCCCGGCTTGTCCGGCCGGCGCGGGGCGCCCTCGTCGATCCATTCCAGCAGCGGCCTCAGCGTTTCCGCGAACGTAACGCGCCGGAGCCATTCGCGTCCGTGTGCCGCATCGTTCTCGCGCTGGTCGTCGGTGCGCCCGAACGCCGCCACGATGGAATCGGCGGCCTGTTCCGCGGAACCGATGCCGTCCGCGAGACCGGCCTCCACCAGCTCGCGTTCGAGTTCCGCGAGCGTCGTGACGACGGGTCGCGCCCCGAAGCGAATCATCGCCAGCAGGCGGTTCCGGCTTCCGAGAACCGCCTCCGGGATCGCGCGGTCCATGCAGAGAGACGCTTTCGCATGGGCGAGGAGCGGCTCTTCGGCACCGTCATCCAGAACGATGACGCGGTCCTTCACCGGTTCCAGCAGACCGAGGAACCGTTCGCGAATGGCGGTGGACATCGCGTCGTCGCCGATGCCGCGACAGACCAGCCACGCATCGCCGGCCGTTTCGAGCGCAGCGCGCACCGCACTCGCCATCGCTGTTTCGTCGAGCCAGGTGTTCCACGATCCTCCGAAGTAGACGTACGGCGCGCCCGGCCGGACGCCGCGATTCGCAAGGGCGTCCGGCCACGGGAACTCCGGCGGAGCTTCCGTCCAGGAATCCGGCACGGCGCACGGCAGCGTGTGGATGCGTTCCAGCGCGCGGTCGTCGCCTTCCATGCGGCCCAGCATGAGAAGCTGCCCGATCAGAGCGTGGCGCTGCGGGCCGGAAACCGTCGAGAAGCGGTCGCCCGCCGTCATCGCCATGCGCGCCAGGCGCCAGACGTGGTCGCGAAAGAGCGGGTCCGTCTCTCCCGAGCGCGTCCGAAGCGCGTGCTGCTCCGCCAGCGGATCGCCGAAGAAGTCCACCCAGAGCGGCTTGCCGAGCGCCCGGGAGAGTTCGACGGCGGAGTGCACCGGCAGCATCGAGCCGACGCCGATGACGACGTCCGTGTCCGCGAGGTCGAGTACCGATGCGACGACCGCAGGGTCCTCGACCTCGTCGGGGGGAAGCGCAGCGGTCTGGCGCGCGCCCTCGATTCGCGGCGTTCGTCGCGCGTCTTCGAAGAGAAGGACGGAAACTTCGTGGCCGGCGCGAATCAGGGGCTCGGCGAACTGCCGCGTTCGGATGGCGGGGCCGGTCGCCTGGCCGGGGCCTTCCTGCGGCCACGGACCCGAACCGGCGAGGAGAACGTGCCGTTTGGTCGTCATGCGTTCGCGTCAGACTCCCGACATGCGAACGCCGCGCATCCGCAGGCGCAGGTTGTTGGCGCTCTCCGCGTGAGCGAACGCCTCCTCCTCGGTCACCAGACCCTGCTTCCAGAGCTGGTGGATGTGCATGTCGAAGGACTGCAGGCCCTGGTCCTCGTGCTCCTCGATGGTCGACTTCAGGCTCTTGATCTCGCCCTTCTGGATCAGTTCGCTCACCGAGGGGGTGTTGAGGAGAATCTCCAGCGCGGCGACGCGCGCGCCGGTGCCGCACTTCAACAGGCGCTGGCTGACGACGGCGCGGAGATTGAGCGAGAGCTGGAGCCGCAGCTGCTCCTGGAAGTCGTGGTCGAAGAAATTGCTGATGCGCTCGAGCGCCTGCGTCGAGTTGTTGCTGTGCAGCGTTCCCACCACCAGGTGCCCTGTCTCGGCGGCGTGGAGGCAGAACTTCATCGTCTCCGTGTCGCGCACCTCGCCGATATAGATGATCTTCGGGGCCTGGCGCAGCGAGTTCTTCAGGGCGATGTGGAACGACTTGGTGTCGATGCCCACCTCGCGCTGGCTGATCAGGCACTTCTTGTGGGGGTGCACGAACTCGACGGGGTCCTCGATCGTGATGATGTGCCCGCCCTTGCGCTCGTTGCGATAGTCGATCATCGCGGCGACGGTCGTGGACTTGCCCGTTCCCGTCGCCCCCGTGACGAGGACCAGACCGCGCTCCAGCATCATCAGCCCGCCCAGCGACTCCGGAAGGCCCAGCGTCGCCAGCGAGGGGATATCCACCACGATGCGCCGGATGACGAGGGCGACGTGGTTGCGCTGGGTGTAGATATTGACGCGGAAGCGGCCCTTCTCGCCGATGGTGTGCGAGAGATTCACTTCGAGCTCCTCCTCGAAGTGGTTTCGCTCGCGGTCGGTCATCAGCTCGAAGGCGTACTGCTGCGTGTCCTCCTGCGTGAGGACCGTCGGGTGGGCCGCCACGAAGTCCCCGTGGACGCCGAGCATCGGGGCGCTGTTCACGGTGAGATAGAGGTCGCTGGCCTCCTTCTCCATCATCGTCTGCAGCAGCGTGTTAAGGGGTGCGCCGGGCATTTCCTGCTCCTGGTCGTTCGTCGGTGGTCAGTTCTTCTTCCCGCCAAAGGGAAAGCCCGGGTTCGCGCGGGGCTTGGGCGGAGCGTTCGGCGGCGGTTGCTGCGGGGGCTGCTGGGGCGGCGCGGCCTGGGGAGGGACGGCGCCCTGGCCGGGAAGCGCCGGGGGGCGCACCGGAGGAGCGGCCTGGGGCTGGCGCTGCGCGGGAGGCGGTGCCTGCTGCGGCGGAGGCTGCCGGGCCAGCGCCTCCTGCTGCTCGCGCATGGCCTGGCGCGCTTCGCGGGCGAGAGCCTCTTCCAGCTTGAGAGCGCCGTTCTGGACGATGGTGTCCGGGTTGTTCGCGCGCGCGAGGGCTTCGGGCTCCGAGATCGCGCCGCGTTCCAGGTGATCCTTCAGGCTCTGGTCGAGCGTCTGCATCCCCAGCTTCGTTCCCGTCTGGATGATGGTGGTGAGCTGGTGCGTCTTTCCTTCGCGAATCAGGGAGCGGGTGCTGGGAATTCCGATCATGATCTCCATCGCGAGGACGCGACCGCGGCCGTCGGCGCGTGGCACGAGGTTCTGGCAGACGATCGCCTCGAAGGACTCGGAGAACATCATGCGGACGAGTTTCTGCTGCTCGGGGGGGAACACGTCGATCAGGCGGTCGCAGGTCTTCGGGGCGCTCTGGGTGTGGAGCGTTCCGAAGACGAGGTGTCCGGTCTCCGAGGCCGTCAGCGCCAGGGAGATCGTGTCCAGGTCGCGCAGTTCGCCGACGAGGATGATGTCGGGGTCCTCGCGCAGGGCGCTGCGAAGCGCCGCCTGGAAGCTCCGGGTGGAGGAACCGAGTTCGCGCTGGTTGACGATCGACCGCTTCCTGCGGTGGACGAACTCGATGGGGTCCTCGATCGTGATGATGTGCTCGTGGCGGGTCGAATTGACGTAGTCGATCATCGCGGCGAGCGTCGTCGACTTGCCGGAGCCCGTCGGCCCCGTCACCAGAACGAGTCCGCGGGGACGCGAGGAGATCTTCATCAGAACGGGCGGGAGACCGAGCTCGTGGAAGCCGCGGATTCTCGTGGGAATGACGCGAAAGACGGCCGCCTCGCCCCGCATCGTGTAGAAGCAGTTCGCGCGGAAGCGCGCCGCGTCCCCCAACTGCATCGCGAAGTCCAGCTCGCGGTCGCGCTCCAGCACCTTGCGCTTCTCGTCGTCGAGCATGTCGTAGAGCAGGTGGTGGAGCCCGCTCTTGTCGAGCGGGGGCAGCGTCGAGGGGACGATGGTTCCCGCGAACCGGAACATGGGCGGCTCGCCGACGGTCAGGTGCACGTCCGACGCATCGATCTCGACGGCCTTGAGCAGAATCGTGGCGAGGTCGTTTCCGCCGGAAACCTCGATGGGCTGGAGCGAGCGGGAGGCCATAGGGTGACTCGTGGAAAGACGTTGATCCGTTGCTTGGACAGACTTTCGACACCGGGTGAAACGGCACAAGTCCTTTGTCGGCTTCCGGGAGTGACACGATGACGCACAAGGCCACTGGATTCAGGGGTATTTGTCGTTCCAGGAGGGCACCCCGGCCGGCATTTCCGGCTCGCCGAAGGAACCGCGCAGACGGCGCTTTTCCCTTGAAAACGCGGCATTTGCCCGGTGCAGGCGGGGATTGCGTCTCGCTCTCCGCCCATATTCGAATCCCAACCCCGGGTCGTGGCGTGCGGTACAATCCTTGAGAATGAACCGGGCTGGTACCATCTCCCCCGCAGGAGCCCGAACAACCCATGCAACGCCTTTGGACGATTCTTTCCGTTCTTTCCGTTTCGATCGCGCTGGTCGCGATCGCTCCCCGTTCCGCACCGGCCCAAAGCAGCGACGAGCCCCTGACCGCCCAGACGTTCATCGACGTCGCCCGCAAGGTCCTCCCCACAGTGGTGAGCATCGACGTGCGGGTTCGCCCCAGCGAGCGGCTTCGCCGCGAGCTGCGCGACAACGACGAGGAGAACCCCTTCGGCGTGTGGCGCCGGATGCGGCCCGAGGATTTCGGCTCGCGCGGCTCCGGTTCCGGAGTGATCGTTCGCATCGAGGACGGGTGGGCGTATGTGCTGACCAACCGGCACGTGCTGGAGGAGAGCCCCCGGGCGGAGTACTCCGTGACGCTGGACGGCAACTACCTGCCGGAGGAATACAGGATCGAGCCGAAGAACGTCGAGGTCGTCGGGTTCGACGAGTTGTCCGATATCGCGGTGATTCGCTTCAGAATGCCGGAAGGCGCCGAGATCGAGCCGGCCGAGTTCGCCGATTCCGAACGGGTCCAGGTCGGAGAATGGGTCCTCGCCCTCGGGAATCCCCTGGACCGGCACAACAGCGTTTCGCAGGGCATCGTTTCGGCGAAGAACCGCGACGTTCCCTCCAACCAGATCGCACAGCTTCTCCAGACGACCGCCGTCATCAATCCGGGCAATTCCGGCGGACCGCTCGTGAACCTGGACGGCAGGATCATCGGTATCAACAACGCCATCGCCACGACCACGGGCCAGTGGGCCGGCATCGGCTTCGCCATTCCGGGCAACGCCGCGCGGCGCGTCTCCGATCTTCTGATTCGCGACGGCGCGATTTCCCGCGGCTTTCTCGGCATCACGATGATGGAGGCCCGCGACGGCGCCGGTGTGGCCGTCGTCGACGTGACGCCGTCGACCCCGGCCCAGGCCGCCGGCGTGTCGGTCGGCGACGTCGTCTACGAGGTGGACGGCCGGCCCGTGGTCACGTCGAAGGAACTGCTCGCCGAGATCGGGAACCGCTTCGCCGGCGACGAGGTGCGGCTTGCGATCCGCCGCACGGAAAACGACGAGGAGAAGATCATGGACGTCGTCGTGACGCTCGTGGAGCGGCCGGCTGAGAACGTCCTCGGCGACCGCAACAAGCTGCTGGAGTGGCTTGGGGGCGATGCGTCCGCGGAGAGTCTGGAGGAACTGACCCGGCTCGGCATCTCGGCGGAATCCGATTCCGAGGGCCGGTCGTCGGGAATGCGCGTCACGCGCGTCGAACCCGCCAGCCCCGCCGCCCGCGCGGGTCTGCGCAAGGACGACCTGCTCGTGACGATCAACGGAATCGACACGGTTTCGCAGATGACGCTGCTCGAGTCGCTCCGGAACGTCGAGACCGGCAAGGAGCACGTCATCCTCTTCCGCCGGGCCGGCTCGAACCAGTTCGTCACGATCGACCAGTGAGGCACCGAATGACCACCGCACTCGACATCAACGAAGTCCAGGAACTCGTCGAACGGCACAGTGCGTTCGTCGAGGAGCTCGAAACCGAAGTCGGCAGAGTCGTCGTCGGCCAGCGCCGGCTCGTCGACCGTCTGCTGATCGCCCTGCTCTGCAACGGCCACGTCCTGCTGGAGGGCATGCCGGGACTGGCGAAGACGCTGACCTGCCGGACGCTCGCGTCGGCGATCGACGCGCAGTTCTCCCGCATCCAGTTCACGCCCGACCTTCTTCCCGCCGACGTCGTCGGCACCCAGATTTACAACGTGAAGGAGCAGACCTTCGAACCGCGGCGCGGGCCGGTCTTCGCCAACTTCGTTCTCGCGGACGAAATCAACCGCGCGCCGGCGAAGGTGCAGAGCGCCCTTCTCGAAGCGATGCAGGAGCGGCAGGTCACCATCGGCGACACGACGTTTCCGCTGGGCGACCCCTTCGTGGTTCTCGCGACGCAGAACCCCATCGAGCAGGAGGGCACCTATCCGCTGCCCGAAGCCCAGGTCGACCGCTTCCTCTTCAAGGTGAGCGTCGGCTATCCCTCGCGCGACGAGGAGCGGACGATTCTCGACACGATGGCGGTGGCGGACACCAGGCCGCGGGGCGCCGCGCCGGACGGCGGGAGCGTGAAGGCGGTGGTCTCGCCCGACCGCATCCGCGCGGCCCGCGCGGTCGTGGACCGGATCTACATGGACGAGAAGGTGAAGGAGTACATCCTGGACCTGGTCCATGCGACCCGCGACCCCGAGGCGTTTCGCGTCTCCTTCCGTTCGCCGGGCGACGGGAGCCAGCGCATCGAGAAGGCGATCCAGGTCGGCGGCAGTCCGCGCGCGACCATCGCCCTCGCGGTCGCCGCGAAGGGCCACGCGTTCCTTCGCCACCGCGCGCATGTCACGCCCGACGACGTGAAGGCCATCGGCCCCGACGTACTGCGCCACCGCATCCTCGTGACGTACGAGGCGGAGGCCGAAGAGCTCTCCAGCGACCACATCGTCCGCCAGATTTTCGACCAGGTCGAAGTCCCCTGACAAACGATCGCCATGCAACTGCCCGCTGAACTCGAAGACGCAGCATCCGTCCGCCGCCTGGAAGTCATGACCCGCCGCATCGTCAACGATGTGATGGCGGGGGAGTACCACTCCGTCTTCCGCGGCCAGGGCATGGACTTCAGCGAGGTGCGCGAGTACCAGCCGGGCGACGACATCCGCTCCATCGACTGGAACGTGACGGCCCGCACGGGCGTTCCCCACATCAAGCGCTACGTCGAGGAGCGCGAACTGACGGTCATCTTCGTCGTCGACGTTTCCGGTTCGACGCTCTTCGGCTCCGTCGCTCGCCGCAAGCGGCCCCTGGCCGCGATCGTCACCGCCGTTCTCGGCTTTTCCGCGATTCGCAACAACGACCGCGTGGGCCTGGTGCTCTTCAGCGACCGCGTGGAGAAGTTCATCCGCCCCCGCAAGGGCCGCAAGCACGGCATGCGCGTCATCGCCGATCTGATCCACGAGCCCGAGGGCCGCGGAACGGACATCGCCGGGGCGCTGGACACGCTGAACCGGCTGCAGCGCCGCCGCGCGGTGGTGTTCCTCATCAGCGACTTCCAGCAGGATGGCATCCGCAACGCGCTTTCCGTCACCTCGCGGCGCCACGATCTCATCGCCGTCTCCATCACCGACCCGCGCGAGCTCGTGGTTCCCAGCGTCGGACTGGTCGATCTGGAGGACGCGGAGACGGGCGAGACGCTGCTGGTGGACACGTCCAGCGCCGGCGTTCGCAGGCGCATCGAGCGATCGCTGGCGCTTCGCCGCGAGAGCGTGCGGAAGATGCTGCGCGCGCTGAAGATCGACCACATCGACCTGCGCACGGACCGCGAGTTCGACAAGCCGCTCATCGAGTTCTTCGAGCGCAGAAACGCGAGGGCCGCCCGTGGTTAGGACGCTCTTCGCCGCCGCGCTTCTTCTCGCGTCTCTCGTCGCGGCCCCGGCCCCGGGAGAACCGGTCGCCCTTTCGGCGCGGCTGGACTCCGACGCGCTCGCCGTGGGCGACGAGACGACGCTGCGCATTCAGCTGCCGGAATCGGTCTCGGCGGAGTCCGTCGGCGTCGCGCCCTCCGCCGAACAGAACCGCGTCGTGATGGTCGGGGAGATCGAATACGATCCGGCCACGAATATCGTTTCCGTTCCGGTTCGCGCGCTCTCGTCCGCCATCGACGCGTTTCGGCCTTTCGAGGTCACCGTCGGACTTCCCGGCGACGAAACGCGGACATTCGAAACGGAAGTCCTGGAATGCACCGTCAGCGCCCCGGTGGCCGAAGAGGCCGAGGCGATGGACTACACGCCGTACATGGCCGCACCATTCAGCTGGACGAAGGCGGCGGGAGTCGGCGCGGTGTCCGCCGTCGCCCTCGCGGCACTGGCGTTCGCGATCGTTCTGATCGTCCGGCGGCTTCGGCCCGAGGGCACCGCCATCGAGAGCGGCATCGCCCCCGTCGATCCCCTCGTGGAACTGGAGACGGGGCTCGGCGAACTCGGAACGCTCGCGCGCTACCGCTCCCAGGGGACGGAAGCCCACTGCACGGCACTTTCGTTTCTCTTGCGGCGCTATCTCGAACGGACCGGCCAGATGCCGGCGGTCGAGATGAGCGACGACGAAATCATCGAACGCATCGACGTTGCGGGGCCGGAGAATCCCGCCCTGATCTCTCTCGTCGGCGTGTTTCGCGACATGAGCCTCGCCAAGTTCGCCCGCGCGAACCTGACTGAGGAGCGGGTTCTGCGTCAGGCGGAGCGCGCGATGGCGTTCGCCCGTGCCGAGCGCGAGCGCCATGCCGCGCCGCGACCCGCGAGGAAGGCCGCCTGACATGGACTGGCGCTTTCTCCACCCCGCCCTCCTCCTTCTGTTGCCGCTGCCCATCGTCTGGCTCGTGTGGCAGTACCGATCGCGCCGTCGCAGACCGACGCTCGTCTACTCGGGGCTTGCCGCATGGAGAGCGGGGGGCACGACGCTTCGGATTCGCGCGCATGCGCTGCTTCCCTGGATTCGCACGATCGCGCTCCTGCTGG
This sequence comes from Candidatus Sumerlaeota bacterium, assembly GCA_021772755.1. GTDB lineage: Bacteria > Sumerlaeota > Sumerlaeia > SLMS01 > JAHLLQ01 > JAJFLJ01. Next base: position 12,249 of record JAJFLJ010000009.1, read on the forward strand.
GGATCGTCGCGCTCGCCAGGCCTCAGTACGGCCAGGTGCGGCGCAACCAGTCGGCCCACGGCATCGACATTTCGCTGGTTCTGGACGTGTCGGAAACGATGGACTACACCGACTTCAAGCCCGACAGGCTCGGAGTCGCGAAGGACGTCCTGCTGGAGTTCGTGGAGGGCCGCCCGTCGGACCGTCTCTCCGTGATCGTCTTCGGAACGGACGCCTACGTTCTGGTTCCGCCGACGTTCGATCGCGGCGCCATCGCGATGTTCCTGGGGTCGGTCGATTCGCGCACGCTGTCGGGCGACCAGAGGATGACCGCCATCGGCCTGGGTCTGGCCCGCGCCGTCGAGAAGCTGAAGGACAGCGACGCGGAGAGCCGCGTCGTGATTCTGCTGACGGACGGCGAGAACAACGCCGGCAACATCGAACCCCTGCAGGCCGCCGAAGCCGCGC
>JAJFLJ010000081.1 GCA_021772755.1 Candidatus Sumerlaeota bacterium
CGTGTCTCTGCGTCTCCGCGTCTCCGCGTTGAATTCTGTTTTCGTGTGCCTGCCGCGCCCGGCCTGATCCCGCAGCCGCGCCCCGGAGTCTCCGCGCCGAGTATCTCTTCGCCTAGAACTGAAACGAGAACGTGACTTCGCGGTCCGTGTAGCTGCCCGGGTAGGTGTCCGGCAGCGGCGAGAGCGGACTCGCCCTCTTCACCGCGTCCACCGCGTAGCTGTCCAGCTCGCCGCCCGCGCTCCTCTTAACCTGAACCGACGTCAGCGACCCGTCCCTCTGGATGCGAAACCGCACCACGCACTCCACCGCGCGCCGGTGCTCCGGCGGAACGTGGAATTGACGGCTGAACTCCTTGAGCGCGTTCGCCACGTACGACGCCGGCAGGCCGTCGTTCGCGTCGCTCTTCATCGACGTCGTCCCCACGGTGTCGGTGCGCGTGCTGTTCGTCGGCTTCTCGGGAACCTTCTGCGCAGCGCGGCCGCTGTCGGGCACGTTGTGCTTTTCCCGGAGCGCCTCCAGCTGCTCGCGCGTCAGGTTCCGGCGCGGCGCGGGCGTGGGTGTCGGAGCGGGGGTCTTTTTCACCTCCGGCTTGGGCGTGGCCGTTGGCTTGGGAGTCGAGGTGGGCTTGGGAGTCGCCGTCGCCGTGGGCTTCGGGGTCGAAGTCGGCTTGGGTGTGGCCGTCGGCTTCGGGGTTTCCGGAGGGCGCGGCGTGGGAGTCGGCGTCGCCTTCGGCGTTTCCTTGGGCCGTTCGATGACGTTCTCTTCCGGCTCCGGCGGTTCTGGAGTCGGCCTTGGCGTTTCCCGGCGCGGCGTTGGATCGGGAGGGCGGGGCGTGGCGCGGGGAGGATCGGGCTCCGGCTCGACCAGTGTCACCTGCACCGGCGGGGCCGACTCCATCGGGAGCGCCATCGGTTTGTCACGGAGCCACACGAGGATCAGCAGCGCCAAGACGGCGGCGTGAACCACGACTGTTCCTGCGACTCCAAAGACGTCCGAACCCTTCATTTGTCAGGACTTCTCCTCTACTTCTGTCAAGATTCCAATGTTGACGATCCCGCCGGTCCTCAGCTCCGCAATTACCTTCGTCATCAGCTCCCAGTCCACGCGGCCGTCGCCCTCCAGCGTGACGACGGGATCGGTCCCGGTCTCGCCGCGAGAGCGGATGGAGGTCACGAGGCCGTCGAGGGCGACGATCCGCCCATCGACGCGCACCTCGGGGCTCTCGGGCCGGAAGGGCACCGTCACCGCGATGGGCTTTTCGCTCTTCAGGGTGGGCGCGTCGCGGACCTTCGGCAGGTCGATATCGACGCCCCGCATCATGGCCGGCGCGACCACCATGAAGGAGATCAGCAGCACGAACGTGATGTCGAGCAGCGAGGTCACGTTGATCTGGGCCGTGGGCTTGGCCACGGAAAGGTGTCGGCGCCGCATGGTTCAGCCCCTTCTCAGCAGATGTTTCTGGAAGACGTTGCTGAGCTCGTAGGCGAAGGATTCCATCTGGCTGCTGAGCCGTGAAACATTGCCCGCCAGATAGTTGTACATCCCGACGGCGGGAATGGCGACCACCAGACCGAAGATCGTGGTGAGCAGAGCGGTCGAAATGCCCGGCGCCAACGTCGCCAGCGACGCGTTGCCTTCCCTCGCCAGCCCTTGGAACGCGGCCAGCACGCCCCAGACCGTTCCGAAGAGTCCGATGAAGGGAGCCAGCGTGGAAACCGTGGCGATGTGGATCAGCCGCCCTTCGAGTTTGCGCATCTCGGAGGAGATCGTGCGCTCCAAAGCGCTTTCGACGCTCGTCTTGCTGAGCTGGACGCGCTGGTCGAGCGGCAGCCCGGCCGCCGAGTCCTGCTCGATCTCCATCTCGTATTCCACATAGGCCTCGCGAAGAAGGCTCGCGAGGGGGCTGTGGGGATAGGCGTTGGCGGCCTTGTAGATTTCCGGCAGCGACTTGGATCCTTCGAGGCATTCCTCGATGAAATCCTCCGACTGAACGGATGCATGCTTGATTTCCCAGAACTTGGCGAACATCAGATACCCGCTGAAGGCCGACAGAACCGCCAGAATCAGCAGGCAGAGGAAACCCACGATGTCGTTACTGCGAAGGGCATCGATCAGATCGACGCCCATCGACATGGAGAGGAGCAGGGGAACGGGAAAAGACGCCACGGCCGGTGAACCCTTTCTGGGATCGGGACCGACCGGGCAGTCAGGAAGCGGTCAGTCTCCGTCCGGGTGAAAACCGAGTTTCTCGAACACGCGGTCGAGATCGTCCAGCGAGCGGTATTGAATATCGAGCGACCCGCTGGTCTTCGAGCGCGGTTTAAGCCTCACTTTACAACCCAGCAGCAGGGTCAATCGGTCCTGAAGGGAAACAACGTCAAGATCTTGTTCGCGGTCGGAAGTCGTTTTTCGAGAGGGTTTCGCGCCCGGTTTCCACGTTCCTGCCAGAATCTCCCGCGCGCGCTTCTCCGCCTCCCGCACGCTCAGGTCCTCCTGCGCGATCATCGACCGCAGGTCCTCCTGTTGATCCGCCCCCGAGAGCATCAAGATCGCCCTCGCATGTCCCGCCGAGAGCTTGCCGTCCCGCAGGTCCGCAAGGCAGGAGCGCTGTAAGTTGAGCAATCTCAGCGAGTTGGAGATCGCGACGCGTGATTTCCCCACCTGTTTGGCGACGCGGTCCTGGGTGTATCCGAAACTGCTGACCAGTTGCTGGTACGCCAGCGCCTCCTCCACGGGGTTGAGATCGTCGCGCTGGACGTTCTCGATGATGGCGAACTCCAGGCGCTGCTCGTCGGTCGCCTCGATGACGCGGACGGGGACCTCCTTGAGACCCACGATCTGCGCGGCCCGGAGTCTGCGCTCCCCTGCCAACAGAATCCAGGAGTCGCCTTCGCGGGTCACGAGCAGCGGTTGGAGGATTCCATGCGCCCGGATAGATTCGGCTAATTCGTCCAATCGGAGTGGATCGAATGTCGTGCGTGGCTGTCGCGGATTCGGCGAGATTCTCTCCACCGCCAGCATGTGATCTTCCACAGGTGTCTGAATTTGTTGAACTTGGCGTGGAGCCTCCGCTGCATCGGAGACCGCTGGCGACGTGACGAGGCTCGACGAAGTGAGCGCTCCGGAGTGGCTCGAACCACCAAGGAGCGCCCCCAGTCCGCGACCCAGTGCCTGCTTTCTGCGGCTGCTCATGCTTTCGCCTCCTTCTTCGATTCGTTCTTCTTCGGCATCGAGAGGCGCTCGAGGACCTCGTTCGTCAGGGCGTCGTAGGCCCTCGCGCCGGCGCCCCAGCGATCATACTCGAAGATCGTCTGCCCGTGGCTCGGGCATTCGCTCAGGCGGACCGTTCGGGGAATGAGCGTCTGAAAGACGCGGTCGCCCAGGTGCGACCGCACATCCGCGACGACCTGCTGGGCGAGGTTGGTTCGGAGGTCGATCATGGTGACGAGGCACCCAAGGACTTCGAGGCCCGGGTTGTGGGTCGTCGTGATTTCGCCCAACGTGTCCAGCAGCATACTGAGACCTTCGAGGGCAAGGTACTCGCCCTGGATGGGGATCACGACGGAGTGGCTGGCGATGAGAATGTTGAGCGTCAGGATGCCAAGCGATGGGGGAGAGTCGATAATGACGAAGTCGTAGTTGTGGAGATGGGGGCGGAGGGAGTCCCGCAGCGCGGTGTCCCGCTTCTCCCCCAGCTTGAGGAGATCGAGGTCGGCGCGAATGAGGCTGACGTTGCCAATGAGGAGGTTGAGGCCGGATTTCTCGTGGAGAATCGTCTCCAGCTTCTCCGGAGAGCCAAAGAGGAGGTCATAGGATGTTGTTTTGCCCTCTTGGTAGCGATCCGCGCCAATGCTCGTGGCGGCATTGCCTTGTGGATCGAGGTCGATGAGGAGCGTTCGGTAGTTGCGACCGGCGAGATCTGCGGCAAGATTGACGGACGTGGTGGTCTTTCCCACGCCGCCCTTTTGGTTGATGACGGCGATAACGTGGCAGCCCGATGTTTCACGTGAAACATTCGGCGGGGGATTCTCCGGGGATGTTTCACGTGAAACATCCCCGTTTCGAGCGATGGATTCGGTAGGGGACATGGTGACATACTCACAGGATCAGGAATTAAGCGGCAAAAGATGCCCCACAGAACCCGTCCGTCAAGCCAAGTCCGCCACTCCAACATCAATCCCTGCACTTTGTTGAGTTATTATGTTTATATATATTTGTTTATTTATTATCCATCCGGCTTGACCCTTGGTGCCCCTCCGCCCGTCATGCGACCCATGACGTTTCGCGCCCTGCTTCTCCTTATACTTCTCTCTCCGGGCGCGGCGACACCCCAGGATGACCCTCCCGAGTCCGCCGCACCGCCGGACGCGCCACCCGTCACTCTCGTCGCGACCAACTGGCTTGGCGAAGCCGTCGCGGGCGCCCGTTTCCACGCCGTCACCGAGAATGCCACGACCGAACCGCAGTCCCTCGCTTCCGACGCCGAGGGCCGCGTCCTGCTGCCGCGCGTGGCGGGGGAGAGCCTTGTCGTTCGCCTCGCCGACGACCGCTACATCACCGACGAAACCGAACAGACCGCGATGGCGTCCGACCAACTCCAACTCTGGAGACTCTTCTCCTCGGACGTTTCCGCGCTCCCGCTCGCCGAGCGCCGCGAGCTCGCGCGCTTCTGGCCGCGCATCGTCGCGCAGCGGCCCTGGGCCGAACCGGCCTCGCTTCCCGCGCCCCAGACCGCCGAGCGCATCGTGCGGTTCGTTCCTCCGTACCGCACCGAGGCCGAGGAGGCCATCGCCCTCGAGGGCTCGCCCTTCGCCGGAGACGGCACGTTCGCGTTTCGCGTCTACGACGATACCGGCAGGCCCGCGCAGTCCGTTCTCGCACGGCTCTACGTTCTGGACGAAGCGAACGGAACGATTCAGCCGATCGGATTCGAGCGAACCGACGCTGCGGGACGCGTGACGTTCGAGGGTCTCTCGCGCGGACACTTCTTCCGCGCCGAAGTGTCGGGCGCCGCGAACACGCGCGCGACCACCACCGTCGCGCAGCCGGGGGAGTCCGGCGCGTCCGCGGGCGACGTCGTTCTTCGCCCGGAGAACGAAGCGGTCCGCGGCTTCGTCGTTCACGCCGGCAAGCCCGCCGCCGACGCGATCGTGCGAACGCAGATGGTTCCCGGCGCGCGTGCGCTCACGACGTCGACGGACGCCTCCGGATTCTTCTCGCTCGGCCCCGTGAACAGCGCCACGGTTCCGATCGTCCTGACGCTGAACACCGAACGCGGCGCGACCGGCGGACGGTGGAACGCGCGCGCCGGACGCGAGGAATTCATCGACCTCGATCTCATCGCGGAATAGACACGCGCGAACACCTCACAACGGATACGGTCCATTGCACATCGTCGTCGAAGACCTTCACAAGACACTGGGAACGACCAAGGTTCTCGACGGGCTCTCGCTCGAGATCCACACCGGCGAGGTCTGCGTCATCGTCGGCGCGTCGGGAACGGGAAAGAGCGTCTTCCTGAAGCACCTCGTCGGGCTGATGAAGCCGGACTCGGGGCGCATCTCGATCGACGGCGAGGACATCGTGCACAAGTCCGAGCGCGAGATGCTCGAAGTGAGGAAGCGCTTCGGCATGATCTTCCAGAGCGGCGGCCTGCTGCAGTCGCTCTCGCTGGAGGAGAACGTCGGTCTGACGCTGCGGGAGGTCCACCGCCGTTCGCCCGACGACATTCGCGACGTCGTCGCCGAGAAGCTCAACATGGTCGGTCTCGAAGGTCGCGGCGACCAGAGGCCGTCGACGCTCTCCGGCGGGCAGATCAAGCGCGCCGCGATCGCGCGCGCCCTGACGACGAAGGCCGAGTGCCTGCTCTTCGACGAACCGACCGCCGGTCTCGACCCCCTGATGGCGCAGACCATCGACGAAGTCATCTCCGACGTGAACCGCAAGACGGGGGCGACGACCATCGTCGTGACGCACGATCTGATTTCGGTGTTCAAGATCGCCGACAGCCTGCACTTCATCGACAAGGGGCGCGCGGTGTACTCCGGCGGCGTGGAGGGCTTTCGCAAGTCGCAGGACGAACGCGTGCGGGCCTTTCTCGAACGCGACGCGCACGGACGCGATTCGCTGCGGGCATCGACGCAGTCGGGTGTGCAGCGCCCGTCCGCGACCTAGCCGCCCGGAGGGCCGGCATGGACGTCATCTGCATCAACGGCGAGTTCCTCACGCTGGATCGCGCGCGCGTCTCGGCGACGGACGGCGGCCTGCTGCGGGGAGAGGGCGCGTTCGAAACATTGCGGGCCGAGTCGGGGCAGGTGCTCTTCGCGTCGGAGCACTTCGCGCGGCTCTCGCACGGCGTTCGCCTGCTGGAAATCCCGTGGCTGCTGGAGAAGGAGGCGCTGCTGGCGCAGTGCGAGCAGGTGCTCGACGCGAACGGCCTGCGGGACGCGCGGCTGCGCATCACGGTGACGCGCGGGCCGGTGCGCAGCCAGCCGATGGCGGAGAGCGAGGGCGAGCCGACGCTGATCGTCACCGCGACGGCGCCCGACGACCGCATCGACGAGGCGCGCGCCGCGGGGTGGCGTGTGGCGACGGCGCCGTACGTTCGCAACGAGCGGTCGCCGCTCTGCTCCTTCAAGTCGACGAGCTACGCCGAATCGATGCTGGCGCGGCGCTATGCCGTGCGGAACGGATTCGACGAGGCGCTGCTCCTGAACACGCGGGGGTTCCTGGCGGAAGCCTCGATGGCGAACGTGTTCGTCGTGCGCGAGGGCGACGTGTTCACGCCGCGGCTGGAGGACGGCGCGCTGCCGGGCGTCATGCGGGCGCGCGTGCTGTCGCTTTGCAGCGCCGAAGGCATCGAAGCCCACGAGGCGCCCGTCGCGATGGAGGACCTCTATTCGGCCAGCGAGGCGTTTCTGACGAACGCGAGCATCCAGATCGTTCCCGCCGTGCAGGCGGGGGAGAGGATGGTGGGCGACGGCCACGCGGGACCGGTGACGACCGCGCTCTACCAGGCGCACCGGCGCGGCGTGGAACGGATCGTGAACGCGGCAAGGGAGGGGTGAAGAGCGGGTGGTGAGTGGTGAGTTGGTTGGGCGTTGTTCGTCGAACGGTGGATGGGCGGAGGATTCCGGATGGACGCGCGCTTTCTTCGCGCACACGCTGATCGCACTGACAGCGGGAGAGTCGGCGCTACCCGGGACTTCGCCATCATTTCCCTCTAGCCCCGCCGCGCGGCGGCTTCCGACGAGAAGCTGGACACAGTGCTTCGTTACATTCCACACCTGAGAAGCTTGGTGGCAAAGACCAGGGACATCAACCTCAAGCCATAAGCGGAGGCTTATCCGGTGACAGATTCGACGGAATGGTGCAAAAAGTGTGGAGATGTGGTGCGCGCAGGCTTCCGGAAGTACGCGGAACTCTATCGGCAGGGCGACTGGGAGAACTTCGTCAGGCCGGAAATGGTTCCGGGTGGGTTCGCCGAATTGTGTGGGACGGGCGGACGGCATGTGGACTGGATCCCCGTCGATTCGTGCCTGTTCGACATCGACATCCATCTTGTGAGGACCGTGAGATGGGTTCGAAACTCCCGGCCCGACAGGCTGAATGCATTCGAATCGGAAGAGGGTGTCATTGCGGAAGGCATTCGCAGAGCCGATCTCGGAGTCGGAGATGTCGTGGACGGTGCGACGGTCTTCACAGTTCGTGCCGAAGTGTACCAGGCGAATCGCGAAAGGCTGCGGGCGATGACGTGGGGAGAACTGCTCGAACAACTTCACGAATCGCCACCGTATCTGATAACACGCGCCATGTATTTGATCAGCGTTCTTGTCAACGCGGATTGCTGGGAACACATCCCGCGCCTGCTTTCGGCTTTTCACGGCAGGCTGAACCAGATTCGAAGCGGAGAGGTGGAGCACTCTGAAACGGAGGACGGACTCCGCACTTATGAATGGTACGCCAGGGTCGTCGAGCTGTGGATACAGGCAAGGGATCGGTCGGACAGAAAGATCGCCGAGCAGACTTTGAACGCCTACTATCATTGTCAGTGGAACGAGTGGAACGCAGAGGATGGAGCGTGTGCTGGCGGACCGATGGGCGACGAAGTCTGGATGCCGGCACTCCTTCTGGAGTTTGGCCTGGTTCCCAAGGAGGACTTCGACAGGCTGTGCTCCTACTTCAAGTACTCGATGGTGCAGAGCCACAAGGTGCTGGAATACATCCTCGCCAACGATATCAAGCAGGTCCCGCTCGACACTTCGAGTCTTCCAACGCCCGAGGAAATCGCCGAAATTCGCAAGAAGTTCGAGAAGTATTGAAGTCGAAGACTATTGCCGCCGAGGACACACCCGCTCTCGATTCGGTGTCACTCATGCCCCGACGGACCACACCCCGCTTCCCCCATCGCTAATCCCTGGTCCCTCTCTCCTCCCGTGTCGATTGCGCTGGCGATCGGGGGGAGCGACTCGCACGGTCTCTTCCCTTGCCGGGAGGCGACAATGAGCGACGATGAAAGCATGACGGAGGAGTTCCGCGCGCCGGAGGATTCGGCGGGCACGCGGCTCGACACGTTCCTGGGCCGGCGACAGGACGTGTACAGTCGCACGTTCTTTCAGCAGCTGATCAAGGACGGTCGCGTCACGGTGAACGGTGCGACGGCGAAGCCGAGCATGGCGCTGGAGGGCGGCGAGAGCATCGCGGTGCGGTTTCCCCCGCCGGAGAGTCCCTGGCCCCATCCGCAGGAGATCGCCATCGAGACGGTGCACGACGACGGCGAGATGGTCGTCGTGAACAAGGCGGCCGGCATGGTCGTCCATCCGGCGGCGGGCAATCCGGACGGCACGCTGGTGAACGCGCTGCTGTGGAAGTATCCGGACCTGCCGGGCATCAACGGCGTGAAGCGCCCCGGGATCGTCCACCGCCTGGACCGCGAGACGAGCGGCGTGATGGTGGTGGCGAAGACGGACCGCGCGATGAAGTCGCTGGCTAACCAGATTCGCCTGCGGGAGATGTCGCGGCTGTACTGCGCGCTGGCGATCGGCGAGCCGGACTGGGACGAGACGACGATCGACGAACCCGTGGGGCGGCACGAATCGCTTCGCATCAAGCG
>JAJFLJ010000082.1 GCA_021772755.1 Candidatus Sumerlaeota bacterium
CGGCCACGGCCGCAGCGCATAGTGCGCGACGTTGAACAGCAGCGTCGCCCCCACCGCGTGGGACTCGTTCTTCGCCGCCAGCATGCGCTGCGCGACGTAGCCGCCTCCGCCCGGTTCCGCGCCGGGGTACCAGACGCTCCACCACTGCACCGCCAGAGGGATCAGCAGCACCGTCACCACCAGGCCCTTGTCGTTGAAATCCGGCAGCAGCGAGAGCTTTCCCTGCACGTTCTCGTGCGCCAGCAAGCCGCTCAGTCCGCCGACCTCCGGAAGCGAGAGCATGTACCTCGCCGCCAGGACCGAACCGGTCATCGCGATGGAGAACTGGACGAAGTCCGTCAGGATCACGCCCCGCAACCCACCCAGCGCGGAATACGCCACGGTGACAACCGAAGCGATCAGGATCGTCTGCATCGGACTGAGACCGAACATCACGCCGCCGATCTTGATCGCCGCCACGCAGACTCCCGCCATCGTCAGAACGTTGAAGAAGAACCCAAGGTACAGCGCGCGAAATCCCCGCAGGATCGCCGCCGGCCGACCGCTGTACCGCAATTCGTAGAACTCCAGGTCCGTGAAGACCCCCGAGCGCCGCCAGAGACGCGCGTAGACGAACACAGTCAGCATTCCCGTCAGCAGGAACGCCCACCACACCCAGTTGCCCGAAACGCCGTTCTGCCGCACGAGGTCGGTGACTAGGTTCGGCGTGTCCGTGCTGAACGTCGTCGCCACCATCGAAACGCCCAACAGCCACCAGGGCATCGATCGTCCGGAAAGGAAGAATTGTTCGGAATCCTTGCCGGCCTTGCGGGACGCATACAGTCCGATAGCCAGCGACAGGGCAAAGAACGCCCCGATGATCGTCCAGTCCAGCGTGCTCAGAGCCATGCGGCGGCTCCCCGGTTCGAAGTCGGTGAAACGAATGGCGCACCCTGCCGGGCCCGCCAAACCGCCGCAAGCCTCAACACGCCCCGCCCCGCGTCTACCGCCCCAGCACCTCCACCGTCACCGGGATCACGCCCCGCGCCGTCGGGGCGAGCTGCTCGAACGCCGCCTCCGACAGGTCGATCACGCGCCCCTTCGTCCCCGGAAACCGGTCGTTGATGCGCACCGTCACGCTTCGGCCGTTCTCCGCGTTCGTCACGCGCACCCGCGTGCCGAACGCCAGCGTCTTGTGCGCCGCCGTCATCGCGCGCTGGTCGAAGACCTCGCCGCTCGCCGTCGTTCTGCCGTGGAATCCAGGGCCGTACCACGACGCCTCGCCCTTCGGGGCGTATCTTCCGTAGGGCGACGACGACGTTCCGCTGTGCGCGCAGTTCAGACACGTCGCCGCACAGACCGCCAGCACCAGCGCCACCGCACCCGCGCGCCAGCGCGCCCGCCAGTCCTTCGAAACGGGAACGCTATCCATGAAGTTCCCCTGCCGCGCGGGACTCGCGAATCCCCGCGCAGACCTCGTCGAAGTCGATCCCCGCCTCTTCGAGCGCCTTCAATTCGTCCTCCTCGCCCGTCTTCTGCAGGAGTCTGTCGCGAACGATCGTCGCCCCGTCCAGGAACGCCTCGTACGTCGCGTTGCCGAGCAGCCCGATCGTGTAGGGCGCGATCAGTTCGTCGGCGTAGAACAGCGGATTCATGTCGGGCGAAATCGCCGCCGTGCCGCTCCAGAGCAGCCGCGCCGGTGCCGCGCCAGCCGCCGCGCATTTGCGAAAGCGCTCGCCGAAGAACGTCTCCCGCAGCCGCCCGTGAAGCCGCTGGCAGTTCGCCAGCGCCGCCCGGTCCTCCAGCCTCAACAGCGCCAGCACCTCTTCGCGCGTCTTCTTCTTCGACGCCATCTCCTCGAGTCTTCGGTTCACCGCGACGTCCACCGCGCCGACCTCCACGCTGATCGCCACCCGCAGCCCGTGCACCGGCTTGCCCGCCGCCAGAGCGTCCTCGTATCCCCCGATCGCGGCATCCGCCGCGCGGTCGAAGTCCGCAGCGGTGAGAATTCCCGCGATGCAGAGGCTCGTCCCCTCGCGCACCAGCTCCCGCGCCGCCGCCAGACCGGCATCCGTGTTCGGAATCGCGAACATCAGATTCGACTGGTCGAACGATCTGTCCGTCTCCAGCACCGCGTCGCGGATCGCGACCGCGTCGTTCGTTTCGCTCCTCGGCGCCGGCATGCACGCGAACCCGTCGTCGCCGCCCGAGTTCGTCCAGACCGGCATCAGCGCGTCCGCCGCGTCCAGAATGTCCTGCTTCTCGCCGGAAATCAGAATGCCCCGCAGACCTTCGCCCTCCACGCGCTGCTGCGCGACCGACCGGGTGAACGATCCCGGCTGCGAACGGTCGATCCAGATGCTCTGGCCGTGGCGCAGCACGCGGTGCGTCGGCAGGGGAGAGTCCGCCCATTCGTCGAATGCCGCCATCTGCGAAACGCGCCGGGCGTGGCGTCCGCCCTCGTGCTCCGTCGCCAGGAACGTCTCCAGCAGCGCGAACGCGTCCCCGTCGAGAAAGTCGCATCCCACCACCATCGTGTTCGCGTCGTTGTGCTGGCGCGCCAGACGCGCCGTCTCCGCCGTATGCACGTTCGCCGCGCGCACCCCGCTGAACCGGTTCGCCGCCATCGCCATTCCCGTTCCGCTGCGGCAGATGATCGCGCCGAAATCCGCCAAGCCGTGCGAAACCGCCTGCGCCACGCGCGCCGCATAGATCGGGTAGTCCGTCGGATCGGCCGTCGCCGTGCCGCAATCGAGCACGAAGTGCCCCTGCGCCAGCAGCTTGTCGCGAATCTCGTTCTTCTTCTCGAAGCCGCCGTGATCGGTGCCGATGGCGATGCGAAGGGACATGGGCCGTTATCCTTGGGAAGTTCGAAGCCGCAGGAGGAACGCCGCCGCCCCGCCGCGCCAAGCCGTTTTCACTTCCCGCGCGAGACCTTCGTGCGCACGGCGTACGCGATCGTCACCGACCACTCCGCGCCGGGCTCCAGGTTCAGGTCCCACACCGGCATGACGACCGCGCTCTGGTGCAGGCGCTCCAGCCCCGACTCGGAATTGGAAACCGTCTCCACCGGCATTCTCCAGTGCGCCGCCGCTTCCGAGAGCGACCACTCCGCCGAAATCCCCCGCAGTCCGTCCACCGCGCGAAACGACTTCGCACCGCGAACTTCCCCCGTGCTCTCCATCGCGCCGGAAACCTCGTCCCCGATCTCGTGGCGGACCTCCGGGGAATTCCCCGCGCGAAACGCGATGCCGAACTCCACGCCGAACCGCGTCCGGATCGCGCCCGTGCCCGTGTTCCCGATTCGGTACGTCGCGCGAATCTCCGCGGCCGCCGACGACACCTCCAGAACCTTTCCGATCCGCAGCGTCCTTCGCCCCGGATGATGCGACAGCACCGACCCCTCGCGGCTCAGTGCGACGGTCGCGCCCCTGGCCGAGGACCGCCACTCGCACGCGTACGCCGCGTTCACGAAATCGCCCAGCTCCCCGCACTCCGAGTCGCGAAACGACTCCGGCGTCGCGCCCGCGTCGAGAAAGTGGTCGATGAACGAACCCCGCCGGTACCAGTCCAGCGCGATCGGCGCGTCCCCGACGCACTGCTTGATGCGAATGTCGCCCGGCGCCTTTCCGTCCAGCACGTCGTGATACGCCTCGCGCCGCCGCATCATCGTATCCAGCACGTTCACGCCGGCGCCGCGCGCGTCGTGCTCGACCAGCGCGCCGCCCAGGTGCGGCTGGAGCACGAGCGTCTGCGCCGGAGAATCCACGATCAGTTCCGGATGCCCGTCCGCGTCGAAGTCCGGCGCCGAGACGTCGCACCATGCGCCCCCGCCGCGCAGCGCCGCGTCCGCGTACCGTTCCGCCGCGATCAGGTCGCCGTAGAGCGCGCTCCGCAGATGCGCGCAGTACACGCCGCCGAACGTCCCGTGCCACAACGCGTCGCCGCCCTGCCCGCGCCAGAGGCTGTCCTGCGCGCCGGCGAATTCCGCGCTCCCGCGCTCGCCTTTCGGCACCCGGTCGAGCTTCGCGCCCACCCGCAGCATCTTCTTGTGCAGATGGTTCGCCTCGTCGTAACGGCTCAGGAACGAACGCCACGTTCCCCCCGCAGCGTTCCGCCCCGGCGTTCCCGGCGCTGTCGCCCACGCCGCCATTTCCCGATAGCTTCCCGCCGGCGGATACGCCCGCCCCATCGGCTCCGTGGAGTCGATCACTTCCGAGAACGTCTTCATCCGCAGCCAGTCCGGATTGTTGCTGACCTGCTCCGCGAAGCGGTACATCCAGCCCTCCTCGTAGCAGTGTCCGTGGGAATCCGGCCAGTTCCCGAACTTCTCGCCGTCGTCCGCGAACACCGCCGTCCGCGCGAAATCCCGGTCCGCCTGCTGCCTCAGCCACGCCAGAGTCTCCGACGGATCGGTCCCGGGAATGGACTTCCGCAGCTTCGACCGAATCGGAAAGACCGCCACCGTGTCGCCCTGCTCCTCCGCCAGCCAGTACCCCCCGAGTCCTTCCTCGCCGATCCCCGCCGCCGCGAACAGCGAATCGTCCAGCACCGTATACTCCATGCCCGCCGCCTTCAGCGCCACCGGCAGACTCGGTTCCCACACGCGCTCGGCGATCCATGCCCCGCGCGGCCTTGCGCCGAACATCGTTTCGACCAGGTCCGCCATTGCGACCAGCTGGCCCACGCGGTCGCGTTCCGGAATGACCGGCAGAATCGGTTCGTAGAGCCCTCCGCCGAGCAGTTCCACCTGCCCGCGCCACACGAGCGCGCCAAGACGGTCGACATAGCCCGGCTGGCGCTTCGCAAGCCACTGCAGCAGAGGACCGGAAAGGTGCAGGCACGAACGGAACGAGGGATAGAACTCCAGCGCTTCCAGAAACGGAGCGTACGCGCGGTCGAACGCGGCGGCGAACTCGCTCTCGAAATTCCCGGCTGGCTGGTGGTTGTGCAGAGCGAACACGAACTGGACCGACGGCCGGACGGCGGCGTCTGCGCGGCGCCTCGCGGGTCGTGTGGATGTCTCTTCGACGAGCGTCATGGGAAGCGGGTCTGTCTCGTGCCGGACCTGCCGGCAGTGGGGGATTCGCGCCGGAACTCGCATCCGGCGGGCGCTCCGCGAACGGGCGGAACTACACCAGCCGTTGCCGGGCCATCTGCTTGATCAGCCGCTCGTTCAGCTCCCGCGCCGGATTGCGGCCCTGCGAATGGATGCGGAATTGCAGCGCCGCCACCTCCACCAGGATCGAGATGTTCCGCCCGGGCTCCACCGGAATCGTGAACGACCGGATCGCCACGTCCAGAACGTTCTCGAACTCCTCGTCCAGCCCCACCCGGTCGATCGGCGTGTCGCGCGTCCACCGCGTCAGATTCACGATCAGGTCGATGCGCTTCTCCTCCCGCACCGAACCCGCACCAAAGAGCAGTTCCACGTCCACGATCCCCAGCCCCCGCACCTCCATATGGTGCTGCACGTTGCTCGCCGCGGCGCCCACGATGATGCCCTTTCCCAGGCGCTTCGCCACCACCACGTCGTCCGCCACCAGGCGGTGTCCGCGTTCGATCAGCTCCAGCCCGCACTCCGACTTGCCGACCCCCGCCGTTCCCATGATCAGCAGACCGATCCCGAACACGTCCATCAGGACGCCGTGCACCAGCGTCGTCGGCGCGAACTCGCGCTCCAGATAGAACGTCAGCAGACTCGCGAACCGCGTCGTCGGATGGCTCGTCCGCAGGATCGCGATGTTCCGCCGCCCCGAAATGTCCAGCAGCTCCTGCGGCGGTTCGTTGTTGTCCGTGACGATGAAGCAGGGAATGTCGTACTCCAGCGCGCGCTCCAGGCGCTGGGTGCGTTCCTGCGGCGAGAGCCGCGACAGATACGCGGACTCCGTGTTGCCGAGAATCTGGATGCGGCTGTGCGAGAAGACTTCCAGGAAACCCGCGAATGCCAGGCCCGGCCGGTTAAGATCGGACTCCGCGATCGGCGCGTCGATTCCCCTCTCGCCCGCCACCAGGTGCAGATCGAACTGACGGCCTTTGTCCTCCAGCAGGCGGGCAACGGTCAGATTGACGGGCAAGTCGCGCATCCTTCGCGGCGGAATGCGACACGAGTCGGCCCATCGGCCGCCAGAGTCAAGGAGAGGTCGCGCCCGTCCTTCAACGCCCTCCTCCCGGCACTTCGATGCCTGTCAGACCGTCCAGCAGAATCGTCCCCGTGCTCTTCGCCGCCTCCTGCGTCTGCGCCACGTACACGCTCTTCACCGTAAAGGGCGGAACGGGGCCGCCCGCATGTCCGCCCATGGGAACGAAGTCGTTGACCGAAACCACGATGAACTTCCACTCGCCGTTCCAGTCGATTCCCCCCGAGTCCGTGAAGTTCAGATAGTATCCCTTGCCGTCGGCGTCCCGCAGCTCCCCGCGCAGCCACTGTCCCTTGCCGTCGCCGTGAACCCAGAGTCCCACGCCGATCGCCTCTTCCGCCAGGCGCGCGTCGATCGGCAGCTCGATCTTCGTCGTCCCGCCGTGCGCCATGCCGTAGTCGAACCGCCACGCGAAGTCGCCCTCCTTTCGGTTCTCCGCCTCCAGCGTCACCGTCGTCGCGGCGGGATCGTGGCGAAGACCCCTGATCCACGACGCGATGTCCTCCTCCGGCAGCGCCTCGAACCCGAACGCCGTTTCGCCGCTGATCGTATCGACGGCGACGGGAAGCGTTACCGCCCGGCCCAGCACCGTCGCCTCGATCGTCCCCAGTCCCTTGCTTTGCGCGACGATCTCCGCCGGCAGAACGCCGCCCCCGGCGATCGGATGCGTATGCGGCCGAATCGCCACGAAGTTCGGCGCCTCCAGCGTCTCCACCGGAAGGTGACCGGTAAGCGGACTGCCGTCCGCAAGCGACGCCGCCAGCCGGATGCGCGCCGTGTCGCCGCTCTCCATCGTCAGCGCGTCCGGCACGAACGCGATTCGATCCGGCACGGCAGGAACGAACGACTCCGTGTCCGACGCCGCTCCGGCGCTTGCGCGCACCACGATGGGTTCGCTGCCTTCGCCGACCACCAGGTTGCCGCCATCGATGCGTGCATCGCCCTGCTCGACGGCGAACGCCATGCGCGTTCCGGCCACATCGACTGGCTCGCCGTGTTCGCCGTAGCCCTTGACGATCAGCGGAAGAATCGCCCCCTCCGCGACGATCGCGTTCGTCGGTAAGAGTTCCATGCTCGCGATCGCGCCGGGCCGCGAACGATGGTGCACCACCA
>JAJFLJ010000083.1 GCA_021772755.1 Candidatus Sumerlaeota bacterium
AGCATGCCGACCTGGTCCGCCACGGCGCGCTTCATGTGCCGGGCGGCCTCGCTGTTGCCGCGAAAGATGTTCCCGCCGCCGATCACCACGCCCACCTGGACGCCGAGATCGTAGACGCTCTTGATCTCCTCGGCGATGAACTGGACGGCCTTCGCGTCGATGCCGAAGGACTCCTGGCCCTTCATCATCTCGCCGCTGAGCTTGAGGATCACCCGCTTGTAGAGAGGCGCGGGCGCTCCGGCGGGCGAGTCCCCCGCGTCCTGACTGGAAGCTGCCATGGCCATCGAGGAGTCCCTGCGAAAGAGTTCGTTCTTCCCGCGAGTCCGTCCGCGCGGGCGGGCCTT
The DNA here is from genome assembly GCA_021772755.1 of Candidatus Sumerlaeota bacterium. Classification (GTDB taxonomy): domain Bacteria; phylum Sumerlaeota; class Sumerlaeia; order SLMS01; family JAHLLQ01; genus JAJFLJ01. Next base: position 345 of record JAJFLJ010000083.1, read on the forward strand.
TGCTTGCCATCGCACCTGCCGGGAGCAAACCAAAAAAGGCGGCGACCGTGCGACGGTAGACTTCCGGGAGCCACTTTCGTCCCCGTTCGTCGAAGGAATCTCCCCGGTTCGCGTTGACGGGCCTCCGGGGCGGCTCCTAGCGTCCCATCCGGTTTCGGCGCGCCCCCGGCGCGCGTCTTGCAACCCACCGGCCGGACGCCTCGCGGGGCGCGCATCGCTGACTTCTCATCCCCGGATTCGCAAGCGTTGGACGATTCCCCCATCATCTCGTCACCGAACCGGCCCGGCAGGCTGGACCGCCAGGCCCTGAGGCTCTGGAGGTGGTACAAGTCCATCGCCTTCGGCATGATCCTGCTGGCGACGATCTGCGGCGTCTGCATCTACGGCACGATGCACTACGCCGCCAACAGCACCCTGGGCGACAACGCCATCCCCCTGGCCAAGGCCCGCGTGTTCAACGCGTGGTGGTTCTTCGCGCTGCTGGGGTTCTTCTTCGTCCAGTTCGTCGTCTCCACCTGGCACGTCACGAAGATGAGCTTCGGCATCTGGGAGAAGCGCGACTTCTCCCGCAGCAGGTCCTACATGACGGCGAAACTGCCGGGGCGCGCGAGCGTCCCGCTGGCCGGAGGACCCGACGCGCTGATGGAACGCCTGCGGAAGCGGTTCACCCGCGCGCACCGCCAGGACGACCGATTCTTCGCCCACAAGGGACTGATGACGCGCATCGGTCCGACGGTGATCCACTCGGGCATCGTCCTGATTCTTCTGGCGGGACTCGGCCGGATCGTCCTCGTCCGCTCGGGGAACGTGCTGAGCGAAGGGCGCTTCGTCGCCGCCGAAGGCGACACCAGCAGCACCGTCTACCATCCCATCTTCAGCGACCAGGCCATCGGCGGCGGCAACGTCGCCTCCTTCGACGTGCCCTATGACATCACGGTGCTCGACTTCGACGAGGTGCTCCACCCCAGCAGCGACGCCCCCGCGTACTTCTCCTCGCTGCTGAAGGTCCGCGACTGGCGCACCGGCGAGACGACCGTCGCCAAGGTGGACATGAACCACAGCCTGGAGATCGGCGGCTACGAGTTCCACCAGGCGAGCTACGTCAAGCTGCCCCCGATCCAGACGTGGCGGACGAACTACGACGTGCGCGACGCCGCGACGGGCGAGCGCGTCGCCGTGACGGACGCCTCGGAGGATACGCGGGTGCAGGTCGGCGACGAGAACCTCTTCCTGGAGGTCGACGGCGAGAATCCCGGCGCGCCCTGGCGCCTGTACACGAGCGCGGCGCCGCAGACCCCCGTCGAGACGGGCACTCTGCTGCAAAAGGAAGGCACGCACGAGCTTCAGGTCGAAGTCATGCGCATCTTTCCCGACTTCGGATTCGACGCGGAGGGCGGTCCCTTTACGCGCAGCAACGATCCGGTGAACATGGCGCTTCGCGTCGCCGTCGTCGTGGACGGGATGCCGGCGGGACAGACGCTCGTGTTTCTCGACTCCGCGCTGAACGCGGCCATGCCGCCCGCCGCGGAGCGCTTTCGCATCGGTCTCAACGACATCCGCGTCATCGGCGGGGCGCGCGAGGACTACAGCGAAGCCGACTGGGAGGACCCGGAGTTCAGCCGCTTTCTGCTGGGCATAAGCGACGAGGCGACCGGCCAGGTCCTCGGCGAGGCGTTCGCGTCCCTCGGCCACCCCTCGGAGCCGATCGAATTCGCGTCCGCCGGTGGGGAGGAAACGCCGCCCCCCGGAGCGAAGTACGCCGTCTACCCGATGGGCCGCACGATCCGCCACGAGACCGTGCTCTCCGTCGTGAAGGAGCCCGTCGTGAACTACTACATGGCGGGCGTCGGGCTGATCGCCATCGGGGCGATGATGACGTTCTCGGGCCGCTACCGCGCGCTGTACGCGATGTGGGACGGCGAAGAGGAACTCCTGCACCTTGCCTATGTTCCGCGTTTCGGCAAGGGCCCAGATCCCGAAGAATTCGAAGACCTGCTTCGCGAACTCTCCGGAGGCCAGGCGGGCGTTCCCGCCAGCGCCCCCGTTCGCGATGCACACCCCGTGGGAGCGGGCTGACCCATGCGCCGTTTGATTTCCATCCTCTTCGCCATCGCCATCGCCGCTCCTGCGCTCGCCGAACCGGCGAACTTTCTCCGGGACGATCCGACGAGCCGTCTCTCGACGGTTCCCCACGACGCGGAGATGGCGGCCGCCGTCGCCGACAGCGACATCGGCTCCATCGCGGTGCGCTATACCGGGTGGGACGAGACGATGGAGACGTGGGCGCGCGTGAAGCTCGACGAGATCACCGGCCGCCAGCGCATCCACGGACAGGACCCCGTCTACACGGTCCTCTCCATGATCTACGAACCGCACCAGTGGTGGGACGCGCGCATTCTCCCCGTCGAGCACCCCGATCTCCTGACCGAGATGGAACTCGACGGAAAGTGGATCAGCCCGAGGCAGGTCCTGGAAAGCCCGCACAAGATCGCGCTGCAGACGAAGCTGCTGGAGATGGAGGCGCGCCGCGACGAGTTGAAGCGGATCAAGGAACTGCACGGCTTCGTCTCCCAGGTCGTCCGCATCGGGCGCGACCGCCCCGGCGTCGTCGAGTCCGTCGTGAAGTCCCCGCAGGACGTGGAGACGGTGCGCATGCTGGTCGACGACCGCGACGCGTGGAACGCGGCGGAACGCGGGCGCAGGGAACTGGACGCGCGGATCCGTCTCGAGAAGCCGTTCTTCGAGGCCGGCGCGAGGCTGCTCAACCGCTCGATGATCCTCTTCGAACTGCCGGCGGAGTTCCTCGTCGTTCCCGATCCGGAAACCGCGAGCGGCGACTGGATCGCCGCGAAGGACGCCCGCGCCCCGACCGGCGGACTTCGCATCGAGGCGGTGTCGCTGAACCCGAACGCGGGCCGCATCGACCTCGAAGCCGCCGCCGCCGCGCTGAACGCATCGCTTTCCGCCGCCTTCGCGAACGCCGACCCCTCCCTGGTTCCCGCGGCCGTCGATGCGTTCCTCGACCGCGTCGAGCCCTCCCGCTTCTATCCCGACCGCTCGCACCGCTCGCGCATGAACCTCTATTCCTCGCTGAATCCGATGCGCAAGGCCGCGTGGGTCTATGCGCTCTCGGTGATCCTCTTCGGCCTGCACCTCTTCTTCCGAAACGACGGATGGCGATACGCCGCGACGGGCGCACTCGCGCTCGGCGTGCTGCTGCACACCTTCGGAGTGGTCATGCGCCTCGTCATCACCGAACGCATGCCGGTCTCCAACATGTACGAGTCCATCACCTTCGCGTCCTGGTGCGCGCTGAGTCTCGGCCTCGGCCTGGAACTCTGGAAGCGCCGCGGCATCGTCGGTCTGGCGGCCGCCATCGTCGGATTCCTGATGCTGATGGGCGTCAGTCTCATGCCGCTGCACGAGACGCGCATCCATCCCCTGCGGGCGGTGCTGAACAGCTACTGGCTGAACATCCACGTCACGGCGATGCTGGCGAGCTACGGCGCGTTCGCCGTCTCGGCGGTCTTCGGCGTCGCGCATCTCTGGCGCTCGGCGCTCTCCGCGGTCCTGGGCAGGGAAACGCTTCGCAGGGGCGTGGTGCCGTACATGACGCTGGAGCAGATCGAACTCTTCGCCTACCGCCTGATCCAGATCGCGTGGCCGGTTCTGACGGTCGGCGTCGCCCTGGGCGCGGTGTGGGCCGATACGGCATGGGGCCGCTTCTGGGGATGGGACCCGAAGGAGACCTGGGCCTTCATCACCTGGATCGTCTACACCATCTACCTGCATTCGCGCATGATCATGGGGATGAAGGGCGCCGCATCGGCCGCCGTCTGCGTCCTCGGCTTCGTGATGGTGATCATCACCTGGCTCGGCGTCAGCTACGTCAGCTGGTTCGCCGGCGGCCTGCACACCTACGCCTCGCCGGTCTAGTTCCTCCGGCGGCGAAGGCCGTTCCCCTCTTGCCAACCATCCCTCCGGTCGGGATGATCGCGGCGAATAGCGACCGGAGGCGGAAGTTCCCATGACATTTCGAACGATCCTGGCCACATGCGCGCTCGCGGGATTCGCGGCGGCGCTGTCGGCCCAGACGCTGACTTTCGATCTCGCCGACAAGGACCCCGACGCGGGCGACTACTTTCGCGCCTACGGCTTCAACAACGACGGCCGCTTCGGCGTTCCCGTCGCCGGCGGACACGACATGGACGGCGACGGCTTCGCCGATTCCGCCATCGCCTACATGCGCGCCTCCACCGGCCAGACGTCCAACGCAGGACGCGTCGCGCTGGTGTTCGGGACGGGAACGCTGACCGGCGAAGTCGATACCGCGATGAAGTCGGAACGCGTGCTCCACATCGTCGGCGCGCAAACCGACGAAATCGCCGGCTCGGAAATCTGGATGGACGACGTGACGGGGGACGGGCTCGGCGACCTGCTCGTCTGCCGCCAGAACTACACGCCGGGCTGGCCCTCCGACGCGCGACTCGGCGCGGGAGCGCTCTCGGTCATCGTCGGGACCGAGAACCTGCGCGCCATCGCGACGGCGGAAGCGGACTACGAACTCGAAAGTCCCCCGCAGAACGTCGCGCAGGTGAACTTCCACGGCCCCGAAGAGCACAACCGTCTGGGCATCTGGATTCGCACCGGCGACGTCGATGGCGACGGCATCTCCGACATCGCCGTCGGGATGGACCAGTCCGACGTGCGTGGCGAGCACAGCGGCGAAGTCTGGATCGTTCGCGGAGGCCCGCATCTCGCCGTGTCGCAGACCATCGACCTGACGGACTTCGGCTCGACGGCTCTCGAAGGCCAGCTCGCCCGCATCATCCCGCCGTTCAATCCGGACTTTCCCGCCCAGCCGCAGCAGGGCGGCGAACGGCAGTCGGAATACCATCTCGGCTCGACGCTGCACGTCGGCGACATCGACGGCAACGGTCGCGCGGAGGTTCTCATGGCGGCCGGCGCGCTCAACCGCTCCGGCGCGTCGCTCCGCCCTTCCGGCGGCAGCGCACTCGACACCCACGCGTCTTCGCGCGACCGTCCCTCCGGCGCCCCCAACAATGTCGGCGACGGCACCATCTTCATCGCCTGGGACGACAACTTTCCCGCCGCACCGTGGCCGGACGGCTTCACCATCGACATGGCGAGTCCCACCGGCGGGCTGACCACCATCGACGGTCCGTCGGGCTACAGTTCCTTCGGCGAGGAGATCGTCGTCTTCGATCTCGACGGAAACGGCGTGGGCGAGATCATGGGCTCCGACCTGACGTTTCTGGGTAATCGCGGGCAGGCGTACGTGATCTACAATACGGACAACCTGAAGGGAATGGACCTGGACCTGGACGACCCCCAGGGCTTCCCCGCCGGATTCCGCCAGACCATCGTCACCGGTCCCTCCGCCGGCTCCATCGGCACCGATACGGTGATGATCGGCGACTACGACGGGGACGGATTCGATGAACTCGCCGTCGGCAATCCCCAGGACAATCCCAACGGCCGGTTCCACGCGGGAACGATTCACGTTCTCTACGGAAAGCCGGCGGGCTGGCCTGCGGAGATCGATCTGGCCCCTGGACAGCTCCCCACGACCGAAGAGGTCCGCATCGCTCTGATCGAAGGGCGGTTCGAGAACGACATCCTCGCCTACAGCGCCTCCTATGGCGACATGGACGGGGATGGTCGAACCGACCTCATCGTCAACGAAATGACCGGCGACAACCCTCCGGCCGTAAACGTCGGCAACCTGGTTCTCATTTCCGGCGCCCAGCTGCTGGACCCGCCTCCGCCCACCCGCGACTTCCTCGTCATCGAGTGATTCCTCCGCGCCGCCCAATAACCGGGCGGCGTTCCTCGTTGGTTCCATAGAGACGGCGATGGACCAGACCGACGACGACCTTGTTCGCACCTGGCTGAGCGGCGGCGACATCGCCGCCTTCGGCGAACTGTACGACCGCCACGAGCGGCCGCTGCTTCGCTTTCTCATCTCCCTCGGCGAGGAACGCGAGGCCGCCGAGGACATCCTGCAGACGGTGTGGATCAAGATGCTGGAGCGCGCGGGCAGCTACGAGGCACGGGGCCGGTTCCGGTCATGGCTGTTTCGTCTCGCCTGGACCACGCGGATGGACGCGCGCAAGCAGGCCTGGGAGCGCCGCCGCGTGACGAGCGACGGCGACGCCGATCCCGGCTCCGCGACCGCATCGCCCGACCCCTCGCCCCGCGACCTTCTTCTCGCGCGCGAGCGCCGCAGTCTCGTCGATCTCGCTCTCGATGAACTGCCCGACGCGATGCGCGAGACGCTGCTCCTGCGCATCGACGGCGAACTGACGTTTCGCGAGATCGCCGACGCGATGGAATGCCCCCTGGGTACGGCGCTCTGGCGCGCCAACGAAGCCGAGAAACGACTGAAGGCTATCGTCGGAGAACGGATGGAAGCATGAACGAAGAACGCGACACCGACCCCGAACTGGCCGGGATGATCGCCCGGCGCGAGATGCCGGAGGGAGCCCCGCAGGTTCGCGAAGCCGTTCTGCGCGAAGCCGCCGGGCGATCGAAGCCGGCGCCGGCAACGCGCACGCCGATCGTCGCGCTGTTCGCTGCGGCGGGACTGGCGGCGGCGGCCTGCGTCGCGCTGATCGCTCTTTCCGACGGCGGACCGGTCGCTCCGAACCCAACGCCGCGCGCCGTCCCGGCGGTCGTCACCACGACGCCCGACGACGACGCGGGCGAACGACTCGACGACCTGCGCGACCGCATCGACAGGATGCGCGCACCATCCCAACCCTCCGGACTGGCAATGCCTCCGCCGGGCGAACTCCTGAAACGCGCCCGAAGACTCCGCATCGAAATCGCCGACGCCACCATGACCACCCCGAAGGAGACGAACCCATGAAGCGTTCTTCCATCGCCGCCATCGCCGTGCTTGCCGCCATGACGGCAACCGCCCAGGACACCGAACAGAACGAAATGCGGGAGGAGATCGAGCTCTCGATCGAGAAGGAGATCGACGGGGAGATCGGAAAGAGGATCGAAGAGGAGATCGAGGTCGAATGGGGCGACCGAACAAGGGAGGCGAAGGCGAAAGAGGAAGCGGACAGGGAAGTCGTCCGGGAGTTCATCATTCGCAACGACGACGGGACCGGCGGCGGCTGGGGGTCCGTGCACGTCATTTCCCCGGACATGCAGAAGTTCATGCGGATCGAACTGCCGGAAGTCTTGGAGCAGATGGAGAAGATCCAGCTCGACGTCGAACGGAACTTCGACCCCAGGGAACGCGCGCGCCTGGAGCGGGACCGCACCCGCCTGCTGAGCTTCGCGCGGGAGTTCCGGAACGTCAGCATCGAGGTGCCCGAGATCGCGGACGACGTGCGGAAGCGGCACGCCCTGGAGACCGAGGCGGACGAGCTTGCCCGCAAGTACGCCGAAAGCGGCGACAAGGCGGAAAAGGAGAGGCTGCGCACGGAGCTGCGCGAGACCCTCGACGAGGCCTTCGCGCTCTCGGTCAGGATCCGAGAACACGAGGCGGAACAGATCGAGAAGGAACTCGGGGAGATCAAGTCGCTCCTGGAGGAGCGCCGGCGAAACCGCGTGGCCATCGTCGAACGCCGCATGAGCGAGCTGCTGGACGGCGTCGATCCCTACGAGTGGTGACGATCTAACCTCGACACGACCCGGCTGGTCCGCTTATCCGCATCGCATTTCCTGCGGGAGAGGACCCATGAACCACCGGCCGTTTTCGAAGATTCTCGTCACAGGCGTTCTGGCCTGCTCCGCCCTCGCGGGCGCGGAGAACACCGACATCCTGCGGGGCCTGCCCGTTCGCGAGGTGACCGTCTTCAAGGACGGACACGCCTGGGTTCGGCACGAGGGCGAGGTCGTCCTCGACGCCCAGGGCCGCTCCAGTTTCGACGAGCTCCCGGCCGCCGTGCTCGGCACGTTCTGGGTCGCGTCGGAAACGGAGGGCGTCGAACTGCTTTCGGCGACTTCCGGCCGCGAGGAAACCCGTTCCGAACCGCAGCCCGCCCGCACCTTCGCGGAGCTCTTCGCCGCGAACACCGGCAAGCGCGTCCGCCTGGTGGAGCGCCCCTTCAACGACGCCACCGCCCCCAGAACCTGGGAGGGCAGCGTGCTCGCCGCGCCCGACGAGTCCCTCGGCCAGTACGTCCTTCTGTCGCACGCCGACGGCACCGCCGCCATTCCCATCGGCAATATCGTCTCCGCCGATTTCATCGGCGATTTCGACGACGAGTACACCACGAAGCTCGAGAAAGGAATGCTGACGCTGGACTTCGACGTCCCGAACGGCGAACTGCCGGACACGGCGCGCACGTCGGTCAGCTACGTCCAGCGCGGTCTGCGCTGGATTCCGGGCTACCGGATCGTTCTCGGCGATGGCGACACCGCGCACGTGGAGCTGCAGGCGACGATCGTCAACGACCTGGCGGACCTGAACGGAGTCTCCGCCGACCTGGTGATCGGCGTGCCCTCCTTCGAATTCGCCGGACAGCTCGACCCCATGTCGCTTCAGGAACATCTCGCCCGCGTGGATGCCGCCAGGGTCTCGGGAGTCCGCCGCATGGACCCTTCCTACCTGAGCAACAGCGCCATCATGGCCCAGACGTCCTTCTACGGGGACTACGACGCGCACGAATCCGAAGCCCCCGCACCCGACGGCCCCGTCATCGGCGGCGGAGAGCGCAACGAGGACCTGTACGTCTTCAGCGTCGAGAATCTCTCGCTGAAGAAGGGCGACCGCATGGTCGTTCCGGTGACGACGTTCGAAATCCCCGCCGACATCGTCTACAAACTGACCATCCCGTACGGCCCCCCTGCGGAGGCCCGTGCGACGTGGAACTCGCGCCATCACGACGAGTTCGAGCAGCGCCGGGGAAAGCCCGTCGCCAGGAGCGTCATCCGCCTGGAGAACACGGGAACCGCCCCCATCACCACGGCGCCGGCGCTGATCTTCAACGGCGACCGCATCCTCGCCCAGGGCATGACGCGCTATACCCCCGTCGGCGGGGACCTGGACATCGAGATGACGGAGGCCGTGGACATTCGCGTCCGCAAGCGCGACGTCGAGACGAATCGCGTTCCGAACGACCTTACCTGGCGCAGCGAAAAGATGACGCGCATCGACATGGAGGGCACCGTCACGATCACCAACTACAAGGACGGACCGGTCTCCATCGACGTGCGGCGCGAGATTCTCGGCAGGATCGGGGAGGCCGGACCCGGCGGCGAGGCCGTCCAGCTCGGCGGCGACTGGGACGACGACTTCGAGAGCTACACGGAAAAGCCCTACTGGTGGAACTGGTACTCGTGGCCCTGGTGGTGGCACGCCAACAACGGCACGGGGTTCTTCCAGTGGAAGGGGTTGGAGCTCCAGCCCGGGGAGTCGAAGACGCTGAACTACGACTGGAAGTACTACTGGTCGGGCTGACCGGCGGCGGAATCCGGGTGACATCCGCGATTCGCGCATGAATCGTGCAGGCCACGTGTTGGCGCGGCACCCCCGCCCGACGGACGGCAGGACACGATGGCACCACTGAAACGAATCGGACGCGGCATTCGGGAATACTACCGCGATCTGCTGGCCACCCGCCGGACCTACACGGTGACGCGCGAGGGCTGGCTCTTCGTCGTCGTCACGCTCGCCATCGGTCTCGCCGCGCTGAACACGGCGGCCCAGCTGCTCTTTCTGGTATTCGCGCTGATGTGTTCCTTCTGGACGCTTTCGGCGGTGCTCGCGACCGCCAGCATGCGCGGCCTCGGGATCGAGCGCAGCGCGCCGTGGCTCGCGACCGCCGCCGCTCCCGTCTCCGTCGATGTGACGATCCGGAACCGGAAGAAGTCCGCCGAAAGCCACTCGCTGCGGGTTTCCGACCGCCTGAAGGACAAGACCGCCGTCGGCGCGGCGTTCTTCGTCCGCATCGGACGGGCCGCGTCCGCGCGCACCGCATACCAGTGCGTCTTTCCCCTGCGCGGCCGCTACGAGTTCGGCGACCTCACCATCGCCACCCGCTTTCCCTTCGGCCTGATCGAGCGAACGCTCTCCAAGAGCCGCCCGCGCGAGATCGTCGTGCTGCCCCAGACGATCGACGTCGGACGGGTTCTGCGGTCGGCGCAGGTCGATCTCGGCGACCAGGAAGTCAACGTCAAGGGCCGCGGCGCGGGGCTCTTCGGCATTCGCGAATACGCTCCCGGCGAGTCCGCCCGCGACATTCACTGGCGGGTCTCGGCGCGGACCGGCACGCTGATGACGCGCGAGTACGAAACCGAGGAAAAGCGCCGCGCCAGCATCCTGATCGACAACCGGCTTCCGCAGGACGCCGGCCCCGCGGAACGCGAGCGGTTCGAACACGCCATCGTGCTCGCCGGTTCCATCGCCAGGCACCTCGTCGACCAGGGCCACCAGGTCGAGCTTCTCACGGCGGACGGAAAGGTCGCGTTCGGCATGGGTCCCGCGCATCTGCGGCGCTGCCTGCGGGCGCTCGCGCTTCTGGAGGCGCGCGTCGGTGGAGCGCACGGTCCGCTTTCCCACGAACCCGCCGCCGACAGCGTGCAGGTCGTCGTCTGCCACACGGGGCGCGAAGCCGTTTCGCCGGACGCCGTGGCGATTTCGGTGCGCGACCACGAAACGGAACTCGCCGCCGCGTTCGCCGCCGGGACGCCCGGCGTCGCCGGCGAGCTTCCCGGCGTGGAGCAGCTCGCGTGAATCTTGGCGTCGCCTTCCGCCGTCTGACGTTCGCCACCGCATTGTGGGCGTTCCTGACGCTTTGTTCCACGGGACAGCTGCATCTGCCGGTGGCCGCCGGTTTCCTCGTCGTGCTGATCGCCGCGTGGCGCCATCCCCGGCTGGGCGAGAAACTGTCGCCGAAGGTCTGGACGCTCGTCAGTCTCGTCGCCCTGGCCGGCGCCCTCTTCGGATGGTTCTTCCTCTTCCAGCGCATGTACTCGGCGACCTATCTGTTCTTCTATCTCGAACTGAACCGCCTGCTTCTCGCCAGGACCAACCGCGACTGGGCTCAGGTCTACGCGCTGACGTTCTTCCACGTTCTCGCCGCGTCGGTTTCGACGGAGGCCGTGTTCATCGCGCCGATGATCGCCGTCTATATGCTGCTCGTCATTTCCGCGATGATGGTCTTCACGATCAAGCGCGACGCGGAAACCGCCTTCGCTCCCGCGCCGCCGGCCGGTCGCGGACGAAAGGGGGAGCCCGCCGCGAACGCGCCCATGCGCGTCGCGGGCGCGGACACCGACCGCCTTCGCCAGGTCGCCCGCTACCACTGGCTGACGCGGCGCTTCGGATGGTCGCTGACCGCGATGACGGTGTTCGTTCTGCTGGGCGGAATGGGGCTCTTCTGGCTGATTCCCCGTTCGGCGAACAAGGCGTTCTTCTCGCCCTTCGGCCCCGACAGCAACTCCGCCCGGATGAGCGGATTCGCCGACAACGTCGAGTTCGGCGGTGTCGGCGAAATCCAGACCGACCCCGCCATCGTGATGCGCGCGGAGCCTCTTCTGGACGTCGGCGGCCGCCGGCCGGCGTTTCTTCGCGTCCGCGGGACGGCGCTCGACGACTTCAGCGGCCGCAACTGGCGCAAGTCCCCCGCCGGCGCCAACCAGCGCTTCGAGTCCACCACGGACAACACGGTCGTCTTTCGCGACGCCGAACTCCATACCAGCATGAACCCCTCCGAACGCACGATGGACTTCCGGATGACCGTCGAGCCCGAACGGTCCGGCTACATCTTCGTTCCCGACCAGCCCGTGCGCATCGTCTTCGACCGCGATCAGACGCTGGCCGTGGATACCGCGCTCGTCAGCGCCCAGCTCATCGGGTCCCGCAACTCGCAGACCACGTACACGTCCCGCGCGTTTCTTCCGGCGGACCAGATGCCCGGCGCGTTGCGCTCCGGATTCGAACCGGCGAACGAGGGCCAGGGGCTGCCTGCGGCGGTCGGGCGCCTGGGAGAGCGGTTCGTCGACGACGCGCGCGCGCTCGTCGAACGCACCTCCGGCGACCGGTCGCGACGCGACGACGACCTCTCCCCGGTCTACCTCTCCATTCCCAACTACGAGGGGCGCGACGTCGTCGCCCGCACCGCCGCCGAGTGGGTCGCCGGCCGCAACGACCCCGCCGACATCGCCGAGGCGGTCGAGAACCGCTTCAAGACGCAGTTCGACTATTCCCTGAAGAGCGACTTCTCCAACCGCGAGGACCGTCTCGCCGTGTTCCTCGACGAGGCGAAGAGCGGCCACTGCGAATACTTCGCGACCGTGATGGCGCTGATGCTGCGCGAGCGGGGAATCCCCGCCCGCATCGTGAACGGCTATCTCACCGACGAATGGATGGAGTCCGCAGGCCGGTTCATCGTCCGCCAGGAACACGCGCACTCATGGGTCGAGGCCCGCGTCGACGACAGCGGTCTCTGGCGCACGTACGACCCCACGCCGGCGTCCGGCATCGGAGCCAACAGAACGGGCCAGTCCCTCTACCGGTGGTGGAGCCGCAGCATCGACGCCGCGAAGCTCTACTGGTACGAGTCCGTGATCGACTACAACATGGAGGACCAGCGGAGCGGATTCCGCGCGGTGCTGGCGGGACTCGCGCGCGCCAGCGAGAAGACGCAGTTGGGTCTGCGGAACATGCGCCGGTGGTGGTCGGGGTCCGCGGAGGACGGGGAGAGCGGCGCGAAGTCGCTGATCCCGCGCATGGCTGCGGGCGCGCTCGGTCTTGCCGTTCTCGCGGGGCTGGTGTTTCTCGTTCGCCTGCGCCCCGGGCTCTTCGCGAGAAGGCGCAGAGACGACGATGCGCCCGTCGTTCGCGACGACCTGAAGCCGTACATCGAACTGCTACTCGAAGCCGAGCGGGTCTTTCCGCGCGCGCCGGCGGTCACGCCCCGCGCGTGGGCGCGAACCGTCGCGGCGGAACCCTCGCTCTCCGGGTTCGTTCCCCTCACCGACGCGTACTATCGCGCGCGCTTCGAGGGCGTTCCCTTCGACGACGGCCTGCGGGAGACGATTCGCACGCTGCGGGACCAGGTTCGCGAACGGCGCGCATCCACCCGCCGCACGAGCCGTTCGGGCACCGTTCGCAAGCCGGACGCCGCGCAATGAGACTTGCTGCCGCGCGCGGTCGCTGCTGATCTCGCCCCACCCGCCGCAAGGATTCCGCCCATGTCCGAGTTCAGCCTCCCCCAGCACCTGACGACCTGCCGCGAGTTCCGCATCGGCAACGTGCCCGTCGGCGGCGCGAACCCGATGGTGCTGATCGCCGGGCCCTGCGTGATCGAGAGCCTTGCCCACACGGTCGAAATCGCGGGACGCATCAAGGAGATCGCTCAGCGCACCGGCGTGCCGCTCGTCTTCAAGGCGTCCTACGACAAGGCCAACCGCAGTTCCAAGTCCTCCTATCGCGGTCCCGGTCTGGCGAAGGGGCTCGACATCCTGGGCGAAGCCGCCGAGGCGCACGGCCTTCCGATCCTGACGGACGTTCACAGGGAGGAGGAGGCGTCGGCCGCCGCCGACGTCTGCGACATCCTCCAGATTCCCGCGTTTCTCTGCCGCCAGACGGACTTCGTCCAGGCCGTCGGCCGCGCCGGAAAACCCGTCAACGTGAAGAAGGCGCAGTTCATCGCGCCCGAGGACGTCGGCAACATCGTGGCGAAACTGAACGAGGTCGGGTGCCACGACATTCTGCTCACCGAACGCGGAACGAGCTTCGGCTACCGCAACCTGGTGTCGGACTTTCGCGCGCTTCCGACGATGCAGAAGCTCACCGGCCTGCCGGTGTGCTTCGACGCGACCCACAGCGTGCAGCAGCCCGGCGGGCTCGGCGACGCCACCGGCGGAAAGCGCGAGTTCGTGCCGGTGCTTGCCCGCGCCGCCTGCGCCGTCGGCGTCAACGCGCTCTTCATGGAAGTGCACGAAGACCCCGCCAAGGCCCTCAGCGACGGCCCCAACGTCGTGCCGCTGGAGGAACTGGAATCGGTGCTCGGTGTCTGTGCCGCCATCGACCGCGCGCTGCGAAACGCCGGATAGAACGAAAGCCCTACGTCAGCTTCTCGCCCATGGCGGCCATGAAGTCCTCGAAGGACATCGTCTGGTCGAAGGGAACGTCGTGCTTGCGGGCGAGACTCGCCGCCGTGTGGTAGACTTCCATCGTCAGGTTCCAGTCGGCGCGAAGCGATTCCGGAGTCGGCTTCGACGCCTCGGAGGGGGGCGGGGGTTCCGGCGCCGGTGCCGCGACGGGTTCCTTCTCCAGGTCGTCGGCGGAGGGGATCGGAATCTCCTCTTCCGACGGATCGTTCAGGGCCGCGGCGCTGAACCGGCGGACCTTCATCAGAAGCGAGGGACGGTACGTCAGGCGGTTGCCGAACAGCAGGCGGTCGATCACGTCTCCGGCCTCGATGGCTTCGCGATAGTCGCGAAGCGCCTCGGCCTTGTCCCAGCGGTACGGGATCAGATTCGTCGCGCCTTCGCGCTGAAGGTTCTCCCACAACTGCCCGATCGGGCTCAGCAGCATGATGGCCCCGCCGTGCTGCTTGAGAAGCCGGTGGCACCAGAGCAGATCGACGACGGCCATGCGGTCGGGGAAGTCGGCGTTGGCGAGATCGAAGAGAACGTACAGGAGCTTCTGAGAGCGCGACTTCTCCAGGACGAACTGGCGAAAGGACTTCGCGGGACCGGGATCGGGGTCCGCCAGGGGATCGACTTCGAGAATGTCTATCTTGCCGTCGCGCGACCAGACGAGCTTCATGGGAAGGACTCCGCAGTGGGGGGGAACCGGGCGGCACCCTGGCGGCGGCGCCCGCAGCCGTCGAGTCCAATTCCCTCCGGCGGGTCGGCGCCTCACTTCACGACGATGTAGAATTCCACGGCGGCGGCCACCAGGGCGATGACGACGGCCGCGATCCAGGCGACGAGCCGGAGCCGGTTGTTGGCGGCCGTCTTCTCGTCCTGCTCGTCGCCGCCCCCGCTCATCGAGTAGACGATGAACAGAAAGAAGCCGATGAGAACGATGGAGCCGATGAAGAGAATGGGAAGCAACGCACGCGCCCTCCGGGGCGATGCGAAAGCCTAGCCCCGGCCCGCCGGGCCGCAAGCGCGGATGTCACGCGCTCTCCCCGTCGGAGAGCCACGCCCCCGTTTCCGCGACCAGCGCGCGCCAGAACCGCCGAATCAGCCAGATTTCCAGCGGCACCACGATTCCGAACCAGACCGCGTTTCCCGTCAGAAGGTCCAGGGACGGGTTCATCGCAAAGCGGAACAGAACGCGGTCGGGCAGGAGCATCGACGCGCCCGTCCACGCCCATCCTGCGGCGGCGATAGGAATTCCCACCAGCGCGACGCGGCCAAGACCGGCGAAGGTCGCGTGCAGCGCGTCGCGGCGAAACAGATACGCGCGCATGGCGATCAGCACCACCAGCGCGGAGTAGAGAAAGTCCTCCAGCAGTCCGAGCACCGCCACGGGCAATGCGCTGGAAACGACGACCTGGCGCCCGTTCGGCGGCGGGGCCGGTCGCGCCGCGCGGTATGGCTGCGATACGGGAACGCCCTCTTCCGCGTCCTCGAACCCGAACTCGTGGAAGAACGACTCCGTATCGGCGGCGTCCGCCGGCGGTACCGGTTTCGGCGGCAGAAACGGAACGGTCGCGACGGTATGGAACGTGGGATCGCGGACCAGCGCTCCGTAGCTGATCCACCAGCCGAGCACGTTCAAAGCCATCAGCACCGCGAGGGGCACCGCCACTTTGCCTGCGACGATCTCCGCAGGCGTCAGGAAGCGGACCGCCAGGTCCTCGCGCAGCCGGTGCCACTTCGTTTCGCCCGCGCTGCGACAGACCATGAAGAACGCGATGACCAGGTCGGCGCGCACGAGCATGTTCAGCGTGTCGAGAATCGCGATCTGCCAGAAGCCCATTCCGAACGTGGCGGCGGGAAACGCGCGCCGGGTCACCCAGGTCAGCGACGCCCAGACCAGAACGATCAGCGCCATCCAGACGGGCCACCGCCGGAGAAAGCGGATCCACTCTCTGCGCAGGATGGGGTTGTCCGCCAGCATTGCCCCGCCGGATCGAACGCGCGGCGCTATCCGTCCGCGCGCTCCCAGAGATGATTCACGGGACCGGTCCCGCCGCCGATTTCGAATGCGCACTCCATCGCGCGGCGCAGCCATTCGCGCGCGTCGCGCACCGCATCCACCAGCGAAAGACCGAGTCCCAGGTTCGACGCGATCGCCGCGCTCAGCGTGCAGCCCGTTCCGTGGGTGTGGCGCGCGTCCAGGCGCGCGCCGTCGAAGACCGTCAGCCCGCCCGGTTCCCAGAGCACGTCCACCGCGCGGTCGGTTTCGGAAAGGTGGCCCCCCTTTACGAGAACGGCGCGACTGCCGAGTCTGCCGAGCTCGCCCGCCGCCGCCTTCGCGTCCTCCACCGTCCGGACCTCCCGCCCAAGAAGAACCGCCGCCTCCTCCGCGTTGGGCGTGATCAGGCGCGCCATGGGAATCAGCCGCCTGGTCAGCGCGCCGATCGCGTCGTCGCGCAGCAGCTTGTGCCCGCTCTTCGAGACCATCACGGGGTCGACCACGAGGTTCGGCACGGCGAAGACGGCGCACCGGTCCGCCACCGTCTCGATGGTGTCGGCGCGCGAGAGCATGCCCGTCTTCGCCGCGTCGCATCCGATGTCGGAGAGCACGGCGTCGAGCTGCGCGCGGACGAACTCCGCCGGCGCGTCGTGAATGGCCTGGACCCCGCGCGTGTTCTGGGCGGTGAGCGCCACGACGGCGCTCAGCCCGTAGCACCCGTGCGCCATGATGGTCTTCAGGTCCGCCTGAATGCCGGCGCCGCCGCCGGAATCGCTGCCGGCGATGGTGAGGATTCTGCGAATCGGTCTGGTCAAAGGGGATGCCACGTCAGTGCGCGAGATCGGTCAGGTCGGCCGGCGGCGCGACCCGTTCGGGACGAACGCCGAACTCCAGCCCGTCCCAGGCCAGTTCCATGCCGTCCGGCAGCATCGCGTTCGTCTCGTTGTGTTCCAGGTGGTGGGTCATGTGAACGAACCATGTGCGCTCTGCCGCGATTTCCCGCGCGACGGCGACCGCCTCCTCCACGTTGAAGTGCGTCGAGTGCTTCTTGTGCCGCAGGGCGTTGAGCACCAGCGTCCGCACCCCGCGCATCAGGTCCAGCGATTCCGGGGCGATGGCGCTCGCGTCGGTGACGTAGGCGAAATCTCCGAACCGGTAGCCCAGGATCGGCTGGCTGCCGTGCATGACGGGAATGGGGACGATGCGCAGGCCGAGGAACTCGAAGGCGCCCTTCACCTCGATCAGGTCCAGCGACGCCACGCCCCCGCCCTCCGAAGGCGGGTCGAAGATATAGTCGAACCGGCGGCGGATATCGGCCAGCACCGCCGGCAGTCCGTACACGGGGAGCGAATGGCGCTGGCGGAAGTTGTAGAGTCGCAGATCGTCGATGCCGCCGGTGTGGTCGTAGTGGGCGTGCGTCATGACGACGCCGTCGAGGCGGTCGATGCGGTGGGTGAGCGCCTGCTGGCGGTAGTCCGGTCCGCAATCGACGACGAAGGCGCGGGCCGTTTCGGCGGGGCCCTCCTCCCGCAACAGCAGACCCGAGCGCAGGCGCGTGTTCTTCGGGTCGTCCGAGAGGCACGCCGCCTCCCTGCACCCGATCGGGGGAACGCCCGTCGAAGTGCCGGAGCCCAGAATGGTCGCGCGCCAGGGGAGTGGTTCGGTCATGGCGTCGGCATCGGGCCCGAGTCGGCGGATCGCGTAAAGTGGAAACAGGACAAGGAGCTTGCCACTGCGGCGGGCGCCCCGCAGCGTGGAGTCATGTTCGTGCGCGCCTGGAAAACCGTCGAGAGTTCCTTCGAACGCCTCTTCACCGTCTGCGGGGGGGTCGTGATCTGTCTCGTGTGCGCGGTCGCGGCCTTTCGGCTGCGGGGAACGGACCTGCGCCGGCTTCTGCGCCAGATGGTCTTCATCGGCGTCCAGACCTTTCCCATCGCCATCGTGTTCGGACTGTTCACGGGCATGATCTTCTCCCTGAACCTGGGGCTTCCGCTGATGGACTTCGGCGTCGAGGACCGCATCGGCACGGCGCTCGGGGTCTCCCTGGTCCGCGAGCTCGCGCCGGTCTTCACCGCGTTCATCCTGGCGGCGAGGGTCGGCGCCTCCATCGCGGCGGAGCTCGGCACCATGTCCGTCTCCGAGGAGATCGACTCGCTGCGCGTGATGGGGATCGACCCGAACCGCTATCTCGCCATGCCGCGCATCGTCGGGGCGATTCTGATCAGCCCGCTCCTGACGGTCTACTCCTGCGCCGCGGGAATGATCGGCGGACTGCTCCTCGCGCGCTCCTACTTCAACGTCGGCAGCACGATGTTCTGGACGCGCGTTCTGGAGTCCGTGGACATGAAGGAAATCTCCACGGGTCTTCTCAAGGCCGTCGTGTTCGCCGCCCTCTATTCCTCGATCTGCGTGTACTTCGGGATGACGACGCGCGGCGGTGCGGAGGGCGTCGGCCGCTCGACGACGCGCGCGGTCGTCGTGTCGCTCTCGGCGATTCTCGTCGCGGACTTCCTTCTGACGCGCGCGCTCTTCGGCTGACCGGCAAGCCCCCGGGCAACACCGTCTTCACGATCCGCGCGCAGACCGGGCCACTGGATGCTGGCCATCGGGCAGTCGAACGGTCCTTGGAACCGGAACGCGCACCCGCGACGGGTGAACGTCGACGCTTCGGGGTCCACCCCGCGAGGACCGTATCGATGAAGACGAAGATGAACGTCCGAGCTTTCGAACGAACAACGAGTAGCGCACGACTCGTCACTCGTCCGAATGGCGCTACAGCAACATCCTCCTCACCACCAGCAGCGCCATCCCCAGCGCCACCAGCGTCGCCGCGACGATCAGTTCCGTGATGAACGACTTCCTGCGCTTCATGGAGGCGTAGACGCGTTCGATGTGCAGGATCAGATACGTCCGCAGCTGGTGGTCGCGAAGCCGCGTAGCGCGCAGAATGGCGGACGCGAGGGTCGCGTCCTGCACGGTGGACATCGCGGCGTAGGTGGATGCGACGATCTTGCGCAGCGGTTCGATGTCGGGGTTCTCCCGCCAGAGACCCTCGGCGTTGCCCAGCAGCGAGTCCGCGATCTCCAGGTCGTTGAGACGCGCGTCCTCCCGTTCGAGCGTCCGCCGCACCTGCGCGGTGAGCTGCGCGGAGTCCCACTTCCTGCCCGAATCGGCGAGATAGTCGTTCAGCGCCTTGTGGAACTCGGCCGCGACGGAGAGACGCTCGTGAACGGTCGGATGCATCGCGAGCGCGCAGAGCCGCGACAGCTCCGGCGGAATGTAGCGCCCCCCGGCCGCGGCGACGTCCGCCAGCGGCGTGTAGCCCGACTTCGCCGCGCGCGACATCGACGTCTCCATGTCCTTGTCCGCGTACGGCGCGTTTCCCGTCAGCAGCAGATACAGGATCGATCCCAGCAGAAACACGTCGGTGTGCGGGCCGATCCGCGCGCACGTGTCCTCGGTCTGTTCCGGCGCCATGTACGCCGGCGTTCCCCCCGGGTTCATTCCCGTCGCGCGCGTCGGCACCCGGGAGTCCTCCATCAGCTTCGGAAGATGCCGGCCGGCGAGCCCTTCGTCGCACACCAGCGCCAGCCCCCAGTCCATCAGCTGCACCTCGCCGTAGTGCCCGACGATGACCTGCGAGGGCTTGAGGTCGCGGTGGACGATGCCGCGCGAATGGGCGAAGTGAACGGCCTGGGCGACGTCGGCAAGAATCGCCACGTGCGTCGCGAGAAAGTCGCGAACGTTCACGCGGGAGAGATCGATGCGGATCTTCTCCGACCAGAGTTCACCCTCCACCAGCTTCATGGCGAGCAGCATCCGCCCCTGGCGGTCCGTGCCGAGATCGTGGATCGGGGCGATGTTCGGATGGTTGAGGTTCGCGGTGATCAGCGCCTCCATGTGGAAGGCGGCCTCGACCAGCGCGACGCGGTCGTCCGTCGACTCGGGGTCGGGCGTCAGCCGGTCGGCGCGCAGGCGCTTGATGGCGACGGTGCGCTTCAGCGCGGTCTGCGTCGCGCGCCAGACCTCGCCGAAGCCGCCGCGCGCGATCCGCGTTTCCAGCACGAACTCCTGTTCCTTCGCGGCGGGCGATCCGTCGCGCACGTGCACCGGGATCGCCGCGGGCCCGCTGTCCTCGCGTCGCGGCGGCGGGTCCGTCGTCGGCAGGTCCGAAGGGTACGCCGGCCCCACGGACCGGTTGATGGATGTCCAGGGACCGGGCCGGTCCTCTTCCCCCGTCTCGTCGTATGGTCTCGTCACTTCGGCAGGGCCTCTTCGTCAGAAATGGGTCGGCGGTCGTCTGGCTCTCGTTTCGAGCGCCAGCAGCGTCCGCAGCACGGCGCCGAACGTCAGCCGCTCGCGGTTCGGCTCGCTGAACCATTCGGGGTCCTGGCCCAGACTCTCCATCAGCCAGGGCGAGTGGAAGTTTCCCGTCCACCGGTGGAGCGCCAGCTCCTCCATGTCGGCGAGGCGAAGCGAGACCACCCAGGACTCCAGGCTGAACAGCGGCAGCAGCGGGGAAGGGAAGAAATTGTAGTCGGAGAACTCCAGCGACTGGACGTCGGCGAAGCGGATCGTGCGCACGTTGCGCTGGAGGAAGAAGAACGTGTCCGCGATCTCGATGGTCTCGCTCTGCGGATCGATGCGCACGTTGCGGCGGGCAAGACCCAGCGTCATCGCCAGCTGGAGCATGGACGGCTGGGTGACCAGACATCCGTCCGCCGAATCCACGACGGGTCCAAAGCAGAGGTGGCGAAGAAGAGGCGGCATCCGTGGTCGTTTCGTATGGCCACGACGGTCTCCGGCGGCGAAAGCTCTGTCAACAGAGAGGAGCGCCCGCCCCGTTGGACCGGATTCGACAGCTCGCCCGCGACCCCTTCGCCGTCGGCCTCGCCGCACTGCTTCTCCTGGCATTCGCCTGGTTCGAGTGGGTGACCTGGACCCAGTATCAGTCCAACCGCGTCTTTCTGGCGGACGCCGGGAAGTTCGACTTCATCTGCTCCGGCCTCCGCCACGGCAACTTTCTGCGCGAACCCCTCTACTGGAACCTGGACGTCAACTACTTCGCCGGCCACTTCCGGCCGGTGCTGCTGCTTCTGATGCCGCTGTACTTCCTCGCCGACGGCGCGATGACGTTCCTGACGGCCATGAACGCGGCGATCGTGCTGGGAGCCCTCCCCCTGACCCTCTTCGCCCGCGATCTGCTGCGGTCGCGCGCCCTCGCACTGGCCGTCGCCGCGGCGTACCTCTCCAACCACTTCACGGCGTCCCTCCATCTCGCCATCCATCCCGAATCCCTCGCCCTTCCCGGCATGTTCGGGATGTTCCTGGCCGTCCAAAGACGCCGTCCCGTCCTGTACGGCGCCTGCATGGCGTGGGCGCTGCTGGCGAAGGAGGACTACGCCATCTGGACGGGTCTCTTCGGGCTCTCCCTGCTGGTGGAACCGCAGAGGGACCTGCGCCGCTGGGCGCTCGCGACGGTCGCCGCAGCCGTCGCCTGGTGGGTCATCGCCCATGCCGCGATGCACGCCTCCGGCGCGCCACTGCTGCGGTCCATCGGCGACCAGCCCCTCTCGCGTTTCGCCTCCATGGGAGACACCAAGGGCGAGGTCCTTCTCCACATGGCGACGCACCCCCTCGCGATGGCGGGCCGGCTGTTCGCCCCGGCGCTTCTGGCTGTACTCGCCTCGACGGCGTTTCTCGCGCTCGCCGACTGGCGCGCGTTCTGGCTGACCATCGCGTCCGCAGGAGTCTTCATCGTCACCGACGACCCGCTCGTCAGCGACCTCGCGTACTACTACAGCTACCCCGCCATCCCCTTTCTCTTCTACAACACCGTGCGCGGCATGGCGAACGTTTGCGCCGCCAGGCGCGTTCCCCCGGAAACCGCCGCCCGCGTCCTGACCATTCTCTTCGCGCTTGTCGCCCTCGCGTCCGTTCCGCTCCGGACGCGAACGGACGGATATCGCCGTTTCGGGTTTCCCGTCACCGACCACCACCGGCTTCTGCCGGAGGTCGCCGACAACATCCCCCCCGACGCACCCGTCGCCGTGCAGTACGACCTCTACGCGCGCGTCTCCAACCGCCCCGTCAAGCTCCCGCTGCGCCTGGCGTGGCTCGACGACGTGGAGTGGGTTCTGCTGGATGTGAACGGACGAATGTCGGATCTGGTCGGCGAGGAAAAGCGCGAAGAGCGCGAGGAGCTCTTTCGCCGGCTGGAATCCCCCGAGTTCGAGACGGTACTCGCGATCGACGGCTACGTCGTCCTCCGCCGCCCGGAGTAGCCCAGGCGCGCGGACGTTTCCCTCGCCACGGGGCGCGAATCCTGCTTCCCTGGACGTCCGAGGTTTCCGCCCCATGTCCGCCGTCCGACCGCCCCACCGCCCGCGCACGCTCGACCGCGAACCCGACTTCGATCTGCCGAAGCCCGACGACTCGCAGCCATTCCGCGTCGTCAGTTCCTATCGGCCCGCCGGCGACCAGCCGAAGGCCATCGAGGCCCTTGTGCGCGGGCTCCACAACGATCTCCCCGCGCAGACCCTGCTCGGTGCGACGGGTACCGGCAAGACCTTCACCATCGCCAACGTGATCGAGGCCGTGAACAAGCCGACGCTGGTGCTGGCACCCAACAAGACGCTCGCCGCGCAGCTCTATCGCGAATTCAAGGAGTACTTTCCCGACAACGCCGTCGAGTACTTCGTCTCCTACTACGACTACTACCAGCCGGAGGCGTATCTGCCGGCGACGAACACGTTCATCGAGAAGGACGCGTCGATCAACGACGAGCTGGACAAGCTGAGGCTGAGCGCGACGAAGTCGCTGCTGGAACGGCGCGACACCCTCGTCGTCGCCAGCGTGTCCTGCATCTACGGCATCGGGTCGCCCTCGGAGTTCCACTCGATGTGCGCGTTCCTGCGCGAGGGCGACACCGTCTCGCGCGACGAACTGCTGCGCCGCCTGGTGGACATCCAGTACCGCCGCAACGACACCGACTTCCACCGCGGCGTGTTTCGCGTCCGCGGCGACCGCATCGACATCTTTCCCGCCTACGAGGAGCGCAAGGCGCTCCGCGTCGAGCTCTTCGGCGACGAGATCGACTCCATCGTCGAGTTCGACCCCTTCACCGGCGCGACGCTGCGCCGCATCCGCCGCGCCGCCGTCTATCCGACGAGCGTGTACGCGACGCGCAAGGACACGCTGCTCGCCGCCGTCGAACGCATCGAGGCGGAACTGGCGGAGCGGCTGCGGGAACTGGAGGACCAGGGCAAGCTGCTGGAACACCAGCGTCTGAAGGAGCGCACCGAACACGACCTGGAAATGATGCGCGAGATGGGAACGTGCCCCGGCATCGAGAACTACTCGCGCCATCTGGCCGGCCGCGCGGAGGGCGATCCTCCCTACACCCTCATGGACTACTTTCCCGACGACTATCTGATGGTGGTGGACGAGAGCCACATCGCCGTTCCGCAGATTGGCGCGATGTTCCACGGCGACCGCAACCGCAAGCGGACGCTGGTGGACTTCGGGTTCCGTCTGCCCTCCGCCCAGGACAACCGCCCCCTGAAGTTCGAGGAGTGGGAGCGGCGCGTGAACCGGCTGATCTTCGTCAGCGCCACGCCGGCGGACTACGAACTGGAGCGCAGCGGCGGGGTCGTCGTGGAGCAGATCATCCGCCCCACGGGACTCGTCGATCCGCGGATCGACGTCCGCCCCGTCGAGGGCCAGGTGCAGGACCTGCTCGCCGAGGCCCGCCTTCGCACGGAACGCGGCGAACGCGTGCTGGTGACGACGCTGACGAAGAAGTTCGCCGAGCAGCTGACGGAATACCTCGCCGAGGCCGGCATCAAGACGCGCTATCTCCACAGCGACATCAAGGTGCTCGAGCGCATCGAGATCCTCCGCGAACTGCGCACCGGCCGCATCGACGTGCTGGTGGGAATCAATCTGCTGCGCGAGGGCCTGGACCTGCCGGAGGTCTCGCTGGTGTGCATCCTCGACGCCGACAAGGAGGGCTTCCTGCGCTCGGGCGTCTCGCTGATCCAGACGGTCGGTCGCGCGGCGCGAAACGTCGATGGCACCGTCATCCTCTATGGCGACAGAACGACCGACGCGATGCGGAGATGCATCGAGGAGACGGACCGTCGCCGCGCACGGCAGACCGCCTTCAACGAGGAGCATGGCATCACGCCGCAGACGATCCGCAAGGCGGTGAAGGACATCATCGAGGTCGAATACCGCGCGGGCGACGACATCGCGCTGATCGCGGCGGAACCGGGCGAAGAGTACCTGTCGAAGCGCGACGTGGAGAAGAAGATCGATTCGCTGCGCAAGGAGATGAAGGAGGCGGCGAAGCGACTGGACTTCGAACTCGCCGCGGAACTGCGCGACCGCGTCTCCGCGTGGCAGAACCGACTGCTGGAGTTGTAACATGGGACACCCCGACCAGGGCGAAGACGTGAACGGCCCAGAGTCCGGCAACGGCCCGCGACAGCGCACGGCGCTGAGTCTTCTCATCGAGGACGCCGTGCGTCGGGGCGTGGCCAGGGCGCTCGCCGAGCACAAACGCGCGGGGCGCAGCGTCGTCATCATGCGCGACGGAGTCATCGTGGAACTCTCCCCCGACGAAATTCCCGACTACGACTTCGACAACGACCCGCAGCACGTCACGCACCGGCTTCGCGTGCTCTGACCCCGCCGCTATTCCTCCGGCGCCTCTCCGGTATTCCCGCTCCCCGTGATTTTCGCGCGCTCGATGGCTTCCTCGCGCGTGTCGCCATAGCATACCGTCTCTGGCTTCGACGGCATCTCCGCCACCCACCGGCCCGATTCGTCCTTCTTCGCGACGATGGGTGGTTCACTCTCGGCAACTGACGCGGGTGGAAGCGGCGGCGGCATCGGTGGAGACGACGCCCCCCCGGGCTGGCGCCGCGGCGGCGACTCCGCCTTCCAAGGCTTCATGCGGGCATCGCGCGTCCGGTGAATGCGGGCCAGTCCGTATCGCACGCCATCCGCGTCGTCCAGCACGGCGCTCGCCATGAAGTGGTCGAACGCCTGGTCCGCGCGCTCGAAGACCGCCTCGATCTTTCTGGAGAGATTCCTCCTCTGCCAGTTGCGGACGAGGCGCAGCACCATGGCGGCGATCAGGAACGCGGTCGCCAGCAGGACTGGCAGAGCATACTTCATGTTCGCGTCCATCTCGCTCAGTAGGGAGGCCGACAGGGAGATCGCGAAGATGGCACAGAACACGATCGCGACGCCGACGAGCAATCCCACGCAGCCCGTTCTCAGGCGCTCTGTCCCGATCTTGACGCCGGCCGATTTCCCCGATTCGGATTCCCAGACGAAGACCATCGGCTCGAGGGTCCGCGTCCGCACCTGGTGCCCGGCGGAGATCGTCCCGGCAAGCGTCGACTCGAACGTCAGCCACAGCGTCGCCACCGCGAGCGCGATTCCCGCAGCGTGGTACTGCCTGGCGGCGCCGAGGTAGAGGACCGCGAAGAGAATGTACAGAAACGACGCGACGAGGGACGCGGTCAGCAGCGCGTTCTCGCGCTTCTCCATGTAGACGGCCTCCACGATGTCGCGGCCCCGGGCGCCGGTCATCCAGAGATCGACCGCCGCGTCCGCGAAGAATCCGTTCCTGCCGAAAACCCTCGAGCACAGGCGCGGCATGAAGTGCTCCGTGTGCCGCTTGCGCTGGAACATCACCGAACCCGCCGCCCCCAGGGCGAAGAGGACCGGAAGTACCAGGCAGCCGAAGACCAGGAACAGTGCGACGATGACGATGAAAGCGAGAACGCCGAGCACCATCTGGCCCGGGTTCAGTCCCGCGCCGAAATGCCGAAACCGCCGCAGCAGCGAGCCGCGCGCGTGGACGAACCGCCGCAGGCAAAACGCCCGGTAGACGGCGTTGGTGTCCTCGCCGGCGACAAGCGGGTCCAGCCCGCGCATGAACGAGCCGAACCGCCGCAGCTCCCCCGTTGTGTCCCCCCGCTCGCCCATCGCTCTGCCCGCCTGGAGTTTCGATCCTGCGAGGATGGCCGCGACCCGCAACGGCGCAAGCGGACTTCCGCCCGCCCGCCGTCCTTTCCCTTGTCCGCCCCCCCCCGCGCTCCGTTGACTGGCCGCCCTTGCGCCGCGCGGCGCCAGACCCCTCCAGGCATCGCACCATGACCCTTCGATTCACCAACACCCTGACCGGCAAGAAGGAGGACTTCGTCCCCCTCGACCCCGAAGGCCGGAAGGTCACCTGGTACGCCTGCGGGCCGACGGTCTACGGCCCCATCCATATCGGCAACGCCCGCACGTTCGTCGTCACCGACACGATTCGCCGCTGGGTCGAACATCTCGGGTACGACCTGCGATTCGTCCAGAACATCACCGACGTGGACGACAAGATCATCCGCCGCGCCGCCGAGGAAGGCATCGCGCCGGAGGAGGTCGCCGAGAAATACGCGAAGATGTTCCTCGCCCACATCGAACTGCTCGGCGTTCGCCCCGCCAGCGCCCACCCGCGCTGCACCCAGGTCATCCCCGAGATGATCGACTTCATCGGGAAGCTGATCGAGAAGGGCCACGCCTACGCGTCGCCGGACGGCAGCGTCTGGTTCTCCGTGCGGTCCTTCGACGGATACGGCAAGCTCTCGCGCAAGAATCTGGACGACATGCGGGAGGGCGAACGCGTCGACCCCGAACAGCAGAAGCTGAAGCGCGACGCCATGGACTTCTCCCTCTGGAAGGCCGCGAAGCCCGGCGAGCCGTCCTGGGACGCCCCCTGGGGCCAGGGCCGGCCGGGCTGGCACCTGGAGTGCTCCTGCATGTCGATGCGGTTTCTCGAAAGCGAGACGATCGACATCCACAGCGGCGGCGTGGACCTGGTCTTTCCCCACCACGAGAACGAGATCGCGCAGAGCGAGGCCCTCACCGGCAAGCCCTTCGCCCGCTACTGGCTCCACCAGGCGATGCTGAACATCCGCGGCGACAAGATGTCGAAGTCCCTCGGCAACTTCCTCTACATCGACAAACTGCTGGAGCGCTTCGACGCGCTGACGCTGCGCCACTTTCTCGTCAGCGCCCACTACCGCACCGAACTCGACTTCACCGACGACAACCTGGAGCTGGCGCGCAAGTCGTCGCGCCGCTATGCCGACGCATGGCACGAAGCCGTCGCCGTCCTCGGCGCCGAGCCGGACGCCGGCGCGTGGAAGACCTCCCCCGCCTGCGCGGAACTCGAAGAGCGCTTCGCCGAATCCATGAACGACGACTTCAACACGGCCCGCGCCCTCGCCGTGCTCTTCGACGTCGTCACGCGCCTGAACACGGCGCGCGCGAACGCCGAAAAGGGCGCCGGAGACACGGTGGAACTCGCCGCCCTCGCGTCGCTGCTCGATTTCTTTCGCAACCTGCTGGGCGTCTCGCGCAGTCTGGAGGCCGCACAGACCACCGGCATGGAGGACCTCAGCGGGCGTCTTCTCGACCTGCTGATCGAAGTCCGCAACGACGCGCGCAAGCTCAAGCAGTTCGCCCTCTCCGACAGGATTCGCGACCGGCTCGCCGAGAACGGCATCGTCCTCGAAGACCGCGCCGACGGCACCCGCTGGAAGCGCGAAAGCTGACCGGCGGCGCCCGCACACGCGATGCGGACGCCGCCACCACTGCCCGCCCTAGTTCAGGAACGAGGGGTCGTGCGCCAGCGAGGGATCGTCGTAGATCCTCTTTCCGGCGTCGTAGGTCTGCTTGTACTGCTTGATCGGACTGAGGCCCTTGCGCGACGACCACTCGTTGGGCAGCGGAATCGGGAAGAACAGGATATAGAGATTCCGCTTGATAGTGATCTCCGTGGCGCCGCGCCCCGTCTGCACGAAGTAGTCCGAGCCGTCCAGACTGAACACGGCGACCTCGACGTCGTAGGTGTAGACCTTCTCGCGCCACTCGTAGAAGAGCGAGGTCTTCACGATGTCGTTCACGCCGCCGTACCGGACCATGATGTTCGCCTTGTAGTCCGGCGGGTCGCGCTCCCAGTCGACCTCGCTGCGCGCGCCGGCCTTGGCCAGCTCCAGCTGCGTCCGCGCCCGCATGTAGTCCGCCACGTCGCCGTCGACGTACACCCCCAGAACCTCGACATCCACCAACTTGTTGCCGAGGCGCGAGAAGTCCATCGTGTAGAACGCGTCGTCGATCGCTTCGGCCATGAACTGCTGCTGGAAAGCGACGGGCGGGGTCAGACTGGATTCCGAGTCCGGAACCCATTTCGTTGCGCAGCCGAGGATCGGAAGCGCGGCCAGCGCGGTCAGCGCGGCGAGGAATGCTCGTGCGTGTTTCATGGCGTGTCGGTCTCCTGACGGTGGTTTCGTACGTCCTGAATCAGCGATTCGAGGGCCTTGCGGTATTCCATGGCAAGATGGTCGAGGACCCTCTGCTCGGCCTCGAGTTTCCGGTACCATCCGTCGGTTCGGCTGTCGCCGACCGACAACGTGCGGGTCGCAGGCGGACTTCCGTCGTCGCCGGCGATCGCGAGATCGATCCGTCCGGCAAGAGTCGTCCGCCCCGTCGGAGCCCCCAGCGCGTGCGCGAGAAACGCCAGCGGTCCCAGACCATAGCGGTAGTCGCGTCGAACGAGCTGCAGTTCGTCGACTCGCACCTTCAGAACCCGAAGCGGCCGGTCGTCCGGACTCCACGCGCCCACCTCCGAGCGCGCCCCGAACACGGGGCCGAACGCGCCCGACGCCGCCAGTTGCAAACGCGCCGCCTCGTGCAGCGACGACGTCGCCGTGAACTGCATGTCGTCCCGCGGAGCGGATCCGAACCGCGAGCCGTTCTCGAGAAGCGCCAGGTCGAACATGGCGTCCCGCTCCGTCGTCCAAAGCACCAGCGGAAGATACCGCAGCAGTCCGGGCCCCTCGTTCCGCGCCGGCCGCGCGTCCTCGACCGGCAGAACCAGACCGACCATCGACGGAACCGTGTCGCTCCTCGGGCCCTGGTCGTACCTCCACCGAACCGGAGGCTTCATGCATGCGCACACCGATGCGACGCACACGAGAAGGGCCGCGATGCGGAGGCGCGTCACCATGTCCATGCCTCTTCCTCCGTGCCCTCGCCGGTTTCGGGGACGGGCGGCGTTTCCGCGGCAGCGGAGGGGGCTTCCGCAGAACGCGCGAACGCGTCGCGGTATTCCTCGCGAACCAGCGAGATCTCCGGAACGCCCTCCGCGCGAAACTCCTCGACGGTGGACTCCAGCAGCTTCGTCAGCAGCGAAGAGAGGCCCCGGCGGCTGAAGAACCCGACGCCGGGCGGCACGAGTTCGTCCGTCGGCCGGTACGTATCGACCTTTCCGACGAACTGCCGCTGAAAGAGCATCGTGCCGTTCAGGTCGAACACGACTCCGCGGATCTTGCAGACGCCGTAGACGTGGTCGGCCATCAGGTGCGCCTGCGGGTGACGGCTGAGCGTCAGGTCCTGAAGCTCCAGCCGGAGGTGCAGCGGCGGCGCCCCGGACGCGGCAGCGCCGATCCTTCGGGCCTTCGACGCGCCGGGATACTCCGCGCAGTCGAAACCGCTCCGTTCCAGACTCTGCACCACTTCCGCCTCGAAGTAGTCGTGAAGGGAATCCGTCAGCAGAATCCTGTACTGGCCGCCCCAGATCCTGTTGCCGGCGCTTCCGATGGGATTCGCCCGGTCGATGAGATCGACGGTCTCCACCATGAAGTCCGAACGCTGGCCGGCCTCGCGCAACTGCGCGGGACGGTGGTCAGGCGCCGAGACGCGAAACGCCGTGCATCCTCCGAGAAGGAGTGCCCACAGGCACGCCAGGAACAAGGGTCGTATCATCGCCGTCTCAGTTCCCGTACATCAGATCGTAGAATCCGCTCCGCCGGATCCGCCGCTCCACTGCGGCGCTGCGGCTCTGCAGACCCCCCATGATCCGCTGCGTTTCCGACAGCTTCTCCTGGAGAGTCCCCTGATCCATCTGCTGCATGCTCGCGGGATCGGAGAGCACCTTCATCCCCTCCAGCGCCGTCGCCATGTCGCCGAAGAACTCGCGGTCCTCGTTCGTCAGCATGTCGCAGTTCCGCAGGTTCGCCGCCCAGCGGTTCACCCGAATCGAATCGTCGAAGTACGAGGCGGACTGGCTTTGGATCTCGCCGATGTCGCGGCGGTTGATCGCGCCCATCATCGGATTGTTCGCGCCCGACAACCGCGCGATCCGCTGGAGAGCCGTCCGAACCGCCGACGGGGGATCGCAGTCGGAATCAGTCGCATCCGCCACTTCGTCCGCAGGCTTCAGGTCCACCCAGTCGCCGGCCACGCCGATCCCGCGCGGTCCCACCATCGCCGCCCAGAGATACTGACGCCGGGAGTCGGTTCGCTTCGTCTCGAGAAAGAGCTTCGCCGTTCCGCCGGTGTACTCCACGTCGATGTTCGGGGACACGAGCACGCCGCCCCGGCGAACGTTGCCGACCCGTTCGGTGCCGCGCAGTTCCAGCGGCGCACGCGTTCCCAGCGGAATCCCCGTGTCGCGGAATTCCATTCGCGAAACCACGGAAGCGAGATCGATGCGCGCCTCCGCACCCTCCGAATCGAGGATGTCCACGACGGGCGGCCGCTCGAGTTCGCCGAGATTCAGCTCCCCCTTCATCATCAGGGAACCCATCGATTCCTGGTACGCCCCCATTTCCAGCGCGCCCCGGGGGGTCTGGCGCCGAATGCGGAACGGCGGCTCGAAGTCGCGGTGCGCCCGAAACAGGAGAGTCACCGTGCCCTTCGACTCGTCGAGCCCCTCCTCGGAAACGCGCGACTCGATCATCGTCAGATCGACGTTGCAGGAGAACTTGATCGGATAGTCGGTCCCGTCGTGTTGCAGGACGAACATCGCCGTCTGCTGTCCCGAGAGCCGCGGCCGGAAGAACACGACGCCCCGGTCCAGCCTGAAATCCGATCCCTTGTACGTTCCCAGGCCGTGAATGTCCCCTTCGGCCAGATCGCCGGTCGAGAAGGGGAGTCCGTCGATCATCAGCGGCGTCGACTGTCCCGTCGTCAGCGCCCCGGCCCAGCTTACGCGCGCGCTGGAGAACTCCGAGTCCGGCGGAACGTCCTCGGGCGGCAACAGTTCGAACCGTCCCCGCGCCGGAACCGTTCCCGCGACCGACACGACCTGCGCCTCGATCTCGTACGTGCCCAATGCCGCGCGCTCCGAGAACCGGATGTCGTTGACATAGCCGTTCGCTCCCGCCGTGCGCTCCGTTCCATTGTCCCGCGATGGCACGCGACGGCCTCCGGGCATCGTCATGAACCAGTCCACGCGCTCGACGCCCAACGACGAGTCCGGCGCCGGCGCGAGTTCGGCGAGTCCCGGCACCATGAGACGAAGAACGCCCTCTTCCCCCGAGTCGCTCTTTACCGTGACGGAAAGTTCGCCGGAATACTCCGCGTCGAAATTCAGCACCGCGCTCTCGAAAGGCTTTCCGCCGTAGATGACCGCCATCCTCGCCTTGTACGGCCCGACCCGCGGCGGACCGTCGAACCGAATGACTCCCGACTCCGCGCCGGCGGCGCTGACCAGGTCGCGGCGATACTCCACGTCGTGCTCGGCCCCCGCGGAATCGAGAACCTTGATGGCGAGATCGTGCTTCTTTCCCGGGGGAACGGAGTAGGAATAGCGCAGCGCCAGCGGCTTCAGGATCTCGACCCGTCCGCCACCTTCGACGGCCAGTTCCAGCGCTTCAGGCAATGACGCGCGCCCGCCCCGTTCCAGACGAACCGTCGTGACCGATCCTTCCGGGCCCACGCGAATCGAATCGGCGAGTGAACGAAATCCGACCGCCGCGACTTCGACCTTCGTCAGAGCATCGGGTACGACCGCCAGCGACACGCCGCCCTCGGGATCGGAAACGCCATTGTCCCGGTGATTGCCGGAATCGACCCGAACCGTCGCGCCGGCGACGGGATCGCCGCTCCCCGCGTCGAGGACGATGACCTTCAGATCGCCGACTGCGGAACCCGCTTCCGGCTCCAGTTCGATGCGCTCCAGCACGGGCTCCTCGTGCAGCTGAACCCCCCAGTCGCTCACCGGCTGGTAGCCCGGAGCCTCCACCGCCATCACGACGTACATTCCGTCGGGAAAGTCGCGCCACGCGAATCCCTCGTCGTCCGTCTCCCCGTTCGCCGTTCTCTCCTCGAACCAGTAGTCGATCTTGGCGCCCTGGATCGGCTTGTCCGAACGGCGGTCCACGACCTGTACGGTCAGTCCGTGCGGCGCGTGGGGCTGAAGATGCGCGGTGATTTCCGGGCCGGGGTCCTTGTCCGGATAGAACGCGTCCTCCGAATCGCGGTAGCGGTACTTCCAGATGCGGAAATTCAGCTTCGGCGTCATCCGGGGGGCGTTGATCGTTCCCGTTCCGTCGGCGGCCGTTTCGAACTCGCCGCGCTCGTTCTGCCACATCGTGTACCACGCGACGCGCGCCCCCGCGACCGGGTCGCCGGACGACGAATCGACGACCCGCACCGTCCAGTCCCTGCGCTCCGTCAGCCGCCGCAACTCCGCGTTCAGCCGCTGCTCCCGCGCCCGAATCTCGTTGAGGATGCGGCCCTCGAACAGGTCGCGCCGCTCCTCGAGAATCATCCGCATTCCCGTGACCAGATGGTTTCGCACGAGCCGGCCGCGAAACGCGTCCTTCATCCTCGCGTTCGCCAGCGCCGAACGGTACGTGAACGGCGGTCGGCGCCCCTCCACTTCGGTGAAGTAGTAGTCGAAGATCTCCGCCGTGGTCGTCGCCGCCCCGCCGGGCAGGCGAAAGCGTTCGGGATCGTCCCAGAACGAATCGAGGTACGTGACGTAGTCCTCGCCCTCTCCCCCCGCCCAGGCCGGCTCGAACAGGTCCGCCCAGTCCTGCATCCCCATCTTTCCCGGACCCTGCAGGAAGAACCACTGGTACGCGTCGTACCAGGCCTCCTCGTAGCTCGTCAGCGACTCCTCCAGCACCTTCGTCAGGGCGTAGTCCACGAACGCCAGATTGAACGCCCACGCCGCCGACGCCGCGTTCATCGGAAACCGGTTCATGTAGTACAGCATCCCGGTCCGGACGTAGCCCCACATGTCCTCGTCCTTGAAGTTCTGGTCCACGTACAGCGCCTTGAAGAGCTGGTACGTCGCCAGAAACGCCCCGAGGTCCGTCAGGATGTTGTTCACCTCGCCCAAGCTGCGCGAGAACGCCGCGTCCGGCGAGATCGCCGACGCGGCGACGCTCGAACCCGTTACGCCGATCGCGCCGGCATTCACCACGCCTGGATTGGAAGAGAGTTCCTCGATGGAGGCGAGCACGAGGCCCGCCACCGCCTCGTTCCCCTGGTCGCGCGCCATCTGCGCGACCATCCGCGCGACGAGCTGCGTCGAGCGGCGTTCCCGCTCCTTCGTGTCCTCGATCGACCAGAGCGCGTCGAACTCCTCCGCCCACTCGACCGCGTTCAGGTCTCCGAGATCATCCGCCGCCGCCACACCCGGCAGCGCGAACAGCGCCGCCAGGGCGAGCAAACCAATGAATGCGCCAAGGGCGCGGCGAACCCGACAAGACAACGAGCCACTCCGAGAGTATCGTACCGCAACGACTCGTCGGCGCTCTGCGAATCGTCAACCGGAAAGGCCCCCGGCGGCGGCCAGCGTGAAGAAGCGAACCCCTACGCCCCGCCCCGAACCAGCTCCTTCACCCACTCGATGCCGCCCTCGATTCCCGCAGCCCCCAGGAAGAACACCGCATAGAGAGCCACCGCGTACACGCCCACCGACAACACCCCCACCAGCAGCGCCAGCGCCACGAACACGCCGTCCTTCTCCGTCAGGCCGATGCCGATCAGAAAGATCGCCCCCGCAGGAATCGTGTTCGTTCCCGGAATCGGCAGCGTCATCAGCGCCGCCATCGCCAGCACCAGCAGACTCATCCCCGCCATCGCCCACCGGCTGCCCACCCACTGGAACCGCGGCCGGATGAAGCGCTCCAGCTTCGACGTCACCTTCACCGCGAAACCCATCATCGCGCCGCCAAGCCGCTTCGGAATGCGTCGCCGGCGAATCCAGCCCGGCAACGCCGGCACCCGCCGCCCCATCAGCATCTGCATGCCCAGGATGAAGAGCGCGATCCCGAACGGCGTGCTGTAGCCCGCCGCCGGAACCGGCAGCGCCGACGGCAGCGACAGCACCACCAGCAGCAGCCCGAACCCCTTCTCCCCCACATTGTCGAGAATCTCGCCGATCGTGATGCCCTCGGGATGATCGCCGGAGAGAACGTCGGCGAGACTTTCGGAAAGACTGCGGGCGGTCATGGACGAAGGGCTCCGGAGCGGGCTGGCGAACAGGCGCGAACGGTTCGGTTCCCCCCCGCGCGGGCGCAACGGAAAGCCGGACCGCCCCGCCGACCGCTCCGCCCCCCGCGAGACCCGCGATTCCGTCCCCCGCCGACCTCCTCCGAACGCCCCCGCCCGGCCCTGCGGAGTGCCCTTGACAGCGCACCGACCTGCGGACAGCCTTCGCGTCCCTCGCAAGTGGGGCTATAGCTCAGCTGGTAGAGCGCTGCGTTCGCAATGCAGAGGTCAGGGGTTCGACTCCCCTTAGCTCCACCACTCAAACCCAACGAAATCAACAGCCAGGAAGAAGGCGTCCGAGCGGCGCCAAGCCGGTTCGCGTGTCTCGGGTCTCCTCCGCGTCACGGGTGTTTGGGACTATCGTCAGGCACGGTGAAGTACGGAACTCTCGTTGAATACGCGGGGGTTCTCACCGTACCATTCTGTTGTTGCTTGATAGCGCCAGCCACAAGGATCCCGGTATGCTCGAAAGAATCCGAAACCACCCATTCGTTGCTGGGATCATTATTTCCTCTGTTGTCTGGCTAACTTTGGGCGGCGTAATCGGACGCGCTTTCTTGGTGGTGACAGGCAAGAATGAGACCTATTTGAATGGAAGAATCACCGAACTTGGGGAGGCTCGCCGGTCTCTTGATGATCGCGCCAAGGGAATCGCCACACTGGAAACAAGCAATCAGCTGCTGGAGTATAAACTGGGGGAGTCCCGTACCCAATTAGCCAGCCTGGAGGAGCAGATTGCAAAATACAGGGAATTGCAGTTGGAGGACAAGTATGCCGCAGAACGCGCCAGAGTTCGCTCATTGTCCGCTCAGGTGGAAGATCTAAAACTCAGTAAGGATCAAGAGACTGATAGACTGAGGCGTAGAAACGATGACTTGAGAAAAGAAGTATCGGCACTCCGGGCAGAACTGGCGAGGCTACCTGCGTTGCAGGAGGAGGGGATCTCAGGTTCCTTGGCCGCTGTTGATACGCTTGTTGCCGAGAAGTTGGACCTTCAACAGAAGGTTGAGGGACTCGTGGGGGAGTTGGAATCCTGCAAGGATAGCCGGATGGAACAGGAACACCAGTTGTCTCTAACCAAGAATGAGTTGCGGGAAGTACGCCTAATCGTTTCGGGAATCAAGCCAAGTGAGATAGAGGAGTTTGGTGAACGGAGCCAAGCCTTGGAGTCATTGATGGTAGCCCTACGTGGACTGAGCAACGATGTTGAAGCGGGAAACACTCTGCTGCGAAATATTGGAAAGGTGAAGGGAGGAGTCACACCAGAAGAGTGGATTGCTCTGCTCCGAGCTGCCAATATTAGTGATGACTACTGCTACGCACAAGTCATAGCAAAAAGCGTGAAACATGTTAGTGAGAAGCCAAGCCCAAAGCAGATCCAGACCATATTGAGCAGTATGCACAACGATTCGTACGAGTCCCAAGTCTATGGGTTCTTACAGGGAATAGACTGAGGGCATCGGCCAACCGATTATAGCGCAATCGCCCTGACCCTCGCCTCCACGGGCTCCAGTTCCGGCATCGCCAACGTCCCGTCAGCCCCTTCGTCCGGGTAGAAGCGCAGGTAGTGCAGTTCGGTCGTCTCCGTCGTGCTGTGTCCGAGCACCTTTGACAGCTTGAGGATCGGGTCGCCCTCGCGGGCCAGCGTCGCGGCAAACGTGTGCCGCAGGGTGTGGAGTGTCAGCGGACGGCGCAGCATCGCGCGTCCGGAGCGGCTGACGTTCGCTTGGGCGGGACGCCCAAGCCACCCTTTGCGATTCTTCGCGCTCTCCGCGACTTTGCGTTGTGCTCTTTCTCCGCGAACTCTCGCCGTCCTCGGCGTCTCTGCGTACCGCTCTTTCCCACCGCCGCAGAACACGGTTTCAGCGCCGAGGCCACACGCCGGGCGGCCCAAGCCGCCCTCTTCCCCGTTGCGGCCCCAGGCCGGTCCTGCGATTTTGCGCCGTCTTCAATCCTCTCCGTTCTGAAAGGACGCGGCATGACGACGGCTCGGCCCTATCGCGACGACGATCTCGCCGGTGTCGTCTCCGCCTGGCGGCGCGCGCTGCCCCGGGACGCGGTGACGGAGGACGACTTCGTCCGCCGCGTCCTGCTGGACCGCAACCTGGAGCCCGACGGTCTGCTGGTGGCCGATGGCGCCGACGGCACCGTCGCCGGGTTCGCCCTCTGTCTGGTGCTGCGCCATCCCATCGAGAACGTCGGGCTGATGGAACACCGCGGTTTCGTCACCGCCTTCGGCGTCGCGCCGGA
This sequence comes from Candidatus Sumerlaeota bacterium, assembly GCA_021772755.1. Classification (GTDB taxonomy): domain Bacteria; phylum Sumerlaeota; class Sumerlaeia; order SLMS01; family JAHLLQ01; genus JAJFLJ01. Next base: position 37,030 of record JAJFLJ010000083.1, read on the forward strand.
GCACCGCGGGCGCGGCGCCGGCGGCGCGCTGCTGAACGAGGCCGAGGCGTTCTTTCGCGAGCGCGGGCGGACGGAAATCGCCATCGCCCCCTATCCGCCGAACTACTTCGTGCCGGGGGTCGACCGCGTCGCGTACGCCGACGGGCTCGCCTGGCTGGAGAAGCGCGGCTTCGCCGAGTTCAGCGAGGGCATCGCCATGGACGCGATGATCGGCACGTTCGACCTGGCCGACGACGTGCGGGCGAAGGAGGAGGCGCTCGCCCGCGAGGGCCTGGTCGTCCGTCCTCTCTCGCGCGACCGCATCGCAGCGTTTCTCGCCTTCATGTCGGCGACGATGCCGGGCGACTGGGTGACCGACGCGCGCGAGCTGCTGAAGTCCGTCGCCGCCGGCGCCGCGCCGCGCGATTCGATCATGGTGGCGATGGACGGCGGCGAGATCGTCGGCTACTGCAAGTTTCGCGGCGAGCACTTCGGCCCCTTCGGCGTGGCGGACACGCACCAGGGGCGCGGCATCGGATCGGTGCTGCTGGCGCGGACACTGCTGCAGATGCGCCTGGAGGGGCACCACGCGGCGTTCGTCCTCTGGACGGGCGAGCGCGCCGCGCGCGGCGTCTACGCGCGGCTGGGCTTTGCGGTGTCGCGGCGCTTCGCGATTCTCCGGAAACCGCTCGTCTGATGCGCGGAGTCGTTCGCGCGATGGCCTTCGCGATGGCGCTGGTGCCGCTTTCCTGCACGGCGCCGGGCGCGCCGGAGGGCAAGACGCTCGTCGAGTTCTGGGACTATCCGCGCCTGCCGGCGGTTTCGGAGTACGTGCGGAACGGCATCGCGGAGTTCGAACGCCTGAATCCCGACGTGCACGTCGAGTTCACGCGGCTGAGCTGGGCCAAGGGGGGCGAACGGCTCGACATCGCGGCGTTCGCGGGGCGGCCGCCGGACCTGGCCGGGGCGACGCTGACGCTGAAGTACGTCGAGGCGGGGCTGCTCGAACCGCTCGACGCGTACCTCGACGAGGAGATTCCCGACATGCCGGGCACGACCTGGCGCGAGGACATCCATCCGGAAATCCTGCGCGCCGTGCAGTGGGAGGACCGCACGTGGGCGATGCCCTGGTACAAGGAGGGCTTCGTCATTCTGCTGAATCTGGACATCCTGGCGGAGCGCGGCGTCGAGCCTCCCGCGAACGGGCGATGGACCTGGGACGAATTCCTCGCCGCCATGCGCGAACTGACGTTCGACCGCGATGGCGACGGCAGGACCGACGTCTACGGCATCGGGTTCAGCACCGGAAAGGAGAAATGGGAGGCGTATCCCTTTCTCTTCGCGGAGGGCATGACCATCATGAGCGAGGACGGTCGGCGCATGACGATCGATTCCGGCGCGACGCGGCGCGGCATCGAACGGCTGATAGACATGGAGTACGGGGAACGCATCAGCCTGCCCGGCGCCGGCGGAATCACCGACGACACGACGTGGACGGCGTTCTCGGGCCGCGAGCGCCGTCTCGCCGCGACGTGCCAGGGTCTCTGGGCGATCAACGCCGTCGCGATCCAGAACCGCCGCCTCGACGAATCGCGCGAGCAGCACGCGAACGCGGCGGACCTGCCGGACCCGTTGAACGTCGCCGTCGTCGCCTTTCCACGAATGCCCGGCCAGCCCCAGGTCATGGCGTCCTACGGCGTCGGTTCCTACACGGTGTTCAAGCGCCCCACCGATCCGAAGCGCACGGAGGCTGCGGCGCGGCTCGCGCGGTTTCTGACGCTCGAACACGGCCAGGAGATCAACCGCGAGGCGGGTCTGCTGCCGAGCCGCGCGTCGAAGACCGGCGTTCTCGCCGGCGATCCGCGCTTCGAGAACGTCCTCGACATGATTCCCTCCGCCATTTCGCCGCCGACGCATCCCGCGTGGCAGCAGCTCGACCAGGTCATCGGCGAGCAGTTGCAGCTCGCCCTGCTGCGGCGCGTCGATATCGACACCGCCGTGCGCAACATGCAGGAACGCGGGCAGATGGTGCTCGACGACTACTGGAAGAGCCGCGACGCCGCGGCCGGGGACTGAACCGCCCGCCGTGACGAATCGCTCCGCCCGCCGCCAGTCCCTCGCCGCCTGGACGATGCTCGCGCCCTCGGTGCTGCTCTTCGCCGTGTTCGTCGGACTGCCGATGGTGCTGGCGTTCGCCATCGCGTTCAAGCGCATCGACCTCGCCGAGGGCATCGCCGGCAGCCCCTGGGTCGGGCTGCAGAACTTCCGCGACCTGTTCGGCAACGTCCTCGTCGCGGAACGCGTGCGGCGCGCGTTCTCCAACACGCTGCTCTTCACGGTGTGCTTCGTGCCGCTGAATCTGCTCGCCTCCATCGTCATCGCAACGCTCGTCCACGCGGTGAAGGGGCGCGGCAGGGCGTTCTACCGCGCGGCGTTCTACCTGCCGACGGTCACGTCCGCGATCGTCTTCGCGATGATCTGGAAATGGCTGTACGACGCGAACTTCGGACTGCTGAACCACGTTCTCGGTCTCGCCGGAATCGACCCGATCAACTGGACCGGCGACCCGCAGTGGGCCATCTGGGCGGTCATCGTCGCGGCGCTCGGCGCGGGGCCCGGCGGCAACGTTCTGATCTATCTCGCCGCGCTCGGTTCCGTTCCCGAGGACACGGTGGAGGCCGCGAAGGTCGATGGCGCGAACGCGCTGCTGCGATGGTGGACGGTGGTGGTGCCGGCGCTCAAGCCGGTGACGCTCTATCTCGTCGTGCTGAACACGATCGGGTCCTTCCAGGTCTTCGAGCTCGTCTTCGTGCTCACCAACGGCGGCCCCGCCGGATCGTCGACGGTGCTGGTGTACGAGATCTACAGCCTCGCCTTCGTGCAGGGGCGCTACGGAATCGCGGGTGCGCTCTCGCTGATTCTGCTCGGCATCGTCACGGTGTTCACGGCGCTGCAATTCCTCGTCTTCGGCAAGGACTCCACCCGCAGCGGAGAGCGGGGAATGGCGGAACGCGCGCTCGAATCCGTCGGCGAGGCCATCGGCGCCGTTCTGAACGTCGTCGGCGGCTGGGCCGAGGCCGTCGGTGCGCGAATCGCCCGTGCGACGCGCCATCTGCGCAAGCCGCGCGATCCCGCCAGGGGTCCGTCGCTCCTGCGCACCGCCTCGCGCGAGGCTCCGTTGCACGTTCTTCTTCTGCCACTGGCGCTCCTGTTTCTCTTTCCGATGGTGTGGATGTTCCTCTCGGCGCTGACGCCGCGCATCTATCTGCAGTCCAACCCGCCGCAGGTCTCGCCGGCCAACTTCTCGCTGGAGAACTACGCGCGCCTGTTCGAGAGCGCCCCCGCCGTCGGACGCTGGTTCTGGAACAGTACGTATCTCTCGCTGACGACAATGGCCGTGCAGGTCATGCTGAGCTGTCTCGCCGGATACGTGTTCGCGCGGCTGGTCTTTCCCGGCCGACGGCTACTCTTCGCCGCGTTCATCTCCTCGATCATTCTGCCGGGCCAGGCGCTCGTGATCCCGCTCTTCATCGTCATCTCCAGCGGCATCCGCAATGTGTTCGGCGTCGATCTGCTGAACACGCACTGGGCGCTGATCCTCCCGGGGCTCTGCTCCCCCGTCGGCGTGTTTCTCATGCGCCAGTACATCGAGGGGCTGCCGAAGGAACTCGACGAGGCCGCGCGCATCGACGGCTGCGGCGAGTTCGCCATCTGGTGGCGCGTGGTCCTGCCGCTCTGCCGTCCCGTCATCGCCGCGTGGGGCATCCTCACCTTCACCGGCGTGTGGAAGAGCTTCTTCTGGCCCTTCGTCGTCCTCGGGTCGGAACAGCTCTTCACGCTCGAAGTCGGCCTCCAGACCCTGCAGCAACAGAACGTCGCCGACTTCGGCCTCATCATGGCCGGCGCCACCACCAGCGCCATTCCCATGATCGTCCTCTTCTTCGTCTTCCAGAAGCAGATCGTCGCCGGGCTCGCCTTCGGCGCCGTGAAGGGATAGACCGATGGACCCACGTTTCTCGTACGCCCACGGCGGCGTCGTTCGCGGACCACGCGGAGAGAAGCGCCTCGCGCTCGTCTTCACCGGCGGCGACTTCGGCGAGGGAACCGGCGTCGTGCTCGACACGCTCGCGGAGCACGGCGTGCGCGGCTCCTTCTACCTGACCGGCGGGTATCTTCGCGCAGCCGCGAACCGCGACGCCATCGTGCGCGCTGTCGCGGAAGGCCACGTCCTCGGTCCGCATTCCGACGAGCACCTTCTCTACTGTCCGTGGGACGATCGCGCGAAGACCCTCGTTACGCGCGAACAGTTCCTCCGCGACCTCGAAGCCAACACGCGCCTGCTGTCGGAGTTCGGCGTCCCCGCCGAAACGATGCGCTGGTGGATTCCCCCCTACGAATGGTACAACGAGGACATCGTCCGCTGGTCCAAAGAGGCGGGCCACCGGCTCTTCTGCTTCACGCCTGGAACGCTCTCGCACACGGATTACACCGAGGACGACGCGCCGAACTGGCGGTCGAACGAGACGATCTGGAGCTCCATCGCGACCCACGAGGAACGCGAACCGGACGGGCTGAGCGGGTTTCTGCTGCTGACCCATGTGGGCGCCGGTCCGCGAAGGACCGAGAAGTTCTTCGACCGGCTCGGCGCCCTGATCGATTTTCTGAAGGATCGCGGGTACTCCTTCGCCACGGTACCGGAGCTTCTGGCGGGGGCGGAGTAGCGGGCTGCTGGCGGCGAAGAATTGGGCTTGATGGGGGCCGGGGCCATGTGAATGAGAATCATTCTCATTCTGGAGGCCGCTCGCCATGCTCCCCATCCCGCTCCTTCGACTGCTGATTCTCGCCCTCGTGGCGACCGCCGCCCTCGGCAGCGCCCCCGCCCAGGACGCCCCCGCGCCGATCTCCGTCTTCGTCAGCATCCCGCCCCAGCGCGAATTCGTCGAGCGCATCGGCGGCGACCGCGTACAGGTCGAGGTCCTGGTGGAGTCCGGCCAGAACCCCCACGCCTACGACCCCGCTCCCCGGCAGATCGCCCGTCTGGCGCGCGCGCGCCTCTACTTCCGGATCGGCGTTCCGTTCGAGGACGCGCTTCTTCGGCGGGTCGGCGAGTCCATGCCCCGGCTTCGCATCGTCGACACGACCGCCGGGATTCCCCTCCGCCCCATGGAGGATCACGACGACGCCCACGACGGTCACGCCCACGACGGCGCGGAGGGCATGGACCCGCACATCTGGCTCAGCCCCCGGCTCGTCATGATGCAGGCGCTGACGATCCACGACGCGCTGGTGGCGACCGATCCCGCCGGCGCGGCGGTCTATCGCGAGAACCTCGCGGGATATCTGGCGGACCTTGGCCGCCTGCACGGCGAACTCGAAGTCGCCCTCGCCCCCGTTCGCGGAAAGACGTTCCTCGTCTATCATCCCGCCTTCGGATACTTCGCGGACGAGTACGGACTGAAGCAGCACGCCGTGGAAACGGACGGACGCGAACCGGGCGCGAAGTCTCTCGCGCAGCTGATCGACCGCGCGCGCCGTGAGAACGTCCGCGTCGTTTTCGTGCAGAAGCAGTTCGGCTCGGCCAACGCGCAGGTCATCGCCAATGCGATCGGCGGCGCCGTCGTTGCGATCGATCCCCTGGCGGACGACTATCTGGAAAGCATGCGGGCGCTGGCGAACGCCGTTCGCGAAGGACTCGGCGGATGACACGGCCCGTCCTCGAATTCGAGAACGTCGCGTTTTCCTACGGGCCGACGCCCGTGCTGCGGGACGTCGATCTTTCGGTGTGCGAGGGAGACTACCTCGCCATCGTCGGCCCCAACGGCGGCGGCAAGTCGACGCTGCTGAAGCTCGCGCTGGGCATCGCCCGCCCCGACAGCGGCACGGTGCGCGTGTTCGGCCAGCCGCCCCGCGGCGTCGTTCCCCGCGTGGGATACGTGCCGCAGCATCTCAGTTTCGACGCGCGCTATCCCATCACCGTGGACCACGTGGTGATGATGGGAATGCTGGACCGGTTGCGCGCCGGCCCCTTCGGCCGCGCGGCGCGGATACGCGCCCGCGAGATGCTGGAGCGGGTCGGACTCGGCCACGCGGCGGGACGGCTCTTTCGCGAGCTGTCCGGCGGGGAGCGCCAGCGCGTTCTGCTGGCCCGTGCGCTGGTCTGCGATCCCGCGATGCTGCTGCTGGACGAACCGACGGCCAACATGGACCGCGAGCACGAGTCGCGCATGTACGCGATGCTGGGCGACCTCTGCGCGGGCATGACCATCTGCGTCGTGTCGCACAACGTGAACATCGTGACGCGCCACGCGTCCAAGCTCGCGTGCGTGAACCGGTCGTGTTCGCTTCATCCGCTCGAAGGCGTCGGCGACGGCCACATCCACGAGATCGTCGGCAGCGCGTTTCTGCGCATTCACCACGACAGCGAGTGCGACGTCTTCGAACCCCACGCGCACGGTCACGCGCACACGCACGGCGGCGGCGAATGACCGACTTCCTCCGCGCCCTGGGCGAGCACGCGTTCCTGCAGTACGCCGTGCTGGCGGCGCTCCTGGCGTCGCTGGCGTGCGGCGTCGTGGGCAGCTTCGTCGTCGTCCGCCGCATGACGTACGTCGCCGGAGCCATCGCGCACTCGGTCCTGGGAGGCCTCGGCGCGACGGTCTGGCTGAATCGCGTTCACGGCATCGATTTCATCTCGCCGCTGGCGGGAGCGGCGGTCGGGGCCGTCGCCGCCGCCCTGGTCGCCGCGTGGCTGACGTATCGCGGGCGCGAGCGCGAGGACACCGTCCTGAGCGCCGTGTGGGCGGTCGGCATGGCGCTGGGGCTGGCGTTCATCGCCGCGTCGCCGGGATACCAGACCGACCTGATGAGCTATCTGTTCGGCAACATTCTGCTGGTGGGAAAGACGGACCTCCTGGTCATCGCCGTTCTCGACGTGGCGGTCATCGCGCTGACGGTTCTCTTCCAGGAGAAGCTGCTGGCGATCGGTTTCGACGAGGAGTTCGCGCGTCTTCGCGGCGTGCGCGTGGAGGTCTACCGGCTGATGCTGCTGGTCATGACGGCGCTGACCGTCGTGATGCTGGTGCGTGTCGTGGGCATCGTGCTGGCGATCGCGCTGCTGACGCTGCCGTCGGCGACGGCGCTGCATCTGTTCAAGCGCTTCAACGCGGCGATGATCGCGGCGGTCGCGATCTGCATGGCGACGACGGTCGGAGGGCTGGCTCTCAGCTACGGGCCGGACTGGCCGGCGGGGGCGACGATCGTGCTGCTCGCCGCCGGAGTCTACATCGCCGTGCGCACGGGAGCGGCCGTCGTCGCGCGGGCGCGGGCCTGAGAGCGGGCTACTTCGCCTCCACGGCGTGGGCCTTCAGGTCCTTGAGCGACACGAACTCCAGCGCCGCCGCGTGCGTCGCCTCCAGCACCACCTGCGGCGCGACGCCGGCTTCGAGAGCCTCCACCCATCGCGACATGCAAAGGCACCAGCGGTCGCCGGGCACGAGACCGGGAAAGGCGAACTGCGGCATCGGCGTGCTCAGATCGTTTCCCCGCGACCGCGAAAACGCCAGGAAGTCCGCCGTCGCGACGATGCACACGATGTGCACGCCCATGTCATCGCTTCCGGTGTCGCAGCATCCGTTGCGGTAGAACCCCGTCATGGGGTCCTGCGAACAGGACTTCAGATCCGTTCCAAGCACGTTCTTCGGGCGTCCCATCGTCGACCTCTTCTCTCGAGCCTTCGCAAGACCGTAGTGCGAATCGCGTTCCGCGGCAATCCGAAACCGAAGGCCCGGCCAGGCTGATGCCGGAATCTGGTCGGCCTGTGTTCGCCGGCTGGCTGTCGGCTGGCTGTCGGCTGTCGGGGGTTTCCGAAGGCGCGGCGCGCGCCTTGTTCCTTCAAGCGCAGCGCGCTTGGAGATGGTAGCCTTTGGTTGCCGCAGGCAACCAAAGGAACCCGAACACCACGGAACGAACCGCAGGGCGGTTCGACGATCTTCCCGACCCGGCCTGTCGAACCGCTCTGCGGTTCGGATCGTTGCCTGCACAACCTGCGGTAGCCGCTTGCGCGGCAACCGCAGGCTATCGACTCCAGGCGCGCTGCGCCTGTCTTGCGGACGAACGTCCGCGTGCATGGGAAGAGCGCCTGCGGCGTGCTCCCGACGCGGGAGCCGGGCCCCGCACACGACCGCTCGCAGCCGTCACGCGCGCCGACACCGAAGGATGGCTCCGGGCAGGCGACTGAGGTACGCCAGAAGACGCGCTAGCCCTCCGAGCGCCACTGGCGGAACGTCCTGCGAAGTAGGTCCGCGCATTCCTCCGCGCGAACGCCCTCCACGACTTCCATCCGGTGGTTGAACCGCGGATGGCGAACGAGGTCCAGGTCACCGCTGCACGCCCCCCAGCGGGGATTTCGCGCGCCGAACACGAGCCGCGCGATGCGCGCGTGGACCAGGGCGCCCGCGCACATGGGGCAGGGCTCCAGCGTTACGTAGAGATCGGCCCCGTCCAGGCGCCAGTCGCCGGTCCGGTGCGCCGCCTGGCGCAGGGCGAGAATCTCGGCGTGCGCAGTGGGGTCCTTGAAGAGTTCCTTCCCGTCGTGGGCGCTTCCCAGAACTTCGCCCTCCCGCACGATCAAGCAGCCGATGGGAACTTCGCCGCGTTCGGCGGCGAGCCGCGCCTGCCCGAGCGCCCGATCCATCCAATAGCCATCGTCCGGCGTCATGACCCGCCGCGCCGGTTCACCAGGTCGGCAAGAAGCCCGACGGCAATCAGCTGAATACCGCCCATCAGCAGGACGACCGTCGTCGCCACGCCGAAGGGATTCTCGATGAATGCGCGGGCGACCAGCAAAACCACTCCCAGGCCCATCAGCGCCAGCCCCGCCGGACCGAAGATCTTCAGCGGACTGTAGGCCATGCTCATGCGGGCGATCAGCAAGAGGAACCCGGCCATGTCGCGCACGGGCCGGATTTTCGACCGACCGACGCGCTCGCGATAGCGGATCGGCAGAAAGACCACCGTCTCGCCATCGCCGATCAGGTTCATCGTCATGGTGGTGGTGAAGGAAAAGCCGTCCGGCAGCATGCGCCAGTGACGGCGGGCGTGTTCGCGGCGAAAGACCCGCAGGCCGCTGTTGAGATCGGGGATCCGTTCGCCGGCCAGCCACGACGCCAGCGCGTTGAGGAACCATTTCGCCGGCCGCCGGATGGCCGGCTGGTGACGCAGGCTTCGTGCGCCCACCGCCATCGCGGCACCGGCGTCGATGCGGTCCAGCAGCTTCGGGAGAGCCTCCAGCGGATAGGTCCCGTCGGCGTCGGCGATGGCGATCAAGTCGTTCCCGGCGGCGGAAATACCGGTCTTCAGGGCGGCGCCATAGCCCCGGTTCCGGGGGTGCTCCAGAAGCCGGATGCCGGGGGCGGCGGCCTCGTTCGCCTGGCGGGCCAGCAAATCGCCGGAGCCGTCCGTCGAGCCGTCGTTCACCAGCAGGGCCTCGCTGCCTTCCGGCAACCGCGCGAGGAGTTTCGCCAGGCGTCGGACGAGGGAGTCCACTCCGCGCGCTTCGTTGTAGACCGGGATTACGATGCTGACAGCGTCCATGCGGTTCTTGTCGGCGTCCGGCGAAGGCGAAGGCCACCAAAATCCGCGCCGCGCACGACCGCCGGAAACCGCTTGCAGACCCGGAAGAGGCCGCTCTTGCTCTCCGAAGCCCGAATCGCGGGGATCGTCAGGTGTCCAAAAAGAAGAATCCGCTGGTCGAAAAGATCGAGGAGAAGATCGCGCTCGCCAACACCCGGCGGGAATTCGACGAGTGCGTGAAGCGGCAGGAGGACGTCTCCCACATCCGCACGGTGTGCATGGTCCTCGGGCCCTACCGCAACCTGACGACGCTGACCGCGGCCATCATGTTCTTCCACCCCAACGTCCAGGTGCTGAACCACGCGGCCGTCCGCATTCTTCCCATCAAGGGCGCCAATTTCTTCGAGGGCTATACGGACCGCAAGTTCGACGACTTCGTCCGCTTCGCCCTCCACCTCTCGGAGGGCGGCGAGCGCGGCCGCCAGGGCGGTTCCATCCTGCACGCCCACGCCTTCGCCAACGACGACGCCATGCGCAAGGCGTACGAGGACCGCTTCGGCACGGCAGGCGCCAAGGACGACCCGCGCTGCCTCTTCTGGAAGGAGTCCATGCGGGTCTCCAACATCCTGCACGATTCCGCGAAGCTTTCCGGGCTGATCGGCGAAAACTCCCGGCTTCGCTTCATCATGCCGGTCCGCAACCCCATCGACTGCGCGATCTCAAACATTCGCGTGAAGCACGTCCAGTACTTCGAGGGGCTGGAGGACAGGTCCCTGGAGACGGTGATCGACTTCATCCTGAAGGAACTCGCCTGGTTCCTCGACCGCGAGCGCGAGCACCCCGGCCGCTTCTTCCACTTCACGCAGAACGAGATGTCGCGCGAGACGCTCTCTCGCCTGGCCGCGTTCCTCGACCTGCCCGCGGACGAACGCTGGATCGACGACACCCTGGCACAGTGGAACCTGAAGGCGAGCTACGATGTGGAGCCCGCCGTCAGGAAGCACTACGAATCCAGCGTCCGGTCGATTCTCGCCGACCACCCCGAAACGATGCGGCGTCTGCTGGAAATGGTCTGACAAGGCGGACTTCCCTTCATGTTCAAGCACGTTCTCGTCACCGGCGGCGCCGGATTCATCGGTTCCCACACCGTCGACCGGCTTCTGGAAAGAGGCTGCCGCGTTCGCGTCTTCGACAACCTGGACCCCCAGGTCCACGGCGGGACGGACTCGCCGCCGGAGTATCTTTCGAAGGACGCCGAGTTCGTCCGCGGCGACATGCGCGACCGCGACGCGCTGGAGAGGGCGCTGGACGGAATCGACGCCGTCGTCCACGACGCCGCGATGGTGGGCGTCGGCCAGTCCCAGTACCGCATCGATCCCTACATCGACGTCAACGTGCGCGGCACCGCCGTTCTTCTCGACCTGATCGCCAACGGAAAGACGAAGGTCGATCGCCTTCTCGTCGCCAGCTCCATGAGCATCTACGGCGAGGGGCTCTACGCGCGCGCCAGCGACGGCGCGCGGGTGACGCCGCAGCTTCGGCCCGACAGCCAGCTCGACGCCGGCGACTTCGAAATGCGCGATCCCGAGACCGGCGAAGCGCTCGACCCGCTCCCCACCCCCGAGTCGAAACCGCTCTTCTGCAACTCGGTCTACGCCCAGACGAAGAAGGACCAGGAGGAATACTGCCTGATCGTCGGGCGCGCCCACGACCTGCCGACCGTCGCGTGCCGGTTCTTCAACGTCTACGGACCGCGCCAGAGTCTCAGCAACCCGTACACCGGCGTCGCGGCGATCTTCTCCGCACGCATCAAGAACGGGAACCCGCCGCTGGTCTACGAGGACGGCGAGCAGATGCGCGACTTCACCTCCGTCCACGACCTGGTGCGCGCCAAGCTGCTGCTGCTGGAGGACGAGCGCGCCAAAAACGACGTCTACAACATCGGCGCGGAACGGCCGGCGAGCATTCTGGAGATCGCGCGCCATCTCGCCGCGCTCTACGGCCGCCCCGAGCTCGAACCGCGCGTCGTCCGCAAGTTCCGATCGGGCGACATCCGCCACTGTTTCGCGGACACGGCGAAGCTCAAGGCATTGGGATTCCAGCCGCAGGTCGCCCTGGAGGACGGGCTTCGCGAACTCGTCGAGTGGGGCGAGTCGCAGGAAGCCGTCGACGCCACCGACAAGGCGCACGCGGAACTCGTCCGCCACGGACTCGTCCGGGAATGAGCCCCGCCGGCGCATCGGCCCCATTCGACGGCCTGGTCAGCGTCATCGTGCCCGTTCACGACGAGGCCGGCAACGTCGCGAAGCTCGTCGGCAGGCTCGAGACCGTGCTCGCCGGGTGCTGCGCGAAGCGCGAGATCGTTCTCGTCGACGACGGCAGCACGGACGGATCGACCGACATTCTGCGCGACCTGGCCCGGCGCCTTCCCTCGGTGCGGTGCGTGATCCTGCGCGGCAACTTCGGCAAGTCGGCGGCCCTCGCCGCGGGCTTTCGCGAGTCCCGCGGCGAAGTCGTCGTCACGATGGACGCCGACTTGCAGGACGATCCGCGCGAGATTCCGCGCTTTCTGGCCATGATCGGGGAGGGGTACGACCTAGTTTCCGGATGGAAGCACGTCCGCAACGACCCGATCTCCAAGCGCGTTCCCTCGCGCGTGTTCAATCTCGTCACCCGCACGCTGCTCGGCACGAAGCTCCACGACATGAATTGCGGCTTCAAGTGCTACCGCCGCGAGGTCATCGACACCATCGACGTCTACGGCGAACTGCACCGCTACATTCCCGCCTTCGCCCACGCGCACCGGTTCCGCATCGGCGAGCTCCGCGTGCGCCACCACGCGCGCACCTGGGGAAGGTCGAAGTACGGCGGCGAGCGCTATCTGCGCGGCCTGTTCGATCTGCTGACGGTTCTGATCCTGACGCGTTTCTCCTTCAGCCCGCTCTACTTCTTCGGCGTCGTCGGGCTCGCCGGATTCGTTCCGGGCTTTCTGATCCTGCTCTACCTGACGGTTCTCTGGTTCCTCGGCGAGCCCATCGGACACCGCCCGCTGCTGTCGCTCGGCATTCTGCTCTGCCTGACGGGCGTACAGGTCGTCTCGGTCGGCCTGATCGCCGAGATGATCTCGAACCTCCGTCTTCGCCCCTCGGCGCGGAATCCCGTGCGCGAGGTCGTCGGCGGCGAGGCCGGTGCGGATTCATGAGCGATACCGGCGCCGGCGAACCGCGCCTCGAAACGACCAACCTCGAGAAGTACCGCACCCGCAACCCGCTCGTCCGGCGCATGTTCGACGGGTTCTTCGCCCAGGTGGCGGAATGCGTTCGCGCGACCGGCGCGCGAACGATGCTCGATGCCGGCTGCGGCGAGGGCGAGACCCTCGAACGCCTCGCCGACCTGCTGCCCCCCGACGTTCTCGGCATCGACATCAATCCGCAGTGCGTCGAATTCTGCCGCCGGCGCATTCCCTCGCGCCGCTTCGAAACCGGAAGCGTTGTCGACATCGACGCGGAAGACGGCCGCTTCGACCTCGTCACCTGTCTCGAAGTCCTCGAACATCTCGACCGCCCCGACGATGCTCTCGCGGAACTCGCCCGCGTGTCGCGCCGCGACATCGTCGTCTCCGTTCCCCACGAACCCTGGTTCCGCCTGGGAAGTCTCGCGCGCGGAAAGTACGTTTCCACGTTCGGAAACCATCCGGAACACGTCCAGCACTGGAATCCCCGCAGCTTCGGCGCGTTTCTGCGGCGGCGCGTGGACATCGTTTCGCTGTCGACGGCGTTTCCCTGGATCGTCGCGCACTGTCGAAAGCGAATCCCGTGATCCGTCATCGCATGGCATTGGTGCGCTACGGTGCGGCATCCGCCCTCAGCCTCGCGTCCATCTACGCCGGGTCGGCGGGTCTGCACGAGATCGCGGGGTGGAGCGAAGAGGCCGCGTACGGCACGACGCTCGTCGCGGTGTTCTTCGTCAACTTCCTGGTGCTGCGCCACTGGGTGTACGGCGACACGAAGTCCGGCGGAAAGGCCGCGCGCCAGCTCGTCCACACGGCTGCGGCGTCGGCGGGGTTTCGCGGCGTCGAGTACGCGCTGTTCCTGCTGCTGCACGCGGCGCTGGGACTGAACTACCTGGTTGCCATCGGAGTCGTCGCCGTGCTGCTCTTCTTCGGCAAGTTCGTCTACTACAGGAAGATGGTCTTCGCCGCCGACGAATCCGAGACGCCCGCATAGATCGCGCGCGAATCGCCGCACGAACCCCACGGACAAGACGAGCATGGCCAGAATCTTCTTCAGCATGTCGGGCGAGGGGCGCGGCCACGCGACCAGGGCGCGCTCCCTCGTCGAGCAGCTGCTGCGCGACGGCCACGAAATCCGCCTCTTCTGTCCCGGCGACGCGTACGACCTGCTGGCTCCCGTCTACGCCGACGGCCCGGTCCGCGTCGACCGCATCCCGGGCCTCGTCTTCCACTACAGCGCAAGCAAGCGGCTCGACACGGTTCGCACGGTGATCGGCGCGGCGAAGTACATCCTCGGAATGCCGGCCCTGATGCGGCGCCTCGGCGGCGTCTTTCGCTCCCGCCGCCCCGACCTGGTCGTCACCGACTTCGAACCGTCGCTGCCGCGTACCGCAAAGCGCCACGGCGTTCCCTTCATCAGCGTCAACCACCAGCACTTTCTCCTCGCCAACGACCTCTCCTCGCTCCCCTGGCGGCTGCGGCTCCACGCGTGGATCATGAGTCTCGTCGTCCGCCGCTACTACAGCGGCCAGGCCGCGACGGTGATCTCGCAGTTCTACTTTCCGCCGGTGAAGCCGCGATGGAAGGCGCGCACCACGCAGGCCGGCGTGCTCATGCGTCCCGAGATTCTCGGCGCGACGCCCGCGACCGGCGACCACATCGTCGTCTACGTGCGCAAGTTCGCGTCGGCGAACCTGATGCGCGCTCTCGCCGGCTGCGGACGCGAGGTGCGCATCTATGGCCTCGGCAAGCGCGACGACAGCGACAATCTCCGGTTTCGCGAAATCGACGACAGCGGATTCCTGCGCGACCTTGCCTCGGCGCAGGCACTGGTCTGTACCGCAGGGAACCAGCTCGTCGGCGAGGCGCTCTTCCTCGGCAAACCCGTCTTCGCCATGCCCGAACCCGGCAACCACGAGCAGTACATCAACGCCCACTACCTGGCGGAGAGCGGAGCCGGCGAATGGGCCGACCTGGAGTTCGTCACGCCGGCGCAACTGCGCAGGTTCCTCGACCGCCTGGACGATTACCGCGGCCGCATCGACACCGCCCGCATGAACGGCAACGACGCTGCGCTGAAAGTCATCCGTGACTTCCTGGCGAAGACGTAGGCGCGGATCGGAAGAAGAGAGGAAGAGCAAGAGAACGGTACGCAGAGGCGCGCCGGAGCTCCCCCGAGAAGGATTCAACGCAAAGACGCGGAGAATCGCAAAGGTTCGCAAAGAACAGCTTGGAGCGTCCCAGCAACTCTACAAAGGGCAAGCCCTCCAAACGGGTATGCGAATTCCTCTGGACACTACCCCATCGAAGGTGCGCTCCACTCTTGGGTATGTCTCCCATACCGAGCGCGATCCGATCCCTGACCGCTGTTTTTGCCGGCAAGCATCACCCGTCAACGTGGAAGGTGGTCGGATTCGGTTGGAAGCCGTATGTCTTTGGGCCTCTGGTTTGCGGCCTGGCGATCCCGATCATACAACAAATCCCTGCGCTGCCGCCACTTCCTTCGATCTGGGCGTCTCCCCGATTCACGCCGAACTCCTTCTTGGACTGGAAAGTATTCGTCGTCATTGGTGTGGGGCTGATGACCCGAAGGCGACTCGAAGCGCTCCGCTCGTCGGAAGTGCGGGTCCTCCCGGTCTGCCGAGCACAGATCACATTGGCGATTCTTCTCCAGCTGTCCCTGGCGTTTCTCCTCGCCGGGTTCGTAGCCCTGGTTGCCGACTGCGTTTCGAAATCCAACGCGCTATGGGCTCGTGACATTCCGTGGTGGAGACTCCCTCAGCGGTCTATGGCCTGCGTTCTTCTGGAGTCGCATAAGGGAAGCATGTCCATCTTTCAGGTACTTGCTGTGGCGTGTATCGAGATCGTCACGCAGCTCTGCCTCTTGATGGGCACTATGGGACTTCTGATACTTGGCTACGTCCTTCTTCAGACAGCAAGGAACCATTCCCTGGGTCTGGTCTACGTATTCGCGGCTTGCTTCGTATCGCTGTATGGCTGGGCACGATTCCCCCTCCTGTTCCATCGCTCCGCCCGTATTCTCTATGACTACACCGGGGTGAACCCGTATGGATACTGGTACTACGCGTCCACCGACCTGCTGGTTCGGATGATACTGGCCACCCTTCACTGCCTGGCGGCATGGTATGCATGTCGTCATATGCACAAATGGATCTGGGCGGACAGACTTGGCGCTGCGCCAGGACGGTGAGGCGCGGTTCCGAGACATGATTGCGCGAGGTGGCGAGTGGATAAGGGGAGAGAGCGAGCAGGAAGGAAAAACCGGGTTCTTCTTCGCGAACCTTTGCGTGCTTGGCGCCTCTGCGTTTAGCTCTTTCTCTGCGACCTCCGCACCCTCAGCGCCTCTGCGTACCGCTTTTCCCTCCCGGAGCTCCCCTGAGAAGGATTCAACGCAAAGACGCAGAGAATCGCAAAGAGCGCGTAGTGGACGAGCAGCGTGGCGTTGGCGTCTCGCCGAAGCATCGCGCGTCCGGAGCGGCTGACGTTCGCCTGGGCGGGGACGCCCAAGCCACCCTTCGCGCGCTTCGCGACTTCGCGTTGTGCTCATTCTCTGCGAGCTCTCGCCGTTCCTTTGCGCCTCTGCGTACCGCTTTTTCCGATCGCCGCTCCTCATGCAGTCTGCGCTGCGCTCTTCAGCGCGCCTTCCCAGACGGTGACGACCTGGCCGGCGACTTCGACGCGGTCGCCCCGCAGGCCCACGCGCACGATTCCGCCCCGGGTCGAAACCTGGTGGCCGGTCATGTCGCGTTTGCCGAGCCGCCCGGCCCAGTACGGCGCGAGCCCGCAATGGGCCGATCCGGTGACGGGGTCCTCGTCGATCCCGTCGGCTGGGGCGAAGAAGCGCGAAACGAAGTCGATGTCGGGGGAATCGGCGCGGGCGGTCAGCATGAAGTTGGTGCGGGAGAATCCTCCGGCGAGAAGCCGCCGAAAGTCGGGGGTCGCCTGGCGCACGTCGGTTTCGCTGGCGACTTCCGCGATGAGGTCGCGCCCGTTGGCTTCGAGCGCCGCGATGGCCGACACGCCGAGGGCCTCCGCCAAGCCCTCCTCCGGCGGGGCGGGGCGGGGGACCATCGCGGGAAAGTCCATGACGATCCAGTCGCCGGAGCGGCGACAGGTCAGCGTCCCGCTGCGGGTCTCGAAGAGGGCCGGTTCCCCAGGCCCCAGCCGTCCGGTCTCCCAGAGGCGGTGGGCCGAGGCGAGAGTCGCGTGGCCGCAGAGGTCCACCTCGGTGGCGGGCGTGAACCACCGGAGGTGCCAGCGGCCGTCGGGCTGGGGCACGACGCAGGCGGTTTCGGAGAGATTCATCTCGGCGGCCAGGCTCTGAAGCCACCCGTCGGCGGGCCAGGATTCGAGGATGCAGACGGCGGCGGGATTGCCGGTGAAGGGCCGGGCGGCGAAGGCATCGACGACGGCGATGGCGGTGCTCATGGGGCGGGCCTTTGCAGGGAGGTGGGCCGCAGTGCGCGCCCTTGCGGGGCAACGCTCAAGGGCCAATCCACTGCTCGCGGAAAAAGTCCGCCGACTGCCCCCGGCGGGCGCCCGGAGGGGCCGGGGTGTTAGCAGTTGCGCACCCAGAGGGGGTATGGATTGCTCCCGCAGGGAAACTCCCGGAGCTATCGTTACCGGGCCCCCGGCACTGGGTGGCCGGAATGCAGGAGCGGCGCCTTGGGCTCCGCCGTCAGAGCATACCAGGAAACCGCGCGACTATGGCCGTGATCGTCGTCAAGCTTGGAGACAATGTCGTCCAACGCTACAGGATCGAGAAGGACGTCGTCTCCATCGGGCGGGCCCGCGACAACGATATCGTCGTGGAGAACCTCTCCGTCTCGCGCAACCACGCCCGAATCCGGCTGGAGAACTCCAGCTACGTCCTGACGGACCTGAATTCGGCGAACGGCTGCTTCGTGAACGGGGTCAAGCTGACGAAGGCGGAGCTGGCCCACGACGACCTGATCTCCATCGGCAAGCACAAGCTGCACTTCGCGCTGGAGGACACCGACGCGCCGGGCTCCCCGGCCGCCGCGAGCGCCGCGCCGCCGGCCGCCTCCGGCCATGCCCCCGCCGCGCCGCCGGCCGGTTCCGTCGTGTCCGAGGGGGAGGTCGCGGTACTGATCGTGACCCGCGGCAAGCAGGCCAACGCGGTCTTCCAGATCGACAAGCCGGTAGTCACCATCGGCCGTTCCAACGAGAACGATATCCGGCTGTACGACTGGCACGTTTCGAAGTGCCACGCGGCGATCTACCGCGAAGACGACAGATTTCGCCTGAAGGACCTCGGCTCCTGGCGCGGATCGACGGTCAATAACGTCGCGACCTCCGAGATTCTTCTGACCGAAGACGACGAGATCATCTTCGGCACCACCGTCATGACGTTCAAGATCGGACCGGCCGGCTCCTTCGCGGAGCAGGCGACGATGGATTCCGAGAACATTCGCTTCGACACGGATTTCGCCGAGGGCCAGACCGGCATGGAAGACGGCGAAGTGCCGGACTCCGCGAGCGTGCCGCTCGCATCGGAGACACCCGGAGGCGACGCCATTCTGCCGGATTCGCCGGACGATTCCTTCGACGTGGCGACGGACGACGAATTCGCGCCGATGACCGACGAGGAGCTCGAAGCGCTCGAACAGGAGGACGGCGAGGCCTACGACGTCGATCCCGAGCTCGCCCGCCAGGCGGAGTTCGAGCAGATGGAAGCCGACAAGCTGCTCGCCGAGGGCGGCGGATGGGAATCCATGCCGGGCGGTCTGGTGGACGCGAAGGCGGAAGACGCGGCTGCGGACGGCGGAATCGAACTCGCGGAGGACGTGCATTCCGAGGAAGACGACGATTCCGGGGCGGTCGACGAAGAGGAAGAGCAGGCGCTGTTCGGAGGGCCGGTGACGGATTCGGAGGCGGGAGTCGCGTCGGGAACCGCCGCGGCGGAACCCCAGGTCCCGGAAGGTGTTGACCCCGAGCAGGTGCGAATCTGGACTCGCGCACTGCGCAACCGCAGCAAGGTGGTGCGCCGCGAAGCGGCGCGGAAACTCAAGGAACTCACCGGTATGGAATATGACTGGGAATCAGAACCAGAGTAGCACGCTGACATCGTCCGCGAAACGCATCGGAATCCTGTCGGACATCCACGGGAACTTCCATGCGATGGAGGCGGTGCTGGAGGCTCTCGACGGCGAGAACGTGGACATGATGGTCTGCTGCGGCGACGTGGTGGGCTACGGCGCACGGCCGAACGAGTGCGTCGAGGCCGTCCGCGAGCGCGGGATTCCCGTCATCGCCGGCAACCACGACCACGCGTGTCTTCTGCTGACCGACATCACGAACTTCAACGACATCGCGAAGGCCGCCGTGATCTGGACGAAGGAGGTCCTCACAGAGGACAACATCTCCTTCCTGCGCAACATGCCGCTGACGATCAAGGACGAGGCCAACAACCTGTTCTACGTCCATGCGTCGCCCAAGGACCCGGGCGAGTGGAACTACATCCTCACCATGGGCGAGGCCCGCACGAACTTCAACTACTACACCGAGCAGATCTGCTTCATCGGCCACAGCCACCAGCCCTTCATCATCGAGAACGAGTCGGGCAACCTGGCGTGCCCCTCGAAGCCGGAGATCGACATCCGGCCCAACCGCCGCTACCTCGTCAACGTCGGCTCCGTGGGCCAGCCCCGCGACCACAACCCCGACGCGTGCTACGTGATCTGCGACCTGGAGGCGAACCGGCTGGAGATCAAGCGCCTGAAATACGACATCCAGGCCGCCCAGAAGGCCATCATCGACGCGGGCCTCCCCCGCGAACTCGCCGAGCGCCTCGCTCACGGGATGTGAACCCCACCGACAGCGACGATCGCCGCCACATGACCCGCGCGCTGGAGCTCGCGCGCAGGGCGGAGGGGCGCACGCGTCCGAATCCGCTGGTGGGTTGCGTGGTCGTTCGCGACGGACGCGTCGTCGGCGAGGGCTTTCACGCGCAGGCCGGCGGTCCGCACGCCGAGCGCGAGGCGCTCGCATCGTGTTCCGAAGACCCGCGCGGCGCCACGATGTACGTCACGCTCGAACCGTGCAGTCACACCGGTCGCACGCCGCCATGCGCGGACGCCGTGATCGGGTCAGGCGTGGCGCGGCTCGTCATCGCGCAACGCGACCCGAACCCCCAGGCCGGCGGCGGCATCGAGCGAATCCGCGCGGCCGGCATTCAGGTCGAAACGGACGTGTGCGCGGAAGAGACGATGCTTCTCAACCCGGCGTTCAACACGTATCATATGCTGGGAAGGCCGCTGGTCACGCTGAAGTGGGCGGCGAGCGCCGACGGCTGCACGTCCTGCGAGGGCGGCGATTCGCGGTGGATCAGCGACGCGTCGTCGCGCCGCCGCGTTCACGAGATGCGCGCGCGCGCGGACGCGGTTCTCGTCGGGATCGAAACGGCGTTGCGGGACGATGCGAAGCTGACCGTTCGCGATGCGGAAGTCCCGCCCGGCCCGAAGCTCAGACGCATGGTTCTCGACGCGGAGCTTCGTCTGCCGCCGGATCATCCGCTGGTCGTCGCGGACCCCGAAACGGCGGTCGTGTGGTGCACGGAGGACGCGTCGCCGGAGCGCGAAGCGGCGCTTGCGAACGCCGGCGCGACGGTTCGGCGGATTCGCCGGCGCGAACGCGGGGGCGTGTCCGTCGCGGAACTTGTCGCTGCGCTGCACGGCGAGGGCGTTCAGTCGCTGCTCGTCGAAGGCGGCCGCCGCGTCGCCGGTTCGTTCCTGGCGGAAGGACTCGCGGACCGCGTGGCCGTCATCACGTCACCGGTGCTGATCGGTTCGGGCGGGAACGCCCTCTCGGCGCTGGTCGTCCGGGAACCGGTCACGCGCATGGATCGGGCGGTTCGCCTTCACCATACGCGTGTCGAAACCATCGGGGACGATGTGCTGCTGGAGGGATGGCTGACGGGCCATCTGTTCGGGGCGGCGGATCAGCCCGGAGCCTGCATCGTCGGGCCATAGAGGTAGTCTTGCAGCATTCGAATCTCCACCTGGCTTTCGCGCGACGAGTTCGCCATGATGTCGCCCTGCGTCAGGATGCCGACGAGGTTTCCCTCCTCGACGACGGGAAGATGGCGGATGCGCTGCTGCGTCATGACGGTCTGGCAGTCGAGCAGCGGGTCGTCGGGTTTGCAGACGAGACAGGGCGTCGTCATGACCTCGCCTACGGTGGTCGTCTTCGGATCGCGGAGTTCCGCCACCACGCGCGTCATCACGTCGCGTTCGGTGAAGATCCCCACGACACGTTCGCCGTTGAGAACGACGAGCGATCCGATGCGGCGCTGGTTCATCAGACACGCCGCGTTGAGAACGGAATCCTTGTGGCCGACGGACGCGACCTCGCGCCCGGCATGTCTCTGGAGAGCGTCGCGAACAGTGCTCATGGGGTGCTCCTTTCGGGGAGGAAGTCCACACACCTGTCATGGTTGGGATCGTCGGCGCTTTCCGGCAAGACGAATCTCGCCATTGGCGGCGCCGGGAGTGGTTTTTCGTGACTTACCGCGAACCGAAACCGGTTTCCGATCTGAGAATTATTTCACAATCTCCAGACTGCCGCGCCTTGTTCGTCATGGCCACCGACACGGACGTCGGCAAGACGGTCGTGTCCCGCGCGCTGATTCGCGCATGGCGCGCCGACGGACAGCGCGTTTGCGCGATAAAGCCGGTTTCGACGGGATGCAGGCGCACGCGCGGCGGATGGAGCGGCGGCGACGCGCCGTCGCTGCACGAAGCCGCCGACGACGAATGCGATGCGTTGTTGCTGCGCCATGGCATCCGTCCCGGCGAAGCGATGGTCTCCTTTCGCAACCCGATGGGTCCGGTGAGCGCGGCGCGCGCCGAGGGCCGGCGCATCCCGACGGCTTCCATCGGGCGCAGGCTTCGCAAACTCGCCGACGACTGCGAGCGCCACGACGTTCGCCTGGTGATCGAGGGCGTCGGCGGGCCGATGGTGCCGCTGGGTGCACGGACGACGTTCGCCGATCTGGCCGCGCGCACGGAACTTCCCTGCGTTCTGGCGACTCGAACGACGCTGGGGACGATCAGCCAAACGCTGATGGCGGCGGAATGCCTGGCGACCCGCGGCATTCGCATCGCCGCCATCGTCGCCAGCCGCGACCGCCCCGGCCCCCTGACGGCGGTGGAGCGGGCGGGCCTTCGGGAGATCGACGAGAACACGCCAGGGATTCCTCTCGTCGTTCTTCGCCACCTGCGAAGCCCCTGACGTCAGCGGCGCCCAATCCGCTCTTGCGCTGGATCGGAGGCGGCGCCGACTCTCCCCCTCTCCGGGCGGCCGGTGTTCCGACTATGAAACAACGCATCATCGTGGCCACGCTTCTGCTGGCGATCGTCCTGCCGGGATTCCTGTTCCCGCCGCTGATGTTCCTGTCCGTCGGCTTCCTCGTCGCTCTGGGACTCGCGGCGGTTCATGAACTCGCGACGATGTTTCGCCCGCATGGGACGCACGTCGCCCGACGGGTGGCGGGCGCGACGCTCGTCGTGCTCGTCCTTGCGGCGCTTCGCGGCCGCTCCGATCTGTTCGGTCTGCTGCTGGGGCTCTCCGTGTGCGCGGCGTTTCTCTGGCGCATGACGCGCGACGACATCGCGAACGCGTGGACGGACGTCGCCGCGACGGTCGGCGCCGGCGTCTACATCGGTCTTCCCACGGCGCTGCTGGCGGGTCTGTTCGTCGGCAGCGGCGAGTCCCGCCTCTGGCTGCTGCTGTTGCTGCTGGTCGTCTGGTCGACCGACAGCATCGCCTACTTCTCCGGCAAGACCTTCGGAACGGCGAAGATCTTTCCGCGTCTCAGTCCCGGCAAGACGTGGGAGGGCTGTCTCGGCGGCGTGGCCGGTTCGATGCTGCCGGCGCCGGTGCTGCTGGCGCTCTTTCCATCGGTCTTCGGCGGCGTTGCCGCGTTCGAACTCGTTCTCGTCTGTCTTGTGACGGGACTGTTCGTGCAGGCCGGCGATCTGGCGGAGTCGCTGCTCAAGCGCGCCGCCGGCGTGAAGGACAGCGGAACCCTTCTCGCCTCCCACGGCGGCGCGCTCGACCGTCTCGACTCGCTTCTCTTCGCCGCCATTCCCTTCTGCCTCTACCTGCAGACCGCGCGTCCCGCGGCGTTCCTCTGACCCATGACCACGAAAAAGAAAATCACGACGGCCGTCGCCGCGATCGTCAGCATCGCGTTCCTGATCCTGATCTTCCGGAGCATCGACTTCGCCGCGCTCGTCCGCTCCTTCAAGAGCATCGAGTGGATCTGGCTGCTGCCCTTCACGCTGATGACATGGCTCGTGTTCTACTGGCGCGCGATCCGGTGGAAGCTGCTGCTGCTTCCGTCGAAGGAACTGACCGTCTGGCAGTGCTTCGGCCCGACGATGGTGGGCTTCGGGTTCAACTCGATCCTGCCGGCGCGGGCCGGCGAGTTCGCCCGGCCTCTCGCGCTGGGCAAGTCCTGCGGCGTTCCCTACGGCACGGGGCTCTCGACGGTCGTCGTCGAGCGCATCCTCGACGCGCTGATGCTGGTGGGTCTCTTCGCGCTGCTCCCCTTCTTCTTCGAGTTCCAGGGCGATTTCCAGTACGAGTTCAAGGGCATCGTCATCACGCCCGACCTGTTGACGCGGCTCGCGCGCAAGACGTCCTACCTGGTCGCGGTGCTCTTCGCGGGTTCCGTGGCGATGCTCTCGATTCGCTTCCAGCGGTTCGTGCTTCGGATCGTGAACGCGATGCCGCTGATTCCGCGCGGCATCCGCCAGAAGCTCAACGACCTCTTTCTCTCGGCGGCCGAGGGCTTTCTCGCGCTGCGCAATCCCAGACTGCTCGTCTTGATTCTGATCCACACCGTCGGTATCTGGTGGCTGAACGCGGCGTCCTTCCAGGTGATGAGCTTCGGCGTGCCCGGCGCGCAGCTCACCGTCGCACAGTCCTTCGTCTTCCTCGTCGTGACGGCGATGCTCGTCGCGCTGCCTTCGGTGCCGGGCTACTGGGGCCTGTACGAAGTCGGCGGATGGATGGCGCTGGTGCTCTGCGGAATCGTGGACAACACGCCGGAAGGCTACAGCCTCGCGCTCTCCCTCACGCTCGTCGTGCACTTCGTGCAGTGGATTCTTCCGACGGCCATTGGGCTGTACTATGCCGGACGCATCCACGTCTCCGTCAGCGAGACGGAAGCGGCGGCGGCGAAGGACGTTCCGCCCGTCACTTCCCCCTGATGGCGTCGAACGCGGCGAGCGCTTCGGCGCGCGCCTCCTTGTGATCGACGACCGGCCCCGGATACGTCTCCCCCAGCGAGACGCCCGCGTCCTTCAACGCCGCGCGCGGCGCTTCCCACGGCGCGAAGAGCCACTTGACCGGCAGGCGCCCCAGTTCCGGCACCCACTTGCGCACGTAGTCCCCCTTCGGATCGAACTTCGCCCCCTGGAGCATCGGGTTAAAGATGCGAAAGTACGGCGCCGCGTCCGCGCCGCATCCCGCCGACCACTGCCAGCCCATCGTGTTGCTGGCGAGGTCCGCGTCCACCAGCGTGTCCCAGAACCACCGCGCTCCGCGAAGCCAGTGCAGCCGCAGGTGCTTGACGAGGAACGACGCGACGATCATCCGCACGCGGTTGTGCATCCATCCCGTCGCCCAGAGCTCGCGCATGCCGGCATCGACGATGGGGTATCCCGTTCTCCCCCGCTGCCACGCGCGCAGCAGCGCGTCGTCGGTTCGCCACGGAAAATCCAGGAACGTTTCGCGCAGCGGGTTCTCCGTAGTGTGCGGAAAGTGGAAGAGAAGATGGTGGCCGAACTCGCGCCATCCGATTTCGGCGAGGAAGGTCTGCGCCCCGGACTTCGACTTCGCGGCATCGTCGCGGCGTCGTGTCTCGTGCCAGACCTGGCGGGGCGTAATCTCGCCGAAGTGCAGATGGGGCGAGAGTCGCGAGGTTCCCGCCATGTCGGGCCGGTCGCGGTCCTCGTCATAGCCGGCAACGGCGTTCTTCAGAAACGCGCGGAGGTTCGCGTGCGCGCCCTTCTCGCCCGGCGACCAGGCGTCGGCGAATCCGCGATACCAGGGAATCGCCGGCAGCAGAGCGAGATCGCGGAGCGGCAAGGATTCCGGCCACGCTTCCGGAGCGGGAATGCGGCGCGGCGCCGGCAGCGGTTCCGGCGGTTCGAACTCGCGCGTGCAGTGTCTCCAGTAGGGCGTGAAGACCTGGAACGTTCCGCCGCTCTTCTTCTCGATGGCCCACGGTTCGAAGAGGAGCGCGCCGTTGAACGAAGCCGCTTCGGTGCCGTCGGTCTTCAGTGCGACGGCGACGGCTTCGTCGCGGGCGAGCCCCGCCGGTTCATACAGCCGGTTCCAGAAGACTGCACCCGCACCGGTCTCGCGGACGAGCGCGCGGAGACACTCCGGCGAGTCGCCCGTGCGAACGATCAGACGCGATCCGCGATTCCGCAGTGCCGCGTCGAGTTCCGCCAGCGACCGGTCCAACCACCATCGCGACGCGCCGCCGGGTTGCCAGGGTTCCTCTTCGCGGGGCGCGTGAACGTAGACGGGAACGACGGGTCCGCCGCGCGCGACGGCTTCGCGCAGCGCCGCATTGTCGGCGATGCGCAGGTCGCGCCGAAACCAGACGATGGAGGGAGAGGGCATGACCCGCGATGTGCAAATCATGTGCCGCGCGGTCTTCGGGCGGGCGAAAAAGGAACGGGCCCGGAATCCTCCGGGCCCGTTCGGGAACAGCGATTCGAGCGGTCGTGCGATCAGTACATTTCCCACTCGCCGACCGTGGAGTTCAGGGGCGTGTGCTGCGTGCCGGAATGAATGTCGTCGAGGAAGAGGTTCACGTTCGTCAGGGTCGCGGTGGTTCCAAGGATCGGGCGCAGGAAGACGCCCTCGTAGGCCGCCGCATCGCCGACGTCGCCGCCGTCGTACACGCCGTCGCCCAGCGCGATGCTAATGGCCCAGCTCGTAGAGGCGTTCGAATCGGTCTCGGTCGCGAAGTCCCAGTAGAGATACTGCCAATTCGGGCCTCCGGAGATCGTCTTCCAGACCATGTTCTCGTAGACTTCGTTGTCGCCGCTGCTGGTGGGGTCTTCGCGAAGACCGATGTTGATCTCCATGTCGCCGGCGGCGCCGTCATACAAGTAGTACAGACCAACACCGCCGGTGTCGGCGGGATCGGAGAGCAGATGGCGGTCGGAGAAATCGGTCATACGGATGAAGCTGGTCGCCGGGTCGTCAGTCGACCACTGGAAGACGATTTCCTGGGACTGGGTCCCCTGCGTACCGTCGCCCGGGCTGAGCTGATCGTTGGACTGGGTTGCGGAGGGGGCGCCGCTGGATCCCGCTTCGATACCGATGGTCGATCCGGAAAAACCAGGGCCGTTCAGGAGGTTCGTGTCGGCTGCTTCGAAGCTCAGATCGACGGCTGCGAAGCCCGATCCCGCGATGGAGGCGCAAAGCGCCGCCGCAAAAAGATTTTTGACTTTCATGAGAGTGCTCCTTCTTGGGTGAGTGTAGCCTTGGGTTTCACCCTGCCGGTAGATCGGTCCACGCGCAAGCCCGAAGTTCCCATTTCTAACGGAAATCTGTCCTTGTTCTCGCATTTCGCGGAAAGCGGGTGGCGCACCCTGAATCCCGAACGAATCGACGCGTGATCAACTGAAAACAGTGGACTTGGACGGTTTCGGTCCTGGGCCGCGACCGGCGCCATCTGGTGGCGGAGGACGGGAGTTTCGCGCAGAGAGGCGAAGACGCGGAGAAGAGACGGGAGGCGGAGAGGGCGCGAAGGGGCGAGGATGTCGGCTGCGAGCGGGATCGGGGCGAGTATCCCTCCGGCGCATCGCGCCTGGAGATGTCAGCCTTGTGTTGCCGCAGGCAACCCGGGGAACCGGATGTGTTGGAAAGAACAGCGTCGCTGTTCGACAAGCCTCTCGCGGACAACGACCAACGAAGAACGGTCAACCGCTCTTCCCGGGAGCGCCACGGACCGCTATTTGGCCTTCTTCTTCGCAGCCTTCTTGGCGGAGGACTTCTTCGCGGCCTTCTTGACGGATTTCTTGACCGCCTTCTTGGCGGCCTTCTTCCGTCCGCCGCCGGACTTCGCCTTGGCGGCGATCAGTTCCTTCGCCTGCTCCAGCGTGATGCTCTCCGGCGCTGTGTCCTTGGGCAGCGTGGCGTTGGTGTCGCCATCTGTGACATAGGGGCCGTATCGCCCGTCGAGCACCTGGATGGACTCGCCGAGGTCCTTGAGGACGGCCTTCTTCGCGGCGGCCCGGCGGCCCTGCTTGGGCTGGGCGAGGAGTTCCAGGGCGCGCTCCAGCGTGATCGTATAGGGGCTGTCCGGTTCCTTGATGGAGCGGAAATCGCGGTCCATCTGGACGTAGGGGCCGTAGCGACCGTTGTTGGCGAGGATCGGGGTGCCGGTCTCGGGATGGGTGCCGAGTTCGCGGGGGAGGGAGAGCAGATGCAGGGCGGTTTCGAGATCGACGTCGTCCTCGGCCATGTCCTTTTCGAGCGAGGCGCGGCGGGGCTTCTCCTTGGAGTCGCCGGTTTCTCCGAGCTGGACGTAGGGCCCGAAGCGGCCCCGGGCGGCGTAGACGGTCAGGCCGGACTTCGGGTCGGTTCCGACGGCGCGGGGGCCTTCGGCCTTGCGGCGGATCATCTGTGCGGCGTCTTCGACGGTCAGATCGGCGGGAGCGATGTCGGGCGGCACGTTGGCGCGGTTGCCGTCGCCGCCCTCTCCGCGAACCAGGTAGGGGCCGTAGCGGCCGATGCGCAGAACGATGGGCTCGGCGGTCTCGGGGTCTTCGCCCAGGGCGGTGTCGGGAAAGCCGATGCGCTCGACCTCGCGCTCGATGCGGCTGGCCAGACCGGTGCTGTCGGCTGCGGTGGCTCCGCTGGCGCCGTAGTAGAACTGGCGGACGTGATCGACCCAGTCGCGGGCGCCGTCGGCGATTTCGTCGAGTTCCTCTTCCATGCGCGCGGTGAACTTCAGATCGACGTAGTCGGCGAAGTGGCTGCGCATCAGGTTCGTCACGGCCATGGCGGTGAAGGTGGGCACCAGGGCGCCGCCGCTCTTGGCGCTGTTGGCATAGCCGCGGTTCTGGATGGTGGTGATGATGGAGGCGTACGTGGAGGGGCGGCCGATGCCCTCCTCTTCGAGCTTCTTGACCAGAGCGGCTTCGGTGTAGCGGGCCGGCGGCATGGTGACGTGCTGGTTGGCCTTTACGTCGCCGAAAGTGGCCGGACCCGGTTCGCGGCCGATGGTCTGGCCTTCTCTGAGATCGGGAAGGATCGTTTCCTTGTCGCCGAGTTCCGCGGCGGGATCGTCGCTGCCCTCGACATAGGCGCGCAGGTACCCGGGGAAGAGGATCTTCTTGCCGCTGACGGAGAACACCGCCGGGCCGCGCCGACAGGGGGCGGTGATTTCGATGGTGGTGCGAAGGACGTCGGCTTCGGGCATCTGGCTGGCGAGGGTGCGCTTCCAGATCAGCTCGTAGACGCGGGCCTCCTCCTTCGAGAGGTAGCGCTCGATGTCCTGGGGGCGGCGTCCGAACTGCGTCGGGCGGATCGCTTCGTGGGCTTCCTGCGCGTTGCGCGACTTGGTGCGGTAGCGGCGCGGCCCCTGGGCGTAGTCCTTGCCGTACATGTTTTCGATCTCGCGCTGCGCCTCGCCGAGAGCGCGCTCCGCCAGCGTGACCGAGTCGGTACGCATATAGGTGATGAGACCGATGCGCTCGCCGTCGCCGAGATCGACGCCTTCGTAGAGCTTCTGCGCGATGCGCATCGTGCGGTCGGCGGTGAAGCCCATCTTGCGGTTGGCTTCCTGCTGGAGCGTGGACGTCGTGAACGGGGGCGCGGGGCGCTGCTTGCCCGGCTTGCCTTCGACCTTCGACACCGTCCAGGGCAGACTGCCTTCCGCGTCCTTCGCCAGGTCCTTCGCGGACTTGCCGTCCAGGTGTTCGACCTTCGCGTTCTTCAGCTTTCCGGTGGAGGCGTCGAAGTCGCGGCCCGTGGCGATGCGCTTGCCGTCCAGCGAGGAGAGCGTCGCGGCGAATCCGCCGCTGCCGGCCCGGAACTGCGCTTCGAGGTCCCAGTACTCGCTCGACACGAAGGCGCGGCGCTCCTCTTCGCGTTCGACGAGAAGACGAACGGCGACGGACTGCACGCGGCCGGCGCTGAGGCCCGACTGCACCTTCTTCCACAACACGGGCGAGAGCGAATAGCCGTACAGGCGGTCGACGATGCGGCGGCTCTCCTGCGCGTTGACGAGACGGGTATCGACGTCGCGCGCGTTGTCGAGGGCGTCGCGAATCGCTTCCGGCGTGATCTCG
Organism: Candidatus Sumerlaeota bacterium; assembly: GCA_021772755.1. Lineage (GTDB taxonomy): Bacteria > Sumerlaeota > Sumerlaeia > SLMS01 > JAHLLQ01 > JAJFLJ01. The sequence continues at coordinate 66,178 of JAJFLJ010000083.1, forward strand.
TGAAAGACGATGCGCTTCACGGGGCACTTGGGCTTGAGAACCTCGAGGAGGTGCCAGGAGATGGACTCCCCCTCGCGGTCCTCGTCCGTCGCGAGCAGCAGTTCGTCGGCGTTCTTCAGCGCCTGGCGGAGCTTGGCGACCTGCTTCTTCTTGCTTTCGGGAACGACGTAGACGGGCTCGAAGTTGCTGTCGAGATTGACGCCGAAGCGCGCCCACTTCTCGCCCTTCACGCTCTCGGGAATCTGCTCGGCGTTCTCCGGCAGATCGCGGATGTGGCCGAAGGATGCCTCGACGATGTAGTCTTTGCCGAGGAAGCGGCTGATAGTCTTGGCTTTGGCGGGGGACTCGACGATTACGAGCGAAGTCATATATTCTCAGTGTTCTATGGATCGGATCGGGAAGACTCGGAAAGCCCGTTCCCAAGAGGGCCGACAACTCATGGAGAGGCGCCGGACCCCCTCGGGGGGCAAAACGCCAGGCTCACCGCCCTAGCTGTGGCAAGGAAAAACGGGCAGGTGCCGCGCCGTCGGAGGGCGTTGTAGGGGTTGCAGAAACGCGAATATGACCATCTATCCGTTTGCGCTCAGCCTCCTCATCGTCGCAATTACCGCTACAATAGCGAAGGGAGACGATTCGTGGGACTTCTCAGCGGCCTGATGGGGCATGCGGGTGTTGTAGATACTCAAAAGGTCCGGAGAGAGCTTTCGGGTATCCTGCTCGATGGAGAAAACATCGAGCAGGCATACAAGCTGGTTCGTGATCTCATCGTCTTTACGAATCGCCGCCTGATTCTGACAGACAAGCAAGGTCTGACGGGCACGAAAGTGGAGTATCTATCGATACCGTATCGATCGATCATGAGGTTCGCCGTGGAAACCGCAGGGTTCCTAGACGCCGATTCCGAGTTGAGAATCTGGTTATCGGGGACGCACGAGCCGATCAAGCGCGAATTCAGGAAGGGCGAACTTATCGTCGAGGTCCACAAACTGCTCGCCCACTATGTGCTGAAGTAGTCCTCACACCGGATTCTCGTACTTTCCGTCCGCCTTGTTGATCGCTTCGAGCTTCTTCTTGAGGTCGTCACGCTGTTTGCGCAGTGCGACGATCTTCTCCGATTCGCCGTGGTCGTACGCCTTCGTGCCCTTCGCCTTGCGCCCGATCCACTTGACGGTCGCCAGGGCGGTGAGCAGCCCCAGCACCACGCCGGCGAAGAAGGACCACTCGCCGGTGAGGCCGTGGAGGTCGCTGTGGAGCATTCCGCCGAACATCCACCACGCGAGGAAGCAGAGGGTGACGACGTAGTAGGAGAAGGGAAAGTTGACACTGCGAACGTCGAGTCGCGCGGACTTGCCGTGCCTGGCGACTTCGTCGTTCATCTGGCGGTCGAGGTCGGCGATCTGCTTCTGCAGAGCCATGCGGTCCTGGGACATGGTGGCGTCTCCGTTGGGTTTCGCGGGAATCGGGCAATTCGGGGGTGAATCTGCGGAGGCCGCCCCACCGTGTCAACCGGCGGGCTTCTTCTTGGTGGCGACGCTGTCGAGGGCGTCCAGCAGGTCCGCCGTGGGGCCGTCCGTTTTAGGGACGGGCGTGGCGTTCATCAGACTGGAGGCTTCCTTGAGGAGAGCCTGCAGGGTCATGGGGCTTTGCGGGTCGAACCGGACGGACACCAGGCGGCCGAGGTTGTGCAACCGTCCGGAGAGGCGTTCGCCGATTCGGTTGGGGAGCAGCGAGGCTTCGGTGCTGTTCACGCATCCGGCGAGGACGGCGACCGTCGATCCGTTGAGCTGGCCGAGGATGTCGGAACTTCGGAAGACGGCCTTGAGGGCGGAGGTGGTGTACTCCGCGACGTGGCTCTTGGTTTCGCGCGCGACGCCCGGGCGGACGGCTTCGGGATCGACGACCTGGTAGACGAAGAGCACCTGGGAGTTGCCAAGCCGGGTGGCGGTGCGCAGTTCGCGGCCCGCGCGGGCGAGGAAGTCGGTCCGGTCGAAGATCTCGGGATGTGCCGCTTCGTAGCCGCGCTTGCGGCGCTTGACCTGGAGATCGTGGCGCTCGAGCGCGAAGAGGATCGTTCGGGCCAGGCCGTCGGGCTTGAACTGGCCCTTGATGAGATAGTCCTGGGCGCCGCGCGCGATCGCCTGTCGTCCGAGGTCGAGGCCGGCGTCTCCGCTGAGGATGATGACAGGGCAGAGAATCGAGAGGCCGTCGAGGCGGTGGAGCGTCTTCTGCCGGTCGGAGTCGGGAAGTTCCAGGTCCATCAGCACGGCGTCCGGCGGATCGTCGCCGGCGAGAACCGTCATGCCGTCCTCCATCTTCGAGGCCCACGACATGCGGAAGCGGACTTCCATGCCGCGCGAGAACACGCCCTTCAGCATCCCCGCGTTCACGGGGTCGGCTTCGATGACGAGGATATGCAGCTCTTCGCGGGCGGGTGCCATTTCGACGGTGACACTACTTCATCCCCGCGCGCGAACAAGCCGAACCTTGCTTTCCGGCGCCGAAAACGCGCCGGTTTCCCGCCGTGGCCCTCCCTACTCCAGCGTGATCGAGCCGATTCGGCCCGTCACGTTGCTGTTCATCGTCACGTCCCATCGCAGCGTCGAGACCGGTCCCGACCACACCCACCTGGGATCGTCCGAGAGGTCGAACACCACCTCGGTCCATTCGCCGTCGGCATCGACCGGCGCGTGGGCGGTTCGCACCTCGTTCTCCTGCGGGAAGTTCGGGCCGCGCCAGAAGATCTGCGTGCGCTCCGGCGATCCGTCGGCGCGGTCCAGACGAACCCGCAGCCTGATCCGGCGGTAGACGGTGGTGTCGATCGGAGCATCGAATGTCAGGGCGAGTATCGGATCTACGCTCGTGCGGAATTCCTCCCCGTCGAATTGCAGGCGGCTCGTCCACGCCGTGGCGAGGAGCTGTTCGGCGTCGAAGTGAATCGGTTCCGGGGGCGAAGACGCGCCGGGCCTCACCTGATCCAGCAGGAGACAGACTTCCGCCGGAACTTCGGGGTCCGGAACGGCGAGGACGAAACGTTCGTCGCGGTCGATGAACGTCCAGCCTTCGGGTGCAGTCTCCAGGCCGACGGGTTCGCGCATGCGTTCCGGCACGATCAGCAGCGCATCGATGCCGAGGTACTCCACCGCCGCGCGGGAAACCGGCGAGGGCCATGTGTTGAGGAAGTCCTCGAGATTCGGAGTGCCGTATCCGATGTCGGAGTATCCGTGGGGAATCGGCTTGCCGTGGACCGACATGTGCAGCATCGCCGCGGTGGCGTCCTCGACGCCGTACAATGGCGTCTCCGCAACGAGGTCGATGTTCTCGCGGTCGGCCAGACGGTGGAGCACTGGCGTCATCGGAACGGGATCGTGTCCTCTGCCAATCCGGGGGAGAAGATCGACCGTCGCCAGCGCGCAGAGCGAGAGCGCGCCGATCCGCCACGCGCGCAGGCCCCATCGCGCGCGGACGAGGTGTCCAATGTACAAGGCCGAGAAACCGGCGAGAATCGCGAGACCGAAGACCGCCAGCGTTCCGTAGCGCGAAGGCCAGCGGCTGAACTTGAGGGGTTCCGCGATTCGTCCGATCCAGGTGAAGGGCAGATAGATATCGTGCCCGAGAACGTGGCTTCTCGGCCCTGCGGCGAACGCGGCGCCGACGAGGACCATGAAGATCGCGAAGAGCGGCACTGGTCTTCGCGTCCAGGACCACAACGCGGAGCCGCGCCGCCCCGCCATGAACAGAGCGCCTCCCGACACCAACAGAAGCCAGACGACGATGCCGGTGTAGGCGAGATGGAATTCGCTCAGTTCGACGCCGCACCTCGTCAACAACCGGCCGAGGGGATACGGCCAGCTGGGGATGGCCATCTGCCAGGGGAGGAAACGGCTTCTCAGCGCGGTGTCCGAGAAGAAGTAGACCGTCGTGTTCAGCCGACTGTAGACGAAGTAGACCGGCAGCAGCGCGACAGCGACGACCAGTCCGGCCAGCGCCATTCGCCCCGTCCACGCCCACCCGGGCCGTCCGCGATTCGCGATGGCGACCGCCAGGCACCAGCAGGCCATCAGAAACATGGTGAACAGCGTCATGTACCAGCCCGTGTAGACCGAGAGCAGCAGCATGGCGAGAGCTGCCGCGAACGTGCGGACGGAGGGACGGACGTGGTCCCGGATCAGGAACAGGACCAGCGGCGCCCAGAACGGCGATGGCATGACATGCGCACGGTTGAGCGAAAGCAGCGCATGGGGGCAGAACGCCCAGATCACGCCCGCCAGCAGTCCCGCCAGTCTGCTTCCCGTCAGGCGCGTGACCAGCAGCCACATTCCCCATCCCGTCAGCGCGATCATGAGCACGTTGCAGACGCGATAGAGCACCAGAGGGTTCCCCGGCATCCACGCGAGGGGAAGCGTGAGCAGCGAGAGAGAGAGGATGTGGTCGGACGCGGCCACCGCCGATTTCGCGGGCGAGAAGAACGGAGCGTCCATGATCGCGCCGGGGTTCGAGAGGATCGCCGTGTGCTCCCACCAGATGACGGTCGCCAGGTAGGTCGCGTCGATATCGACGTGATCCAGCATCGTTCCCCAGGTGGTGGCGGGGTACTGGGGCCACATCATGCCCACGGCGGTGATCGCGAAGAAGGCGAACACGCCGAGATGCCACCGCCACGAAAGCCTGCGGTCGTCGGGAATGTCGGCGGGAAGTTCGCTCAGCGTTTCCGTCTCCGGGGGAGTATTGGGAGAACCCGGAGGCGGGCGAGGGGAGGGTCAATGCGGAAGGCGGAAACCGCGGCCCGGTGCGTCAGACGGTCGGCATGTCTCCGCCGCCCTCTTCTTCGAGGCTCTTTTCGAGGTAGTGGACGACGGACTGGAAGCGGTCCTGGTTTTCCTCGTCGAGAGGGATCAGCGTCTTGTGGGCCTTCAGCGTGTGGTTGATCTGGTCGATGTGGCTGATGGTGTCCGCCTCGGCCGGCTTCAGTTCGTGCTCCGCCTTGCCGATCAGTTCGCGGTCCTTCTTGCGTTCCGGCTCGTGGACGTTGAGGAGCCGCATCAGGCCGAGCGTCTTGAGAAGCTTCACGATGTGTTCGTTGGGATTCGCGACGATCACCTTGTCGCGGTTCGCGCGTTCCTGGGCGATGCTGATGGAGGCGAGGATTCCCATGAACGTGGAGTCCATGGTCTCGCACTGCTCCAGGTCCAGGATGAAGGTCTCGGGTTTGGACCGCGCGGCCAGGTGGTCGGCGAAGCGCTTGAGGGGAACGCTGTTGACGAACGTTCCGCGGCCCACGGCGCGCACGATGGCAACGCGTCCGTCGTCCAGAACGGCGCAGAGAATGCTTCGATCGACGTTTTGCTGAGAGGGGGCTGTATCTGTCATGGTGCCCGGCATCCGGGGGCTCCGGCAACCTGTCGAGTCATGGTCGGGCCCGTTCGCCAGACCAGGGCTATGAGGCTGGCCAAGAGGGCGCGGGAAGTCAAACAATACTCCAAGGGATTCGGCGGCGGCGGAGCGACGGGCCATAAAGCGCCTGCCTCGTGCCCGCCGTCAGTCGAAAGTCACGTTGCGCCAGACCTCTTCCAGAACCTCCGCGCTCTCCATCAGGGCCGCGCGTTCCCCGCCGGAGAGGGCCAGCTCGATCTGCCGGTCTGCGCCGCTGCGACTCACCAGAGTCGGGATGGACATGCAGACGCCGTCCAGGCCGTAGATGCCCTCGAACCGGCGGCTCAGACTGTAGAGCGACCCCTTGGGGTCCTGGAGGGACTGCACCAGGCGGGTGCAGGCCGACCCGATGGCGAAATGGGTCGAGCCCTTGCGCTCGATGATCTCGTAGGCCGCGCGGCGCACCGATCGGTCGATGCGCTCCTTGTCGGCGTCGGCCAGGGGAATGCCGGAAATGCCGGAGTACTCGTCGGCGTAGAAGGGCCCGACGCGGGCGCGGCTCCAGACCAGGACCTCGCTGTCGCCGTGCTCGCCGATCACATGGCCGTGGACGTTCGCGGCGGAAACGTTGAAGTGATCGCTGATCAGCGCGCGAAACCGCGCCGTGTCCAGAATCGTTCCGCTTCCGAAGAGCTGGGCCGGCGGCAGGCCCGACAGCTTCAGGGCCGCCCGCGTCATGATGTCCACCGGGTTCGAGACGATCAGGAAGATCGAATCGGGGTTGTTGCGGGAGAGGGCGGGGAAGAGGGTCTTGAAGATATCGACGTTGCGCTGGACCAGGTCCAGGCGCGACTCGCCGGGCCGCTGCGCGGCGCCTGCGGTGACGACGACCAGGTCGCACCGTTCCACTTCGCCGACCGCGCGCACCTCGATGTTCACGGGCCGCGTAAAGGGGACGCAGTGCTCCAGGTCCATGCGCTCGCCGTCGGCGCGCGCGCGGTTCACGTCCGTCAGAACGATTTCGCGCACCGCTCCGGCGTTGATCAGCGAATAGGCCGTCGTGGAACCGACGTCCCCGACGCCGACGATCGCGACGCGTCCGAGTCCCCGGTTCAATGTCGCTCTCTCTGCATCGGCGTGACTTCTGCGATGGCGTGAACGTCCCCGCACCATCCGGGTGGTGCGTAGCATTCGGTGTGCCGCCGGTCAACGCAAGTCGCCGGACCGCGCGCTATTTCTCCCGCAGGGATTCCATGGCGGCGTCGAACGCGGCGTCCTCCATCCAGAACGTGCCGAGCAGATCGCGGTCGATGTTCCGGCTGGCGTCGCGCACAAGCAGTCCGCTGGGCAGAAGCCTGTATCCGTAGGCGCGAATCCGGCGATGCTCCTCGCGGGTGGAGGAATCGAGATCGACGACGATGTCGGGCTGGAGCCTGCCGATGCTGTAGTCGTAGTCCCATTTGTCGTGGCCCGGCGCGAACCGGTCGCGCGCTCTCGCTCCGCGGGCGATCACCGGATCGGACTTTCCCAGAAGGTCGATCGCCGGTCGGTCGGTCAGATACGGAATCGTGCCGGCCCAGGAGACCGCGATGGACGCGTCGGCGGGGGATGCGGCTTCGATCAGCACGGCGAGACGCGTCTGGTGAACGGTTTCCAGCCTCTGTTCGTATCCGGCCGCCAGCCATCGCATCCAGAGCGACGATTCGCAGGGCGCCCAGAGCAGGAGAAAGACGAGAAGCGCCCATGCCGCCGGTCGTCTGTGCAACGCCGCCGGCAGTTCATCCAGCAAACGCCGCCACTTCGAACTTCCTCCCGGCGATCGCGCGACGAGGAGCGGTGTCAGTCCGATCACCGCCGCGCCGACGGCGATGGATACCAACGCCGACACCGTGTAGGGAAGCGTGTCGGCGCCTTCGCCGAGCTTCCATCCCTCGCCGAGAATCGTCATCAGCAGCGCGACGCCCCGCATGATCGCCACGATCCCCAGAAGCGTTCCCGCCGCGCGCACGATCGACGTCGCGGTCGCGCTTCGGAAGAAGGCTTCGATGGCACCGGCCGCGAGAATCGCCAGGAACGGAATGGCGGGCGCGACGTAGCGGTTCGCGAATCGGAAGTCCTCCCACGCGTCCCCTCCGACGTAGACCGAGTACGCCACGAGAACCAGGGGAACGACGGCCAGGAAGGATCCCGGACCGCACAACGATCTTCGCGATTCGCCGTTCCACAGACCGAGCGCCGCCGGAACCAGCAGCGGCCAGAGCGAAACGCAGACGGAGAAGCCGAGCCAGTACGCGCCGCGTGCGACGCGCTCCCACAGCGTCGATCCGGTCATCTTGAGATACCACGTGTTGGGCAGCGCGTCGCCGAAGTACTGCACGCGAAACATCGTCATGCCGGCGACCGTCGCCGCGACGATCGCGAAGCCGGGTACCGCGCGCCGCCAACCGTCGGACCACGCGAAGCAGAGCCACGCGATTCCGACGACCGGCAGCGTGTCCGGACGCGTCGCAAGCGCGGCGACGGTGATGGCACCCAGCGCCAGCTGGCGCGCGGTGGCGCCCGCGCGGCGGTCGAGAACGCAGACTGCGCTCGCGAGAAAGAGCGCGGCGAGCAGGCCGACCTCCATGCCCCGCAGTGTCCAGAACACCAGCCCATACGACATGCCCGCGACGGCCTGGGCGGCACACGGCACGACCGGAGAGTCCGGAAAGACGAGCCGCGCGACCCGTCCCGTCAGGACGACGACGGCCACCATCAGGCCCGCGCCCGTCGCCATGACGAAGAGAGACGTCTTCGCGACGGGGATCCCCAGCAGGTGCGGAACCGCCATCCAGAGCGTCCAGAGCAGGTTCGTCACGCCTTCGACAGGGGGCGCGTCGGCGTTCCACGCGAGTCCCCGCCCTTCGGCCAGGTGATGGGCGTAGCGCATCGAGATCATCGCGTCGTCGAAGAGAGCGAAGAAAACGGTGCCGCCGACTTCGAAGCCCGACCGCGCGACGAAGAGCGCGAGCAACGCGAGATAGAGCCCCCAAAAAGGAAAACGGAGCAGAACCGCCCGTCTGCTCCGTGGATTCGACCGTGTGTCTGTCGCGTCGGCTTCGGTCACTCGCGGCGGTCTCCCGGGACGTTCGCCTCAGTCCTCGTAGAAGGACTTGCGCAGTCCGCCCGGCCCCCGGACGAGGGCGACGACGCCCGAGCGCGCGATCTCCACGATGCGCGCGTCCTGCGTGATCATCGTCAGGAAGTTGTCGATCTTCTCCTGGTTGCCGCTGATCTCGAAGGCGATCGTCTCCGGCGTCATATCGACGCTGCGGGCCTTGAAGGTCGCGGCGATCTCCAGCAGGTCGGTGCGCTTCTCGCGCGGATAGGCGATCTTCACCAGGACCAGTTCGCGCTCGATGTGAGCGCCCTGCTCGGTGAGGTCCTCGACCGTGACGACCTCGGCGAGCTTGTCGAGCTGCTTGCGGATCTGGTCGATCACCGCCGTGTCGCCGCAGAGCGTCACCGTCATGCGGCTCATGGAGGAGTCCTCCGTGGCGCTGACCGTCAGCGAATCGATGTTGAAGCCGCGTGCCGCGAAGAGACCGGCGATGCGGGAGAGAACGCCGTGGTGGTTCTCCACCAGCACGCCGAGAACGTGCTTCGTTGCGGAAGGCGCGGAGAGGGTGGCGCCGTTCGTGGATGTCATTGCTGGACTCCGTTCGTGGGTCGGGTGTTTCGGGTGTCGGAACCGTTCGGGGAATTCGCCTAGAACAGGTCGGCCTTCGTCTTGCCGTCCATCTGCGCGGCGGGGGCGCCCTGTTCGCGCGGCACGATCCATTCGCCGACGATCATCTCGCGATAGCTCTTGCCGGGGCCGACCATCGGCATCACCAGCGCGGCGGGATCGATCATGACCTCCAGGAACGCGGGACCGTCGTGTTCGACGAAGCGCTTGAGCATCTTCGGGACCTTGTCGATCTCGTCGATGTTGAGCCGTTCGGCGAACTCGTACCCGTCCGCCTGCGCCGCCTTGACGAAGTCCTTCTTGTGCATCGTCTTGTCGGTGCCGCTGAAGCGCTCGTCGAACATCAGGCGCTGCCACTGGCGCACCATGCCGTCGCCCTGGTTGTTGAGCAGAAGGACCTTCACGCCGGCCCCGTAGGTCGTCGCCGTCTCCAGCTCGCCCAGGTTCATGCGGATGCTTCCGTCGCCGTCCACGGCGATGACGATCTTGTCGGGGTTGGCCATCTTCGCGCCGATGGCCGCGGGAAGGCCGAAGCCCATCGTTCCCATCGAACCCGACGTCAGCCACGTGCGCGGCCGCTTGAAGTCGAAGTACTGCGCCGCCCACATCTGGTGCTGGCCGACGCCCGTGGCGACGATCGCCTCGCCCTTCGTGATCCTGTTCAGCTCCTCGATCACATAGTACGGCTGGATGTTCGGCGAGTCGCGGTCCCAGTTCAGCGGGTGCGCCGCTCTCAGCTCCGCGCAGTGTTTCCGCCATGCGGAGAAATCCTTCTTGAAACCCGTCCGCTTCGCGTGGCGCACCATGTCGTCCAAGCACCGGCCGGTGTCGCCGACGTAGGACCACGTCACGTTCTTGACCTTGCCGATCTCCGCCGCGTCGATGTCCAGGTGCGCGATGTTGCGTGCGTTGGGGGCGAACTCCGCCACCTTGCCGGCCACGCGGTCGTCGAACCGAGCGCCGACCGCGATCAGGAAGTCGCAGTCCTCCACCGCGTAGTTGGCGAACGCCGTGCCGTGCATGCCGAGCATGTGCATCGAGAGATCGCCGGTCGTGTCGAGCGCGCCGATCCCCATCAGCGTCGTCACCCCGGGAATGCCGAGCGTTTCAGCGAACTCGCGCAGTTCCGTCGCCGCCTCGCCATTGATGACGCCGCCGCCGGCGTAGATCAGCGGCCGGCTGCTCTGCTCCAGCATGCGGAAGAAGTCCGCCATGCTCTCCTCTTCCACGCGCCTGGCGCGCAGTTTCGCCAGACGCTTCTCGTACCCGCGCAGGTTCAGATACCCTTCGCCGCGGAACTTGCCCATCCAGTTCTGGACGTCCTTGGGAATGTCGATGACGACGGGTCCGGGGCGTCCGGTCGTCGCGATGCGGAACGCCGTGCGGATCGTCGCTTCCAGCTCCTCGGGGTCGAGCACCAGGAACGTGTGCTTCGCACAGGACTGCATGATACTGTAGACCGGCGCCTCCTGGAACGCGTCGGTGCCCATCGCGGCGCGGGGCACCTGGCCGCAGATCAGGATCGCGGGAATGCTGTCGGCCGCGCAGTCGCGGATCGGCGTCACGCAGTTGGTGGCGCCCGGTCCGCTGGTGACCAGGAAGACGCCGGGGCGGCCCGTCGAGCGCGAATAGCCTGCGGCCATGAAGCCGGCGCCCTGCTCGTTGGCGGGAACGACCAGGCGGATCTCCTTCTCGGCGTGCTCCGCGTTGTAGCGGAAGATGGCATCGTACGTCGGCAGGATCGCCCCGCCGCTGTAGCCGAAGATCATGTCCACGCCCTGGTCGGCGAGAACCTGGATCACCATTTCGGCGCCCATCATTTCCTTGCCGGCGAGCGGGTGGGGTCCGCCGCGGCGCTCCTCTTCCAGCGTGATGATCGATTCTTCTGCGATGGCCATGGCAGGCGGCTCCGTTGGTGTGGGTCGGGTGTGGGGGGTCGGGTTGCCGTTCGGAAACAAAAATCCGCCGCCATGACGATGGCAGCGGTTCGGATTCGGCCCTGAGATTCGCGCGTCCGCCTCTCCCGAAGGCGCAACCTCAGGGCAGTCGTACGACTACGAGCAGCGCCGCGGCGCCGCAAACCCGGGTCTGACGCTCCGACGCCCACCGGTTCCCGCTGCGCTCGGAGAGCGGCGCGGGGGCAAAGGCGGTGTGGGTCGGGCGGTTCACGAGAGAAACGTCTCCTGACGTGCCGCGCAGTAGGTCGCCGCCACGGGTCCCCCCGTCAAGACGAAATCCCGCCCGGGGGCAATTCCACCATTGACGTGCCGAGGCGTCTGACCGAAGGACTGCGCCCCCTTGGTGCGGTGAGGTGTCCGAGTGGTTGAAGGAGCCCGCCTCGAAAGCGGGTAGGCCGGTCACCCGGTCTCGTGGGTTCGAATCCCACCCTCACCGCCATTTTTCTTCGAAATCCCCCCGGCGACGGACCGCGCAAGGCGAGGAACGGCACGCCCTGCCGGAAGACGAAACGCGTCCGAAGCCCTGGCGACGCGACCCGGCGATTCCGCGCACCGCTCGCTTCGACCACACCTCTCTATTCGTTTCCGAGTTCGGCGAGGACCGTGCGCGCGACCAGCGCGTGGCCCTCTTTCGTCAGGTGGTTGTCGCGCCGGAAGTACATCCGTGCGGGGTCGCCTGCGGCACGGATGGCGTCGGTCGTGTCGATGGCGCGGAATCCGCGCGGCAGGAGTTCATCGGTCAGAACGCGGTTGGGAAGACCCGGATCGAGCAGCGCAGGATCGAGGTGGTAGTACTTCGCGCGCGCGTCCCTCTCCTCCGCAACGACCTGGTGGCGGTCGGGAATCAGAACGAAGACGAACTCCGTTCCGAGCTCCCCCCGCAGCGTCTCCCACTCGTCGAGTTCCGCCGCGAGGATGTCGCGCACCTCCGCCAGCAGCTCTTCGTTCCCGGGGTTCATGACGCGAAAGACCGGGTCCATGTTTCCGCGCCCGCCTCTCCGGTTCATCGCGGCCAGCGCCTTCGCCTTGAGGTACTGCACGGAATAGAGCCGGCGAATCCACGACTCGTGCAGCCACGCGTTCATGCGCCATGCGAGACTCCGCTGCGGACGCGTTCGCTCCATGCCCGCCGGCTGCCCGCGCGGTGCGCCGGTCGCCGCCCGCCGCGCCGCCTCGCGATAGCGGTTCACCATGTCGGTCAGGTCGTTGCCGAGAAACACGACGACGAAGCAGAGCGCGGGACGTCCGAGCTCCTCGTGGCGGCGCTTCACGATGAAGCGCTGTTCCGGCAGCGACGAACCGGGAACGCCCAGGTTCAGGAGCCGCTCGTCGAAGTGCTCCTGCATCGCGTCGACGAACGTCTCGCCGTCGGCGACGCCGATACCGAACACGAACGAATCGCCGACGAAGGGAACGATCGCATCGCCGGACGATGTCGCCTCCAGCCTCCGCCCGCCGAATTCGTCGATGTTCGCCTTCTCCCGGAATTCCGCGTGGACCATGTCGAAGTCGGAATGCGGGACGAACTTGACGAACTCGCCGTACTCGCGAACGACGCTCCACGCGCGGTCCGTCCCGACCTCGTCGGCGCGCCCGCCCTCGCTCTGATAATCCATCGTCGCCGAGAGCCAGTCCGGCGCGAAGATGCGCAGCCCGATCTCGAAGACCGCCGCCAGCAGCAGAAGCGCCGCGGCGTTGACCCCGAGCAGAATCAGCACGCGGCGCCGGCGGAAGATGGAGGTTCGTTCGGTCATGGTTTCGCGCGAAGACGCCGAGACGCGGAGATTCGCCGCGGATTCCCTCCGTGCATCAGAACGCGCCGCGGCCCTTGAGGACCGCGGGCACCGTTCGGATCAGGATTTCGATGTCGAGCAGCAGCGACTGGTTCATGATGTAGTAGAAGTCGTACTGCATGTTGAGGTGAAGCGGCAGGTTCTTGCGGCCGATGACCTGCCAGAGACCGGTGATGCCCGGCTTGACGTCGAGGCGGCGCTTCTGCCACTCGCGGTATCCCTCGACGATGAAGGGCATTTCGGGGCGCGGGCCGACCATCGCCATGTCGCCCCGCAGCACGTTGATCAGCTGCGGCAGTTCGTCCAGGCTCGTCTTGCGCAGCCAGCGTCCGGCGCGGGTGACGCGCGGGTCGTCGGACTCCGCCGGGGCGACGGCGTAGCGCTCGGCGCCGGTGTGCATCGTGCGGTACTTCAGGCAGACGAAACGCGCGCCGTCGCGGCCGACGCGTTCCTGGGCGAAGAAAACCGGCCCGGGCGAGTCGCGCCGGATCCACAGCGCGATCCACCAGTGGAAGAACAGCAGCCACGCGACCGTCGCGAGAGCCGACACGGCGACGTCGAAGACGCGTTTCACGAACGCCTGGGGGCGGGGCAGATGGCCGTCGTGCAGCGTAATGACGGGGAACGCGGCGACTTCGTCGACCTTCGCGCGCGACGCGATGACCCCGAACATGTTCGTCACCAGCTGGATGCGCAGCCCCGGCGTCTGGCCCAGGTTGATGAGGTCGAGCTGGTCCGCGGTCTCGAGATGCGGCACCGCGACGAAGAGTTCCTCGATGCCCTCGCGCCGGACGACCTCCGCGATGCCGGTCGCCTCGCCCAGGATCGCCATGTCGGGCGCGGGGGTGTCGCCGCCGTCCTCGGGGTGGCGGATGAATCCGATCAGCTCGAAGCCGATCTCGCGATGGGTGACCAGGGAGGCGTGTACTTCGCGCGCCAGCGGCCCGGTGCCGACGATGGCCGCCCGCACCAGGGCGGTGCCCCGGCGCATGGCGGCCGACTTCAGACCGCGAAAGGCCGTGCGGCTCGCGTAGAGGTACAGCCCGCAGAAGACCGCCGCGATGAAGATGACCGACCGGCCAAGGTCCAGCTCCTTGAAGAAGTAGCCGATCACCATCATGTACAGCAGATAGTGGTAGGCGGACTTGAGCAGGCCGCCCCAGTTCGTCAGCGAGGAGAGCCGCCGCCGCGTCCGGTAGAGCCCGAACATGGCGCAGTTCACGATCCCGACGAGAACGACGAGCGCCTGGACCTTGAGGTAGGGCGAAAGTTCGTTGATGATCCCAAGGGGCGGGGAGAGGTTCGCCCGCAGCAGGTACGCGAGCCGCCAGGCGACGCTGAACCCGACGACATCGGTGGCCACCAGAAGGATGGACGGCCAGTGGGTCTTCCAGAAGGAGCGGTTCGGACCGTTCATGGTTCGAGAAGAGGCCCCCCGGCGCGGTGGCGCAAGCGGTGGAAGTCGGGCGG